>PMHP01000014.1:0-13159 GCA_003158195.1 Vulcanimicrobiota bacterium | reverse complement strand
TCGTCGACAAGCTGGTCGTCGCATTGCCACGCGAGCTCGACGCGGCGGGCCGTCGAGAGCTCGTTCGCGACTTTTGTGAATTGGTCACCGGCGGCCGGGCGGCGTACGTCGCGGCGATTCACGACAAGGGCGAAGACGCCGTAAACCCGCACGCGCACGTCATGCTGCGCGATCGGGATCTCGAGACGGGGAAGCGCGTCTTGCAGACGACGGAACGCGGCTCGACCGAACGTCTGCGCGAGGCGTGGGAGTTCGCGGCAAACCGGGCGCTCGAGCGCGCCGGCGTCGCTGAACGCATCGACCGCCGGAGCCTCTTGGAACAGGGCATCGACCGCGAGCCGACGCGGCACATCGGCCCGCACGTCGAGGCCATGGAACGCAAAGGGATGGAGCCCGAGCGGTTGCGCGAGACGCGGGCGGTCGAAGACTACAACCGACGGGCCGACGCGGCTCGCGAGGCTCGGCGTGAACTCGAGAGCGTTCGCGAGGCAGAGCGGACTTCGGAGCGCGGGCGGGCGCGGCCGGGGTCCGATCGTCCGACCGCGTTCGGCATGGAGGCCCCCGACCGGTCGAAATGGCAGCAATACCGCGCGCGGGTGCTTTCCGAAGCGTACCATCGCGAAATGGCCGACAGTCCGCTCGCGCGGTTCTGGCGCATGGAGCGGACCGACCAGGGTTTACGGTTCTCGAACGCGCGCGGCAGCTTCGTCGACCGCGGCGACCGGATCATCACGGCCGAGGCGAACATGCAAGTGATTGCGGCGATGCTCGACGTCGCGGCGGCCAAAGGTTGGAGCCAAGTGCGATTCTTGGGCAGCGACGACTTCAAGCGTCAAGGGATGGCCGCGGCGCTCGATCGCGGCTTCAGCGTCGACGCGCAGGGACGAGACGCGGAGATCCTCGCCGAGCTCAAACGCGAGCGCGAGGGGCGCATGCGAACCCGCGAGCGATCGCGTGCGCAGCTCGAGCGGGCTACGCCGGGTTTGCCGACGCCGGCGCCAGAGCGCGTCGCCTCCGACGCGACAATCGTGCGGTTAATGGACGTGAAAGCGGCCATAGAGCGCGCCGAGCGAGAGGCCGGCGCCGCAATCGACGCCGCTTCCGCGGAGCGCAAGGCGCTTGGATACGATCCGGAAAGCGGATACCTGCCGGCGCGGGAGATCGCGCGGGGCGAGGTCGGCGGGCGCGAGCTCGCCGAGGCGACGCAAACGGCGCTCGCAGCGCGAGAGCGGCTCACTAGGGTCGAGGAACGGATTGCGGCCTACGACGAGACGGTCGGCCGACGCAACGTCGTGGAGGGTGCTCTTAGGGCCATTGGCGACGCGCGAAACCGGAACGAACTCCGCAAAGAGCGCGAGGAGGCCATCGCTGCCGACGCCGTTGCGCGGGCGTCCCTCAAGACCGTGTTCGACCGACTCAAACAGCCGACCATCGCGCGCCGAATCTCGCGCCGCGTCGTCGAGATCGAGCGGCTTCGGAAGCCCGCCGACGCGCGACGGGCGGCCGCCGGCGAAACATGGCGCGACCTTCACCAGTTACGGGTCCGGACCTGGGGGCTCGACGACCATCGCACGATCGATATACCGGGCGACCTCAAAGCACTCGCTCGCGATCCGCAGCTTCGGGAACGGCTCGGAAAGCAGCTCGATGAACTCAAGCTGATCGAGCGCGCGCAGCCGTCACCGCGACGCGAACGCGCGAAGGCGCCGGAGCGCGATTTCCACGACCGATGACGATCTTGGTTCGACCGCTAGGGTGCGCCAGAGTTCTTCCCGATTCCCGACGGTGCCTTTTTGCCGAACATCTCAGGTGGATCGCGAAGGCCTTGGAGGGAGACGTAGGCAGGCTGCACGATGTCGATTACCTGTGGCAATGACCAAGCTTGAGGGCCACTTGAGTGGGGCAGGCCTCGGTAGCGTTAGCCGTTTACTGTCCACGACGTTGGCGACACGGGATCAATCGTGTAGGGACTTGGGAAACACGAATTGGACACGCCTTGACCATTGTCAAAGCTATAATTGTTTGGCGCGACGAATCCGTCTTTCGCGTCTTCCCACACTTCGATGTCCGTTGATTCCATCGTTGGAATCGTGGGGCAATACCCAGTTGAAAAATAGTACTCGAAGTTTATCCACCCTACTTCAGCGTACGCCCCAGCGCCTCCCTCGATTCGCGACCACTGGACGTCGAACGCGTTCGTTTCATAATTGTATATCGCCACGGCATCGCACTGGGATGTTTTATTACACTTTCCGGCTGCAGCTGGAGCCTGACCCGGACCGTACGAGATCGAGTAGTCAGTTATTTGCTGGACGCTGCTGCCATTCAACTCTCGAACAAATCTGCTGTAGAATGAGGCGTTCACCTGTTCGACGACAACGTATGTACCGCCATTGTCGCAGAAATCGTATACCGCAAACCATTGTGAATCGTTGTAATACTGATTACTTGCCTCAAGGCAGCCCCGCGGGGCTTTCATCGTAGGCGCAAATAGATCTTGGTAAATCTGGTAGCCCCCGTAGAAGGAGTTGTTCGCTAAGAGACCGTCGAGTTCTTCACCACCGGGATATTCATTATACTCATAACCGGCGTTATTGTGCACGGTTGTGGAAGCAGATGCAGGCATCGCGAATCGACTATCTAGCTGGAGTGGAAGGTTGCGCGGGTGGGCAAGATTGAACGCCGCCAATTCTTGCGGGTTCAAAATTCGGAGGCCGGGAAGATTTGGTTCCGACCTTTGAACGTCGCGCATGTTAGGCGACGTCGCGGAGGCTACTTTGTAGGTCGCTAAGTTTGCGACCGCACCCTCCCGGGAGAGACCCGAGGTTTGCTCCACCGGACTTAAGATTTGAGTGGGGCCGGCACATGCACTCAAGGCTAAAACGCCAAGTGCCATAAAATAGGACGGTCCAAATCGCATAAAATTTCGACCTCGCAAAGAGCTGGCTCCCGGTTGGGGGCAGCTTCTCTTCGTCGGCAGGCGTAACGGGCCCCCTCTCGTGGAGGGCGGGCGCCGGCTAGCGTTCGGGATGGGTGGTCGGAACCAATGTAGGAACTGGGACACCACCGCACAGCGCGATACCTGCGGGCCAGCTACCAACGCCGATTGACGCAAAGAATGCTCGGGCATTTGTGTTGTACGCCGGACAGTAGCCGCCTTCACCTGCACGATAGTGCGCGAGAAGAACGCGCGGATTCGAAGCCGCGACTGCATAAATCCCCTCTTCGTGCCGCGGTAGCACAACGCGCCGCGCACTGACGCGAAGTTCTGTAGCGGCTGAATAAGCCCCGCGATCGACGACGTACGGCCATCGCCCGATTTTCAGCGCCGTATCGTTGATCGTCAGTGCGCAGAGCGTAGCGCAGATGAGCATCGGCGTAGCAAATCCCGGGCGCCTTCCGATCACAAACGCCGCGGCGATGGCTGTTGCTGCGAAGAGAGGGGCACTCCAGTGCGTTCCTATTCGCACTATCTGGTAGGCCCACGGGCGAGCGAGAATCAGCTCAGCAACGAGCGGCGTCGCTAGGACGAGCGTGCGGCCCAGCACGATTGGGGCGAACGCGAACCCTCCGAGAAGTGCTGCGAAGAACCCTAACTTTGAAAGCGGGTCGTCGATCACGAGCCCGTATTGAGGGATCGACGGATGCGCGCCATGTATGTGTTCCGCTATCAGAAACGCGAGGCCGTTCACGGTCGCCAGCGCGGCGACCGAATATCCTATTCGACGGTCCCACCACAAGGCGCAGGCGATGCCGAACCATACGAGAAAAAGCGCCTCGTCCTCTTTTAGCCCAAGCAGCACTTGCGCTATCATCAAGGTACCTAACAGTGCACGACGACGAGCTGCAATCGCACCGAGGAACGCGAGCGATGGCACGAAAATGTTTTCGATGAAATTACCCTGCGCGAGACCTTGCGTGAATGGCGACAGCAGATACGCAATGCCAACGGCTCCCGCCCCTCGCGAGTTGGCGCCGCAAGCACGCGCGAACGAGCAGAGTGCCGGACCACCTGCTGCGATCGCGCACACTTGAATTATGAGGAGGGTCTGGGCGTAAGGGAAGACCCAAAGGACCGGTACGAGCGCAAGCAGACTCCACGAATCGTGCACTTGGAGGTGCGGACGATACTCCGCGCCGTTCCAGGAACCACGGCCGTACGCTTCGCCGACCAACCACTGGAGGAAATTGCCTGTATCTGCGCCGTACCGAAGCGCCCAGAGCTTGTTGAGGTCAACTGCGATGTAAACGCATGCAAAGATGATTGCGGCAATTACAACAGCGCGCGTTGGCCGGGTCGTTCGAGAAATTGGGATATCGCTCATGTGCCTTTTTCGGTGAGGAGTGCGCGCTTCGGCGAACAACATCGATTGCGGCGAACGCCAATGCATCGATAACTCTCACGACTCATGAGCCGACTTCATCGAGTGTCGTTATGCCGCGGTCGCGAACTTCTTGGATCATCCGCCGGAGCCGTTTGCCGCCATCGCGGGTCCACAACGTCACGAGATCCCTGTTGCTGTCAAAGGTGATGCTGTAATCAGGGAGCGCCCCGGTCGCGGCAATCTCGCGGACCTGTCGCCGGAACTCTCTAACGGAGCAGATGGCCCCGGACTTCTTCAGCAGCGTCTCGAGCCCAATTGCGAACTTCGCCTGAAGGCCGCAGTGCTTGCGCGCGAGCTCGTAGAGGCGGCGCTCGAGGCCCTTGCGGAGCCGGAAATAGTCACGTGACAACGTGAGGACTTCGGTCGCCACGATCGCGTTGTAGAGCCATTCCGAGAGTGTCAGCTCGATCGAGGCCATGCGATTGCTCGTCGTGCGCTCGACGATCGACCAGGACTCGACCAAGCCGAACCCCTGGCGGGTCCTCTTCTTCCCCGTCGTGATATCGGTCTTGATTCGCGTGCCGGAAAGGCGCTCGAACGCCTTCACCAGCGCGTCATATTCGGCGCCGCTCGTTCCGCGGTTACAGTACACCAAGAGATCGCGAGCGCGCAGGCGTACGGTCCGGCCGATTGGGAGGCGACGGTTCTGCGCTTCAACGAGACACGAGATCGTGAAGAGTAAAATGTCCTTGTCCCAGATCGTGGCTAACCCGGCGGCGCTCGGCGTGATCGTGATCGTGTTGCCGTTGTGCTCGTAGACGCGAATCTTGAGATCCGGCGTCTTCGAGAGCGAGAACATCGGGTGTTCCATGGTCGCTTGGTCGTCTTTTAACGGCGCGTCGAATATCTGAGCGAGGAAGAAATCCTGTTGCGGATGACGGATCGGAGCCAGCGCGTTGCCGTTCGACGTCGCTGGCGCGCCGTCGACTATAGGGTTGCGCGACGCATTCGCGTTAGCGGCCGCACGGCGTTTGATTTCTTCGATGTCAAAGAGCTCCATCAGCGAACTTTCGACACGGAACGACGGGCAGTGATTCGATAGCGTTCGAGCGCTTGAACGTCGTGTTCGCCGGTTGCGAGCAGCTCTCGAAGTGCTGCCTCGATATAGCCGCTCACGCTAACCTTTCTCTGCCTCCGCAGCGTCGCGACGCGACCATCGACTTGCGTCAGCAGCGAAATGGGCAGGATCACGGTGATACGGTCGGACTGCTCTTCGGGATCGTCGAGCAGCCGAGGCTGGATATCGACTACACGTCGCGCAGTGGGCGCCGACTTTGCGCGGGCCGCACGTGCGTGTGGCTTTGCCTTCGCGGCGGCAGCCTGTGGCGGCTCGACGGGACCGCCGATGATGCCGGCGAGATCGCCAATCGCGCTCTTAGTGGACACGTTGCGACACCTCCGCGGCGACCGCTGCATAATCGGCAGCGCCGCTCGAGTCAGGACGATAGGTTCTAATCGGCTGGCGATGCCCGAAGAGTTCGCGCAGCGCGACATTCTCGCGTATTGGTGACGTCAAGGTGCCGTTGCATAGACCGCGCGCGGCTTCGAGAACGTCGCGCGCGATACGCAGACGGTGATCGAAGCGGGTTGGCACCACGGCGACGATCGTGATTGGCAGGTCGAGCGCGTCGCGCAATCGCTGAAGATTGGCGGTTACTTGCACGTAGCCATCGAGGGCTTCAGGGGCGGCAGCGAGCGGAATGATAACGCCGCTCGTCGCCGCAACGAGCGCGGACGCGGTGAGAACGCCCATCGACGGCGGACAATCGATCAAGATCACGTCTGCCTCGAGCTGGCGCAACGCCTTCCCAAGGGTCCGTTCGGAAGCGACCTGCGCGGACATCGTGCGTTCAGCGATCCGCAAGCGATCCGGAACAGCCGGGATCAGGCCCACTCCAAAGGCCGGGGCGTCGATTATGACGCGCGCACCCTCTTCTTCCCCCAAGAGAATCTCCGCGGTCCCCGGGGCAATTGTACGGCCCAGGATCCAGGTGGTCAGAGTTGCCTGAGGGTCGAGGTCGACGAGCACGACGCGCTTACCGCTTGCCGCGAACTCTGCGCCGAGGTTTCCCGTTAGGTTGGTTTTTGCGACGCCGCCCTTCTGGTTGGCGATCGCGAGCGTGACCACGCCGTTACTCTAACACGCTAGAACGTTCCAATGCTAGAGGGGCTCAACGCTCTGGTGCTCCTAATCTAAAACACTGCAACGGCAGTACGCTAGTACGCTAGTACGCTAAGGCGCTAGTACGCTTTATAATTCGTGGTATCACCCACGCCTAGAAAGCAGAGGCCGCTCCGGTTGTTACTTTCGTGGTATCGCCCATGCTTAGCGTGGTATCGCCCACAATAATTCGTGGTTTCGCCCACGTTGGCTTCGTGGTATCGCCCACAAAACTTCGTGGTATCGCCCACGCCCAATGTCCAGGAACCCTTATTTCACCGGGCTTCCCGGCGCACTTTCGACTCCGTAACAAGCCGTAACACTATTTATTAACTTACCTAACCCGCCCACACGCCACACCACCAGCCAGCAGAAGAAGGTAGCCCGAGGTCGAGCCTCGGCCCGTTAAAATCGCGCTCCGGCCAACGATCGCCGCAAGGCCCTCACCGTTCACCGCCCCGTGACGGTAGCACTCGGCGCAAGGCTTCCCTCGCTACGCTCGGCGCCGGCATGGCCGGCGGTCTTGCACCGCGCGCTAGGGCTGCGCCCGACGGTGAACGGCGAGACCCCAGACGGCGCAGCAACCGGCGACCCCATGCCTCCGCGCAACGAAGGGACGGTCCCGACTCGACACCCCTCCGGCGCAGGCCTTCTAGGCCGAGCAGAGATGCGATCGTGGGGCCGCTCCGGGGTGATCGTGTCGGAATCCCGGCCCTCCCCGCGCATCGGAAACGGGGCCGATACGACCAAGGAGGCGTACTTCGCGCCAATCGTGCTCCGATTTACATGGGACCCCGTGAAAGCCGAACTGAATCTTCGGAAGCATGGCGTCAGTTTTGCTGAGGCGAGGACGGTCTTCGGCGATCCGCTCAACGCGGACATGCCGGACCCCGATCACTCACGGGACGAACTCCGGTTCGTGACCATCGGAAAATCTGAGAACGGTCAGCTCCTCGTCGTCATCTACGCGGAGCCTGAACCCGACTGGATACACATCATCAGCGCACGGCGGACGACGCCAGGTGAACGTCGAAAATATGAAGAGCTTGGATAACCACGACCGGGACATGCGTCCCGAATACGACTTCAGCGGAGCGCAAAGAGGACGCCATGTCAAGGCCTACGCGGCGGGCACAAACGTCGTGCTGCTTGACCCAGACGTCGCGGCGCGATTTTCAGATTCCGCGCAGGTCAACAGTGCCTTGCGCCAAGTGCTCAGTAAATCCGGCGCTCGTGTTAAGGAGAAGCGCGTAATGGCGAAGCAGCCCGGGCTAGACGGTCGCCACCGAGACGAAGACGGTGAAATCCATCGCAAGCGAAGCGACACGCTCGTGAAGACGCTGCGCAAAGAATACGGTGAAGACTTCCTTTCGGGATTTCAGTCCGACACAACGCTGGGAACGGTGCTCAAGAAAACGGGAGCCGATTCGCTCTCGGATCTTCTGAAAACAAAGAAGCGCCGCTAAGGGCGGAAGAAGTTGACCTGTGGACCTTCGGAGTGCTTCCGCCGCTCGACCCGAGCTCGCCGCCGATCGCGCCGCGGTCACGGCGCCGTTTGACGAACTCATGCACGGTCTTGGCGAGGTTCTCGGGAAGAAACTCGCGGCGTATCTCGCCGGCGCTCTAAACACCGACCGTGATCCAGACGGCGACGCGCCGGCGACAGAACGCTTGCGGCGGCCTTACATCGTCGCCCTGATGCTTCGGTCGCGCGATTTTCCGTCCGTCGTTCAAGCCTGGTTCACGGGCCTCAACCCCGAGCTCGACGACCGCTCACCGATCCGAATCCTAACCGAGGGCACTGAAGACGAGGCGCGGGCGGTCCTCGGTGCTGCTCGGCTGTTCCTCGCAGTTGGATGATAAGATCGCCCCATAAAAAATCCGGACCTGAACGGAGTGATGAGAATGGCTACCAAGTGCGATCCGTACCACACGACGCGACCCGAGGAGCCACCCGAGCGTAACGTCTACCACAACTACAAAGACTGCCCAGCGGGAAAGCACATCAAGCCCGAACACCTGGCTTCTGGGACGGCCGGTCGCCCGCGTTGCGATGATTGCAAAAAGATGGACTAAAGCGACACGACGATTGCGCTCGGGAATGGACTTGGCGCGCCTGTCGTCGTTGCTTTGGATGGCGAGCGGCGAATTCGCAGTTAACTAATCGCACGGTAGAGCGTGGAACGCCCGACGCGAAAGACGCGGGCGATGTGCGCCGGACTCTCTCCCCGATCCAGCATGGTTTTAGCCTCACGCACCTGCGCTTTCGTAAGCGCCAGCGGCCGTCCGATGTGCTCGCCTCGCCGCTTGGCGGCCCGCATCCCAGCCACGGTCCGCTCGCGTAGCACGTCGCGCTCGAATTGTGCGACGGCGCCGAGCACCGCGTAGAGCATCCGGCCGGCGGCCGTTCCCGTGTCGATGTGGTCGGTCAGCGATCGCAGCGCAACGTCGCGCTCGCGTAACATCTCGGAAATATCGAGCAAGTCTCGCAGCGAGCGTCCGAGGCGGTCGAGCCTCCAGACGACCAGCGTGTCGCCGGCGGCCAGATCCTCGAGCGCGCGGTTCAGGCCCGGCCGCGATCGCGAAGCGCCCGACACCGAATCTTCGTGAATGACGGCGCAGCCGGCGCCCCCGAGCGCGTCGAGCTGCAGCTTCGTCGTCTGTTCGTCCGTCGAGACCCGCGCATACCCGATGAGGCGCGCCTTCGGCGTTGGGTGAACCTGGGAGTCATCCGGTCGGGCGAAACGCGCTCCTGGGGCTTTCTTTAGAACCGATTTCGCACGTTTTTGGCTCGTCGACGACTTTGGCGTGATCATCGACGCGGGCGCGACGTTGCCTTCGTAACGTGCCTGGAGGTCGGCGAGCCGATCGTCGCCGGCGAGGTGAGCCGCGAGCAGCTCGTCGAGCGGAATTCCAGCCTTACGTTTTGGGACGCCTTTACGGGACACGCAGGGCCGCTTCGTGCCTGGCGCGCCGATTCATCCCGAAAGGGTTCCATTTCGGGACGAGCCGCGGCTGCGCATCTGTCGAACGCTGCTCCCAGAGTGCTGCGGCCTTATTAGAAATCGTCGTCGCCCATGATGTCATCCACCATTTCCTCGAGCGCGAAGTCTCGCGCGGCCTCAGATGCCGCGTCAGGGTCGTCGCCATCGTTCTCCTCGTCGTCGGATTTATCGTGCTCGCGGATTCCTTCGAGCATTTCATCGAAGATCTGGTCGCGACGCCGATCGCGGACGCTGGGATTGGCGAGGTCGTCGAGGAACGGTTCAACGAGCGGGCGGATTTTTTGCATGCGGTCCCGGGCGACGAGGATGCGCGGAGCGAGCGCGTCGACGCGTTTTTGCAAAGAGGCAGGCGGGTTCTCATGCAAAGTGATGTCATGGAAACCGAGCCCGTTCTTATGGCGAATTGGAGCAAGCTCGGTTGCGAGCGTTGCCGGGGCGAATTGGGCAAACATCTCGACGCCGAGAGCGCCGACGTTTTTGAACGTGTAGCCGAATGTGGGCCTTGCGATGCGGCGGGCAAAGAAGATTCCAACGACGTCCAGCAGGTAGGCATTCCGAATCAGCTTCCAGATGTCAACGTGTTGAGCGTAGTACCACTCGCGCTTGTTTTTGATTTCGACGACGGCGACGGCGTCGGATGAGGGTCGGCCAGAGAGGGGCATCGTGGCGAGGACGAGACCGTCGGATTGCTCGTTGAGCTCGATGCCATCGTAGGCGGCGACGTCTCCCCAACGCTGGCAGATGATCTTGTAATTGGGGGAGGCCGCGAACACGCGCCGGATGGCTTCGTTTCCGGCCCTTCCAATGTCGCCTGTGGCGCTCGCGTAGCGATTAAAGATGCCGTAAAGGCGTAGGATTTCCGCGACGCGGGCTTTGACCGCGGCCGCGGGGATTTCGGGCAGCGTGAAGATGTCGGGCAGATTGCTGTTGGCCGCGTGCGCGATCGTGAGTTCGCCGCGATCGAGCATTTTGTTGATCTCTTGGCCGAGTTCGCGTGGGGCGACTCGGAAGTTGCCGCGGCCGGCTTCAGAGATTTTCGATTCCAGCATGCGGCGGGAGGCGGCCGAGTGTGTTGTGAGGATGTTGCGGACGCGCTGGTTGGCACGCTGCGCGGCATTGAGAGTAGCCAGCCCCGCAGCTTTTTGGGCTTGGACGGAGCTGGCGGGAACGCGTGGACCTGGCGAGGCATCGGCCACTTAGGAGGCCGGTTCGCGGGGCTTGGTTTTGTTGCCCGCGGCGCGGAAACGCATTTCGCCCGCGGCGCGGAAACGCATTTCGCCCGCGTGCTTATATATATAAACTCTGCCTGGTCGGAAGGCGTCGGCCCTGGCCTCAAAAAAAGGGCAAACCTCTTCGATTGAGGGGTTTGGGTTCGCGCTCTGCGGCCAGGACGGTTCGTCGGTGTCGTTGGAGGTCGACCGGGCGTCCGGGTGTCCCTTCGTGCGAGCGCATATGATGCAGTGGTAACGCCGCCCTTAGCGTCGACGGTCGTCTAGAATATGAGCAAACCCGTGAGTCAGGATTTTGCTTCGACGAACACCGGGGGCATGGTCAGCACGTCATCGTAGGCATTGCCGCCGATAGAAAGCAGAGCGAGCGCGTCGTTCTGACGGAGCTGCCGGAAAAGCTGCGGGGTGATGACGTTTTGCCGCTGCAGCGAAAGCCCATAGCCGGCGCTGCTCGAGGAACCGCCGTGCCCCGTCGTCGTCGAGCTGCCGACGTTTTCGGAGATCCTCGCAACGTCGACGGCGCCGAGCAGAAAATTCATGCGCTCGATCGTCGCGCGATCCTCGGTGCGGAAGCAGATCGTCTGCCGAAAATTTTGCAGCACCGTGTCGGCCAGATCACGGTCGCCGATCGCGGCGTAGAACGAGCTTACGCCTTGGGCCGATATGACGCCGATGCAGCCGCTCGACCGCGACTTGTCCCAGAAGTTGAGGTCCGATACGCCGTCCTTGGCGCAGCTCACGATTTCCTGATACTCATCGCAGAGGAAGAAGACCGGGCGGCTTTGGTTCCAGGTCTTTTCGAGCCGCCGGCGCTGCATGAGGTTGAAGAACCGGAGCTTGATGAACGTGTACGCCGCTTTCGCGCCGAGGCCGTAGAGCGCGAGCGGAAGGGCGACGAGATAGACCGTGCCGTCGAGCACGGCTTCCATGCGCGCCTGCGTTCCGCTTTCGACGCAGAACGCGTCGACGAGGTCCGGGTGATTGAAGGGCGAGAGCACCTGGGCGACCTGGGCGTTGATGTTCGACTGCACTTTGGGTTCGAAATGCGCGAAGACGTCCTCGTGATAGGCGAGGTAGCTGCGTAAGAGCCGCTCGTCGCGATCGCGCGCGTCGAGGCTGAGCGAAAGCAGGGTGTCCGTGACCTCGCAATCCCACGCCTCGCGGGTCTTCGGCTCGAACAGATACCGGTAGAGACCGTCGAGCGCGTAGCGGCCTGGCAGGTAGCGCAGGACGCCGAGGGCGTTGCGGCAGAGCTCGGCGGCCGTATCGACCCAGAACCGATCGCCGCGGCCGGCGCTCAGCAAAAAGGCCGATTTCAGGAACGACGCGGCGACCTCGGGGGTGAGACCGTCGAGCAGATTCATGCGCTCGTGGCCCGGCCCGATCGTGCGGACCGCGCGCCCGGCTTCGCTCGCGAGCGCGGCGACGGTGCCGCCGAAATCGCCCTTGATGTCGAAGACGAGACCGCCGCAATCTTGGGCGAGCAGCTGCACGAGCAGCGGGTTCACGGCACGGGTCGTTTTGCCGGAGCCGATCGCGCCGAGAATGACGACGTTCTGCGCGGCGTCCGTGACCGACAGGGCGACCTCGCGCTGCGGCGCGATCCCGGCGGTATGGCCGTGCTCGGTGAGGGCGCCGGTCGACGTTCCCAACCACAGCGAAAAGGCCCGTAGCGGGCGCGCAGGGCGCTTCGGATAGAGCCGGAGCCCATCTGTGCCTCGCAGGAGCGTTCGGAACGCCAGAAGGCCCGCAAAGCCGCCGGCGAGCTCGAGAAGAAGCCGGTCCCGGCCGTGGCCGAAATGCGCGACGCCGGCGATCGCCGCGGTGAGGGCGTAGCCGAGGGTGAACCCGTAGGCGGCGCGCACGACGTTGAACGTGGTCATCGCCGCCGCGCGCAGTGTTCCGGTGAGGGCGCCGACGAGGATCCACCGCGCGAGCGGAACGCCCCAGAGCACAACGACGCCGATCGCGACCGGCCGATGCGCGCGCACGATCGCGGCCGCGGTCGCCGGCGCGACGATCGCGATGACGCCGCAGCCGATGACGACGAGCGTCGCGAGTAGCGTGAGCCAATCGAGCAGCGAGGTCGACGTCGCGAAGGTCACGCGGGCCGGGATGCCGCGCCTGATGCCCGCGCGCGGCGTCGCCGCTTCGGCGCGCCGTCGAGCGTATCGTTTGAGCAGGTCGCTGCCGGTCAGGAGCTTTGGTCGCCTTCCGGCGCGCCGTGATCGCTTCCCGGCACGCTGAGGTCAAAGAGCGCGCGATCTTGCGGCCGGGTGAGGAAGCCGGGCAGATGCTTCGCGACCCAGAGCTTGATGGGCTCGTCGTGGATCATGCGTTCTTGGACGAGCGCGCCGAGCAGGATCTTGCGACGGTCGG
>PMHP01000194.1:5778-5953 GCA_003158195.1 Vulcanimicrobiota bacterium | reverse complement strand
GGCGAATCCGGCTCCGGCAAATCGGTCAACGCGCTGACGCTCATGCGCCTCATCCCGATCCCGCCCGGGCGCATCGAAGGCGGAACGGTTTCGCTGCGCGGACAGAACCTCTTGGCCAAGAGCGAACCCGAGATGCGGAAGATTCGCGGCAAGGACATCGCGATGATCTTCCAGG
>PMHP01000194.1:275-5770 GCA_003158195.1 Vulcanimicrobiota bacterium | reverse complement strand
TGCTGACCGTCGGCGATCAGATTTCGGAATCGGTCCAGCTTCATCTGCGGATGAGCAAGCGCGACGCGCTCCAGAAGACGATCGACATGCTGAAACTGGTCCGCATGCCGCTGCCGGAGAAGCGGGTCCGCGAGTATCCGCACCAACTCTCGGGCGGGATGCGTCAGCNNGACGACCGCGCTCGACGTCACGATTCAGGCCCAGATACTCGAGCTGATGAACGAGATGCAGCGACGGCTCGGCTCGGCAATCATCATGATCACGCACGATCTTGGCGTCGTCGCCGAGACCTGTAAGTACGTCTTGGTCATGTACGCCGGGAACATGGTCGAGTACGGCACGGCGGAGCAGATCTTCGCGAAGCCAAAGCATCCGTACACGTTGGGACTGCTCGCATCGTTGCCGCGGCTGGACGACAAGGAGCAGACGCGTCTCGAGCCGATCGAGGGTCAGCCACCGAATCTGCTGCGGCTGCCGCCCGGGTGCTCGTTTGCGCCGCGCTGCCGCTACCGCATGCCGATCTGCGACACCCCGGTTCCGCTGTACGATTTCGGCGACGGCCACGTCGCGCGCTGTTTTCTCTACGATGCGCGGACCGAAGGCGAACGCACGCTCAAGGTCGACAGCGTGCCCCAAGTTCCGGCCACGGTGACCGCGTGAACGTGCGGGCTGCGGCAAGCGCGCGAGCGCCGGCGCACCTGCTCGAGGTTCGCGATCTTTACAAGTACTTTCCGATAAGCGCGGGCGTGTTTTCGCGGCACGTCGGCGACGTCAAGGCGGTCGATGGCGTCGATTTCTCGATCCGCGCGGGTGAGACGCTCGGGCTTGTGGGTGAATCGGGCTCGGGGAAGACGACGGCCGGCCGGGTCGTGTTGCGGCTGCTCCCGGCGACCAAGGGCGAGGTGATCTTCGACGGCCAGAGCGTCCACGAACTCTCCCGCGAAGAAGTTCGTAAACTGCGCAAATCGATGCAGATCATTTTCCAGGATCCGTATGCGTCGCTCAATCCGCGGATGACCGTCGGCGACATTATCGGCGAGCCGCTGCGCATTCACGCAATCGCCAAGGGCAAAGATGCCGAGATCCGGGTCCAGGAGCTGTTGCGGCTCGTCGGCCTGCAACCGTATCACGCAAACCGGTACCCGCACGAGTTCTCAGGCGGCCAGCGCCAGCGCATCGGGATCGCGCGGGCGCTCGCGGTGAGCCCCAAATTCATCGTTGCCGACGAGCCGGTCTCGGCGCTCGACGTCTCGATCCAAGCCCAGGTAATCAACCTCTTGCAGGATCTACAGGCGCAGTTCGGCTTGACGTTTCTGTTCATCGCGCACGATCTCTCGGTCGTGCGCCATATCTCGACGCGCGTCGCCGTCATGTACGTCGGCAAGATCATTGAGATCGCCGATCGCGACGACCTCTACGAGAACCCGCTCCACCCGTACACGCAGGCGCTGCTCTCGGCGATCCCGATCCCGGACCCGGCGGTCGAAGCGCGGCGCAAGCGAATCATTCTCACCGGCGACATTCCCTCGCCCGTGAATCCACCGTCGGGGTGCCGGTTTCACACCCGTTGTCCGATCGCGTTCGATCGTTGCAAAGTGGAGGTTCCGGCGCTGCGCGGCTACGGCGGCAGCCACGTGGCCGCGTGCCACTGGGTCGAAGAGCACGGCGGCAACGCTCCGGACCTCGCCGGGGCCGCTCCGACCGCCATCGCCTAAAGCGCCCGGCGCACACGAAAAAGAGCGATCTTGCGATCGCTCTTTTGGTCTTTACGGAAGCGGGCTACTTCTTTTTCTTGCGGCCCTTCTTGCGTCCGCCTTTCTTCTTGGCGGCCTTCTTCGGACCACTCTTCTTCTTGCGACCGCCCTTCTTGGCGCCGGTCTTCTTGGCTGCGCCCTTCTTGCGTCCGCCTTTCTTCTTGCGTCCGCCCTTCTTGGCGCCGGTCTTCTTAGCGGCTTTCTTCTTGCTCCCGGCTTTCTTCTTGCGACCGGCCTTCTTGGCAGCCGGCGCGGCCTTTTTGGCGGCGGCCTTTTTACGTCCGCCCTTCTTGCGCGAAGCCTTTTTGCGGGGTGCGGACATGGTCTCGGCCATACCCTCGCCGTGCTCGAGTTCTTCCAACGATTCCTCCCGTCCGCTGCAGCGGAACGATGTGCGCGAAAGCGTCAACACAGTTCGTTTTGTCAACGTCTTTGGTTGCATCTTATACTGCGTGCGCGATATTTGCAAGATTCGGACGTTTTTGGCCCAGGCTTGACTACGGCGCTATACTAAGCGCCGAGGCCCCAGATGCCCCGGAACCGAGGAGTTTTGAAGAAGCCGCTGATCATCGTCGAGTCACCGACGAAGGCGCGAACCATCAAGAGATACCTGCCGCGCTACGTCGTAAAGGCCTCCGTCGGGCACGTCCGCGACCTGCCCAAGAGCACGCTGGGAGTCGACGTCGAGCACGGTTTTCTGCCCCGCTACCTCACCATTAAAGGTAAGGGCGACGTCATCAAAGACCTCAAAAGCGCGGCGAAAGCGGCCTCCGACGTGTTCCTCGCAACCGACCCCGACCGCGAAGGCGAAGCGATCGCGTGGCACCTCGCCGAGCTCCTCAAACTCGAGAATCCCAAGCGCATCGAGCTCCACGAAATCACCAAGGCCGCGGCCGTCAAGGCGATCGAGTCGGCTCACGCGATCGATATGGACCGCGTCAACGCGCAGCAGGCCCGGCGCATTTTGGACCGGCTCGTCGGCTACAAGATCTCGCCGCTCTTGTGGTCCAAGGTCCGCGGCGGCCTGTCGGCCGGGCGGGTGCAATCCGTCGCGGTGAAGCTGATCGTCGACCGCGAGCGCGAGATCAAAGCCTTCGATCCGCGCGAATACTGGACGATCGGCGGGCTGTTCCACAAGCTCGATTCGCCGGCGACGTTCGCCGCCGAATTGGCCGAGATCGACGGCCAAAAGGCGGAGATCAATAATGGCGGCCGAGCCGACCAAATCGTGGCCGATCTCGTCGACGCCGGCTACCGCGTCCAGAGCGTCAAGCAGCGCGAAACACGGCGCAACGCGTCCGCCCCGTTCACGACCTCGACCCTGCAGCAAGAGGCTTCACGCAAGTTGAAATTCCGCGTGCGCAAGACGATGCAGGCGGCGCAGGCGCTCTACGAGGGCGTCGACCTCGGTGCCGAAGGGACCCAAGGCCTCATCACCTACATGCGCACGGATTCGACGCGCATCTCCGAGGAAGCGCAGGCTGCCGCAAAAGCCTACATCGAGTCGACGTACGGGGCCGCCTACCACAGCGGTACCAAGCAGTTCAAGGTAAAGGAAGGCGCTCAGGATGCGCACGAAGCGATTCGGCCGACGTCGGTCGAGCGCACGCCGGAGTCGCTTTCGGGCGTGCTCAAGCGCGACGACTTGCGGCTCTACGCGCTCATTTGGGAGCGCTTCGTCGCCTCCCAGATGGCCGCGGCCGTGTACGATCAAACCTCGGTAGACATCGCGGCGATGCCGGTTCGCGGCACGGCAAAATATACGTTCCGGGCCACCGGAAGCGTCTTGAAGTTTGCCGGCTACACGGCGGTCTATGAAGAAGGCAAGGACGAGGACTCGGTCGCCGACAAGGCGTCCGGCGCCAAGGGCGCAAAGCCCCGCGCCCTCCTCCCGGTCCTCGAAGCGAACGATCCGCTGGTGAGCGTGGGGCTCGAACCGAAGCAACACTTCACCGAGCCGCCGCCGCGTTTCACCGAAGCGACCTTGGTCAAGGCGCTCGAGGAAAACGGCATCGGCCGCCCTTCGACCTACAGCTCGATCGTCGAGACGATCCAGGCGCGGCAGTACGTCACGCAGATCGAGCGCCGCTTCCATCCGACGGACATCGGGATCGCGGTCAACGATCTGCTGGCCGAACATTTCTCCGACATCATGGACCTTGCGTATACGGCCAAGCTCGAGAGCGAACTCGACCAGGTCGAAGAGCACAAAATGGAATGGGTCGACGTGCTCACCAAGTTCTACGATCCGTTCGCGCGCGATCTCGCCGAGGCGGAAAAGAAACTGCCGAAAGTCGAACTCAAGGACGAGCCGACCGACGAAATCTGCCCGAATTGCGGGCGCGCGATGGTCATCAAGACCGGCCGTTTCGGGCGGTTCATCTCGTGCACGGGCTACCCCGAGTGCAAGACGACGAAGCCGATTCTCAAAGAGACCGGCGCCATCTGCCCCAAGGACGGGGGCAAAATCGTCGAGCGCAAGTCGCGCCGCGGCCGCACGTTCTACGGGTGCGCCAACTACCCGGCATGCGATTTCGTCTCCTGGGACCGCGTCGTCCCCGAGCCCTGTCCCGTCTGCGGCGCCTACGTCACTGTGAAGTCGAAGCGCGGCGCGCTGCACTTCGAGTGTTCGCGTGACAAGGCCCACGACACGAGCGCGATCGGCGCCGCAGCCGAACGGGAGTCGGAACCGGTCGAGGTCTAGGGTGTTCCTGCGCATCATCGGCGCGGGGTTGGCCGGTTGCGAGGCCGCCTGGCAGGCTGCCGAACGTGGCCTCGACGTCGAGTTGTGCGAGATGCGTCCGCAGCAGCGCGGGCCCGCGCACAAGACCGACCGGCTGGCGGAGCTCGTTTGCAGCAATTCGCTACGCGGCGCCGCGCTCGAGAACGCCGTCGGCCTGCTCAAAGAAGAACTCGCGCGGATGGACTCACTGATCGTCACGAGCGCGCGGGAAGCCGCGGTGCCGGCCGGCGGGGCGCTCGCGGTCGATCGCGAGCGGTTCTCGGACCTCGTCGAGTCGCGCCTGTCGGCGCATCCGCGCGTCCGCATCGTTCGCGGCGAAGTTCGCGAGATCGATCCCGCGCAGCCGACGATCGTGGCGTGCGGCCCGCTGCCGTCGGACCCGCTGTCCGCGGCGATCGATGCGTTGCTCGCCGCAAGCTTCCCGGATTCGGATTCCTCCGCAGGACCTACGCGGCTCCACTACTACGATGCCGCCTCCCCCATCGTCGCAACGGAGTCGCTCGATCTCTCCCAGATGTACGAGAAGTCGCGCTACGATAAGGGCGACGGGGCCGATTACCTCAACCTTCCGCTCGATCGCGAACAGTACGCGACCTTCGTACGCGACCTGCGCGAGCTGCCGAAGCACGACCCCAAGGATTTCGAGCTGGACGCCGCCGGCGGCAAGATCCCGTATTTCGAGGGGTGCCTTCCCATCGAAGAGATGGCGGCGCGCGGCGAGGACGCGTTGCGCTACGGTCCCCTCAAACCGGTCGGCTTGCGCGATCCGCGNNCGTACAACCTCGTCGGCTTTCAAACGCGGCTCACCTGGCCCGCGCAAAGGGAGGCGTTCGCGAAATTGCCGGGCCTCGCGCATGCCGAGTGGATTCGTTTGGGGGTCATGCATCGCAATTCATTCGTGGACGCGCCTAGGTATTTGCTGCCCGATCTACGCCTGCATGGAACGGAACACGTGTGGTTTGCGGGACAGATCACGGGCGCCGAAGGCTACGTCGAAG
>PMHP01000194.1:0-268 GCA_003158195.1 Vulcanimicrobiota bacterium | reverse complement strand
TGTCAGTTGGGCGTTCTTTTCACCACTCCCCGGAAAGACGATCCGGGACAAACGGGAGCGTCGCGGGCGCCTGGCGGAACGGGCGCTCGAGAAGCTCGCGCTGTGGCGAGCCGAGCATGTGGGCGAGTTTTCCGGCATGGCCGTGAACCGCTGAGAAAGGGCCGCTTTACGCTGGTGCGGGATTAGAGCGCGATGCGAATCCGATCGACGACCATCCTCGCCGTCCGTCGCGACGGCAAGCTTGCCATCGCGGGCGACGGCCAAGTCA
>PMHP01000006.1 GCA_003158195.1 Vulcanimicrobiota bacterium | reverse complement strand
CGTCGATGGCGAAGCCGATCGGCAGAGCCGCCGCGATGACGTGTCACACGGCCCTCGTCGATAGTCTGCTCCGTGAAACGCCGAAGATCACGGCGACGCGAATTCGGCAGTACATCCGGCAGACGATCGATGCTGATTTTACCGTAAGCGAACGGTCGGCTCGCGAGTTTGTCGCAGTTCGGCGCAAGCTGTTGATTCCGAGCGAAGCGTTCGTGCGTCTCGTGTACGAAGCCGGCGACCAGGTGCAATTCGACTTCAAAGATGTCGCCGCTNNCCGTATCGCGGGCAAAGAAGTTGGTCTCAAGTTGTTCGTCGCGCGCTTGAGCTATAGCACGGCGTTCTTCGCTCGCTGCTACTTCGGCGAAGATCGTCCTGCGCTCATGGACGGCCTTCTCTCGTCTTGCGTGCACTTCGGCGGTGTACCACGCGAGGGCGTTTTTGACAACGCGTCGACTGCGGTAAAACGCGTCCTACGTGGCCGTGATCGCGAAGTCGCAGCCGAATATGCGGCGCTGTCTGGAAGCTTAGCGATGCGTATGGAGTTCGCGTCGCCCGCGAAAGGCAACGAGAAAGGCGGCGTCGAGGGTTTGCATGGCTGGATAGACGATACGTTCTTTCGCCCGATGCCGGAGTTTGGAAATCTCGACGACCTTAACGCCGGTTTGGAGGCATTGGCCACGAGCCATCTCGACCGAAAGGTATCGGAAGAGTCGGTCCGCGCACGATTTGAACGCGAACGGATAGCGCTACGTGCGTTGCCCTCGGTATTGCCCGCAACGTGCGTACGAGAAGCCGTCCGCATCAACAAGTTCGCCGAAGCACGACACAAGACCAACCGCTATTCCGTGCCATCTCGGTTCGCTCACCGTGATGCAATTCTCGAAGTCTTTCACGATTGCGTACGCATCGTCGTCGACACGGTCGACGTCGCTGAGCATAAGCGCTCTTACGGCCGTAACGACGCGGTTTTAGACCCTTTGCACTTCGTCGATCTGCTCTCGTTCAAACATCGTGCCGTCGTACGTGCCGAAGTGTTTCGGCAACGCTCCTTCGACGCGGCTTTGCGCAAATTGCTCGACGGCTACGTCGAACATCATCCGCTTGATGCCGGCAAACGATTCATGCGCGTCATGCGCCTGCTCGAGCATTGCTCGATGGATGAACTCATCAACGCCGTGATCGTAACACGTCAACGCGGTACCGACGATCCCGCGGCAATTGCGCTGGCCGTTGAGCAAAAACAGCATCCCTATCTCGAGGTGCCGGCGTTGCAACTACCCGCGGGTTCACGCGGTTTGACTGCGCCCAGCGTCAACCTCGACGCGTATGACGTGCAAATGTTGCTTGAGGCGACGATATGAACACGCATTTTCTCGACGAGCACCTGCGATCGCTGCGTCTTCCCGCCATGCTTGCCGAATACAAACGGCTTGCGCAAGGCAAGGATGATCGGCTCAACTATCTCGGCGAACTCGCCGCGCTCGAAGTCGGTAAACGCCACGAGAACGGCGTGCGCAGGCGAATTACGGCAGCCAAGTTTCCCGTTATCAAGACCGTCGAAGCGTTCGACTTCTCCCTTCAACCGAATCTCCCGAAGCGGCGATTCATCGAGTTGCTCGACTCAACGTTCATCGGCGAGCGACAGAACGTTATCTTCATCGGACCGACGGGCGTCGGAAAAACCCATCTGCTTTCAACGATCGGCATCGCCGCTTGCAGCAACGGACATCGCGTGCTTTTCACGACGGCAGCCGAATTGTTGATGTCGCTCATCGCCGCCAAACGAGAAGATCGACTCAAGCCTCGCCTTGCTTCACTTGATCGCTACGACTTCATCATGATCGATGAACTCGGATACGTTCCGTTCGAACGAGAAGCCACGAACTTACTCTTCCAAGCAATTTCGAACCGCTATGAACGCGGCAGTCTGGGCATCACCACAAACCTCGCGTTTCCTGACTGGACGCAGGTCTTCCCTGACGTCACCGCTGCAAGCGCCGTCGTCGATCGACTTGTGCATCACGCGATCATCTTCGAACTCATCGGCGAGAGTTATCGACTGCGGTCGCGCAAAGGGCTCGCCGTCGAAAAGGACGGTCTCCCAAAACGACCAAAGTGACCCTTATGGGGGTCAAATCCCAACCGCCGAAAAGGGGTCAATTCTCAGCCGCCGTTTCCAGAGACCTGCTGCGTCGCGTCTGGCACGACGAGTTTCACTGGGTCAGTGGCCAGATCGATGAGCGACGTTACGAGCTGGGGAAGGCTCTGCCGAAACCAGCGGGCGACCCAGTGCAGCCAGGTACCCGGATTCCATGATTCCGTCGTCCAGCGCGCGTTTCAAAAGTGTCTGAATTCTCCGGTGATGGGGGCAGNNCAGGAAGGCTTGGCGAGGAGATCGGGTTGCTTGGCGAGATCCGCTAGCGCGTACGCGACTTCGAGTATCGAAAAACCGAACGCGATCGCCCCAAGGACGGCAAATCCGAGGATGAACGCAATGTCGGATGGCCACTTGAGGACTCCCGGCAGATAATACGCTGTCGTGTTGATCGGCCGAAAGATCGTAGTCAGCAGCCAGCTCGCGACGGATGCCGCCGTCGTCTTGTTTTTGTCGAGCGGGCTCCAATACGCCTCAATGACTTCATAA
>PMHP01000192.1:11735-20786 GCA_003158195.1 Vulcanimicrobiota bacterium | reverse complement strand
CGGCGCATCGCCCGCGAGATCAAGAACGCGCTCCTCTCGAACAACCTCCACGCGGTGCTCGATGATTCGGCACTTCTCTAGGCTCGCGATCTCCTTGCTGCTCGGCAGCGCCGTCGTCGCCGCGCTGCCCGCCCCTCTCCCGGCCGCGATCGAAACCGACCCCTTGGCGCTCTATCAGACGATGCGCAAAGCGTACGACGAGGGTACGACGAAGGGCTGGCCGTTCGAGAGCGAGTTGTACTACGAGTCGACGGTCTTCGATGCCGGCCGGGCGTACTCGCTCTTCCGGCCGACCGACCCCGAGTACGGCGACGTCGCGCAGCTCGCCGTCGACATCGCCACGCAACTGCACTACGACCCCCTGACGAACAACGACGCCGCGCTCTGGTACGTGCTCGAGGCCTCGAATTACGTGGCCAAGAACGGCGACGCTCAACACGAAACTGAAGCGCTGGCGCTGATCGCGCGCCTGACGCCGCTCGGCGACGATCCCAAACTCATCGCACAGCAGGCCGAAACCAACGCGCTCGAGGATGCGACGGCGTTCCATGGCGACGGGGACGCGCTCGTCCATTTGATCGTGGCCGACGTTCGCGCGTATAACCTGACGCACGACCCGGAGTACCGCAGCGCACTCTTGCAGCACGCCGCAGACCCGTTGACGCCGCTCGTGCGTGTCCCGGATCCCGAATACGGAGAAATGTTCGCTCTGGCGGCAAGCGCCCTCGTCGACCCCGGGTTCAGCCAGGCCGACCGCGCGGCTGCGCGCGCGATCAAGTACCGCCGCGACCACACCCCCGAATTGCGCGTGATCGCGCGCGTCGAAGCGATACCGCACGAGCTGCGGCTGACCCGAACCGCTCCGGCCGACGAATATTTCGGCAACCTTAAATATTCGCCGATCGGCGTACACAACGAACTCGTGCGCATCAACAAGTATCTCGACAAGGGTTGGGGCTTGCACATGGAGCCCGACGCCCTGCAAGTCGATTCGGCTATCGAGGATTGGCAGAAGCAGTACCCGCACGACACGACGTTGCCGGCAACCTTGCTCGACGCATACCGGTTGCTCGAACGGGTCGAGACGTCGAACACGAAATCCGCGGCGGAGCGGCTCCGGACGATCCTGCTCGTGCAGTACGCGAGCTCGCGCCAGGCTCAAGACTTGGCGGCGTCATAGACGTCGGCCCGGTCCTGCGCCGCTACCGGCGCACGGAGCTGACCCTCGCCTCGATCGGAAGCCATTCCGCTCTCGACGTCGCGTACGGCGCAAATGCTTACGGGCTGCGCAACCTCGTCGTCACCGAGCGCGGACGCGAAAAAACGTACGAGCGCTACTACCGCAAGCGCGCCGATCCGCCCCGCGGCTGCGTCGACGAGACGCTCGAGCTCGAGAGGTTTGCGGACATTCTGCGCCCCGAGGTGCAAGAACGGATGCTCGCGCAGAGCGTGCTGTTCGTGCCGAACCGCTCCTTCGAAGTGTACCTGCACCAGCAGTACTCGTACGACCAAATCGAAGCGGGGATGCAGGTCCCGATCTTCGGAAATCGCCGCCTGCTGCGCGCCGAGGAACGAGACGAGGCCTCGAACCAGTACGCGCTGTTGGCGCAGGCGGGCATTCGCTACCCGCGCACCTTCGCATCGCCCGCGGAGATCGACGGCCTCGCGATGGTCAAGGCCGCGCACGCGGCAGTAAGCTTCGAACGGGCGTTTTTCCTGTGCTCCTCGCCATCCGAATACGAAGCGCAAGCGGCGAAACTGCTCGCTGCCGGGATGGTGACACGGGACGGTCTGCAAGCGGCGCGGATCGAGGAATACGCGCTCGGTCCGAGCGTGAACTTGAATTTCTTTTGGTCGCCCATCCTGGGAGAACTCGAGCTGCTCGGAACAGACACGCGCCGTCAAACGAACCTCGACGGCCTGCGCGCGCTTCCGCCGCGCGAGTTCATCGCCGCGGGCGCCATTCCGGTGCGGATGGAAGAGGCCGGTCACATCGCGACCACGTTAACCGAATCGATGCTCGAGCCGGCGTTCGAGCTTGGTGAGCGTTTTGTCGTCGCCGCGCGCGAAGCGAATCCGCCCGGCGTCATCGGACCGTTTGCACTGCAGTGCATTATCGTCGCGGGGCCGCCCAAAGCATTCGTCGTCTACGACGTCTCGCTGCGCATCCCAGGCTCGCCCGGCACCCGCTACACGCCGTACAGCGCCTACCGCTGGGGCACCGATCGCTCCGTTGGAGAACGGATCGCCTTCGAGGTCGTCCTCGCGCGCGACGCCGACCGGCTTGAAGAGATCCTTACGTAGTGCAATCGCGCGCAGCGTGCTGCGCGCACGCGCGTCGGCGCGGGGTCAAGCGTCACAACGCGCGCGGCGGTTCGTGTGTGGAGAGGCGCGGGAGTCCGCGCCCGGGGTTTGGGGGGACCCCCCCATTTAAGTGGAAGAACGTCTGCGATGGTGACGGCTAGCATCGGCGAAGCGGGTGCGCGGACGCGCCCGGCAACGGTCGTGATCCTTGATTTCGGCGCACAGTATAGTCAGCTGATCGCACGGCGCGTGCGCGAAGCGAACGTCTATTCCGAGATCCTGCCGCACGACGCGCCGTGGAGTGAGATCGCAAAGCGCGAGCCCGCCGCGATCGTGCTGACCGGAGGTCCGGAGAGCACGCTCGCTCCGGATGCGCTGGGAATCGATCCGCAGGTCCTGGTCTCGGGCGTGCCGGTGCTGGGCATCTGTTACGGGATGCAGCTGATCGCGCGGGATCTGGGCGGAGAACTCGTGCGCTCGCAGCACCGCGAGTTCGGCGCCGCAACCCTTGAGATCGTGGGCAAGTCGCCGCTGACCGAAGGGGCGCCTGAGCGCAGCCGGGCCTGGATGTCGCACGGCGACACGGTGGTCGCCCCGCCGCCCTCGTTCCAAACGATCGCCCGGACCGCGAGCGGTGTGGTTGCGGCGATGGGCGACGAGCGACGCCGGATCTTCGGGGTGCAGTTCCATCCCGAGGTGGCACACACCGAGATCGGCAAACGCGTCATCGCGAATTTTCTGCACGAGATCGCTCGGATTCCGGCGAGCTGGCAGATGGAGTCCTTCGTCGATGCTACCGTCGCGCAAATCCGCGAACGTGTCGGCGCCGGGCGGGTGATCTGCGCGCTTTCAGGCGGGGTCGACTCGGCCGTCGCCGCGACCCTGGTCGCGCGAGCGATCGGCTCGCAGTTGACCTGCATCTTTGTGGACACCGGCCTCTTGCGCGCGAACGAAGGCGATGCCGTGGTCGCGGCGTTTCGCGACGTCCTCCATCTCAACGTCGTGCGCGTCGACGCGCAGAAGCGGTTTCTCGCGCAGCTTACGGGCGTGATCGATCCCGAAGTGAAACGCATCCGGATCGGTCACGAATTTATTGCGATCTTCGAGGAGGAATCACGTAAGTTCGACGGCGTGCAGTTCCTCGTCCAAGGGACGCTCTATCCGGACGTGATCGAATCGAAGACACCCGATTCGAAGGCGGGTCACAAGATCAAATCTCATCACAACGTCGGCGGCTTGCCGGCGACGATGGCGCTCGAGCTCGTCGAACCGCTGCGCTCGCTCTTCAAAGATGAGGTCCGCGAAGTCGGCCGCGTGCTCGGCCTGCCGCCGGCGATCGTCGAGCGTCAACCCTTCCCCGGCCCGGGGCTCGCCGTGCGCGTGCTCGGCGAAGTCACCGCGCAGCGGCTCGAGGTCGTGCGGGCCGCGGACAAGATCGTGACCGACGAAATTGAAGCAGCGGCACTCGATCCGAAGCCGTGGCAGTATTTCGCCGTGCTCACGCCGCTGCAGAGCGTCGGCGTGATGGGCGACGGGCGGACGTACGCGAACCTCGTTGCGGTTCGCGCGATCACGAGCGAAGACGGGATGACGGCCGATTGGGCCCGCCTCCCGCACGGGCTGCTCGAGCGCATCAGCACGCGCATCGTCAACGAAGTCGCCGGCGTCAATCGCGTCGCCTTCGACATTACGTCTAAGCCACCGGCAACGGTCGAGTGGGAATAACGCCGCACGATGCGTATCCTCGTCGTCGGCAATGGAGCGCGCGAGGACGCGCTTTCGTGGGGGCTCGCGCAGGCGCCATCGTGTAGCGCGATGTTTGCGGCACCGGGCAACGCCGGCACGGCAGCGCGCGGTCCGAATTGGCCGATCGGCGCAACCGACGGGAAGGCGCTGGTCGCACGCGCGCTCGAGGAGAAGATCGATCTCGTCGTGCTCGGCCCGGAGACCGCGATCGCCGCCGGTGTCGGGGACCGCTTGCGCGAGGCGAAGATCGCGACCTTCGGACCGAACCGCTCGATCGGCCGGCTCGAGTCGAGCAAGATTTTCTCGAAGCGGTTCATGGAACGTATGCGAATTCCGACCGCCAGATCGCGCGTCGTCCATTCGCTGGCGAACGCCGAGAAGGTATTGTCCGATTGGCGCGGTGGCTGCGTCGTGAAGGCCGACGGTCTGGCTGCCGGCAAGGGCGTCGTCGTCGCGCCCGACGCGCCAAGCGCGCTTGCGGTCTTGCGCGAGTGGTACGGCCCGGGCGGCGTTCCGGGAGGCGGGAGCGACGTGCTGCTCGAGGAGCGCCTCGAAGGACGCGAAGTCAGTGTCTTTGCAATCGGCGACGGAAAGCGCTTCGTGCCGATCGCCGCGGCGTGCGATTACAAACGTGCCGGCGACGGCGACACCGGCCCCAATACCGGCGGCATGGGAGCGTATTCGCCGCCGTACGGCTTTCCGGACGATCTGCACGAGATCGTGCGCGAGCGTGTGCTCGAACCGGTTACGCGGGGGCTTGCCGCCGAGAGCGAACGCTACGTCGGCGTCTTGTACTGCGGCTTGATGTGGACGGCAAGCGGTCCCTTCGTCATTGAATTCAACGTTCGCTTCGGCGACCCCGAAGCGCAGGTGCTCGTGCCGCGCGTTCGCGGCGATTTTGCCCGGCTGCTCAAGAGCGCGGCCGATGGGGAGCTCGACGAAGCCGCCGCAACGTTCGACGGCGGCGCCTGCGTCGGGGTCGTGCTCGCGACCAGCGACTATCCGCGTTCGAGCACGCCGCTGCGCGACCTGAGCGCGAACGTCGCACTCCCCGAGGGACGCGTCGCGTTCTGGGGCGCATCGTCGCCGCGGGGCGAGGTCGTCGACGCAATCGGCGGGCGCGTTCTGACCGTGACCGCGCTTGGGAACGACGTCCCGAGCGCCCGCACCAACGCGTACGCAGCCGTCGACGATCTGGCCCGCCGCATGGGTTCGGGCGTCTCGCTCAGCTATCGCACGGATATCGCCAAGCTCGACCCTGAAACTCGGGCCCCGCCGGAGGGGTACTGAGAACTATATGTACCAGCAACAGCAGCGCTACGGCGCGCCCGCCGTTTCGACGTCCGCGCAGCTCGGCCAGGTGCTCGGTATTACGGGCGCCGGGTTCCTCGTCTCCGCGGTTACCGGTTACCTGACGCAGGGCTTCCCCTACGGGTTGTCCCTGATTGCGATGCTCGTCGGTTTCGGGTTCCTCATCGCAATCTCGGCGACACGCCGCAACCCCGGCCTCTCGATGGTGATGTTCTACGCGTTCACCGCCTGCGAAGGGATCGGAATCGGTCCGGTGGTCGCAAGCTACGCGCGCATCGACGGTTCGAGCGTCGTGGTCGATGCGGCTTCGACGACGGGTCTGGGGATGCTGACCCTCGCCGCGATCGTGTATCTGACGAGTTTCGACTATCGCCGGCTCTCGGGCATCGCGTTCGGCGCGTTGATCGCGCTCGTGATCGTCGGCTTGATCTCCGCGTTTACGCACTTCTTGCACCCGGGCGTCTACGCGTGGGCAACGCTCGGCGTCTTCACCCTTCTCGTCCTCGTCGATTTCGCTCGCATCAAAGCGGGCAACAGCGGCGCGACGTCGATCGAGCTCGCGACCTCGATCTACCTCGACGCGATCAACATCTTCCTCGCGCTCTTGCAGATATTCGGCGGCCGCAGGCGTGACTAGCCACGCTTAGAACCCGGGGTTTCGGCCGCGGGCGGAGAACCTATCCGTAATGGCACGGTCCTACGATGCCGAAGCGCCGCTCCCCGCCGGGGATTCACTACACGAAGCGTGCGGAGTCGTGGGGATCTACGCGCCGGGCAACGACGTCGCCCGGCTTGCGTACTTCGGCTTGTACGCGCTGCAGCACCGTGGCCAAGAATCGGCCGGGATCGCGGTCTCCGACGGCGCGACGATCGTCTGCCATCGCGAGATGGGATTGATCTCGAGCATCTTCGACGAGGAAATCCTCAGCAGCCTCACCGGGTACATCGCCGTCGGCCACACGCGCTACTCGACGACCGGATCGTCGGTCGTCGTCAACGCGCAACCGCTGCTCGAACGCGCCGAGTTCGGCGACGTGACGATCGCCCATAACGGCAACCTTACCAATACCGACGACCTGCGCGACACGCTCACGAGTTCGACGGTGTTGCAGGCCAGTTCCGATTCCGAGGTGCTGGCTAAGGCGCTCATTCAGGCCCCGGGGGGGGACATGATCGCCCGCATCCGTTACATCATGTCGCGCGCCGAAGGCGCCTATTCGATCGTTATGTCGACGGAGAAGGCGCTCTATGCGTTTCGCGACCCATGGGGCGTGCGACCGCTGTGTTACGGGCGCTTTCCCGGCGGCGGTTACATGTTCGCCTCGGAATCGTGCGCCCTCGAGACGGTCGGCGCGCAATACATTCGCGAGCTCGAGCCGGGCGAGATCGTTTGGGTCGATGGCGAACTGCACGTCGACAAGGCGCGCCAGCCGAAGCCCCAAGCGCTCTGCATGTTCGAGTACATCTATTTCGCCCGGCCCGATTCCAAGCTGAGTGGCCGGCAGATTTATCTCGCGCGCATGGAGATGGGCCGCGCGCTCGCGCGCGAGCATCCGGTCGAAGCAGACGTCGTGATGGCCGTGCCGGACTCGGCGGTTCCGGGCGGCATCGGGTACGCGCAGGAGGCCGGCTTACCGTACGTCGAGGGGATGATAAAGAACCGCTACATCGGCCGGACGTTCATCAGCCCCGATCAAGGTCTGCGTGCGCGTGGGGTGCAGCTCAAGTTCAATCCGATCGTCGAGTTGCTCGAGGGGCAGCGCGTCATCGTCGTCGACGATTCGATCGTGCGCGGCACGACGACGCCGCGCATCGTCAAGTTGCTGCGCGACGCGGGCGCGCGCGAAGTCCACGTCCGGATCACCTCGCCGCCGATCATCCACCCCTGTTATCTCGGCGTCGACATGGCGACCCACGCCGAGCTCATCGCCGCGAATTACACGATCCCCGAGATCTGTGCGAAGATCGGAGCCGATTCACTCGGCTACCTCAGCAAGGAGGGGCTCTTGAAGGCCGTCGCCCGCAAGCGCGGCGAGATGTGCTTGGGCTGTCTTACCGGCGAGTACCCGGAAACCTACAACGGGCCGCCGATGTTCGAGCTGAGCGCCGGCCCGCGCGTTGTAAATTAGCACGATCTGCGGAGCGCTGCGATGAAGACTGCGGTCGTATTCGTCCATGGTTTTAGCGACACGAAGAAATGCTGGAAGCCGTTTCTCGACTTGCTCGCAGCGGACGAGCAGTTGAAGGCCGACTTCACCTTCGACTGTTACCCGTACGAGACCGAATGGTTCAACAGTAACCCACTGGAGAAAATTCCGGCACTGCGAGATCTAGGAAGCGCGTTCGGGGGCTTCCTGAAGAGAGGTTTTGCCGACTATCCGCGATGGATCCTGGTCGGGCACAGCCAGGGCGGTCTCGTCATTCAAAATTACCTGATGCAGAAAACGCTTGGGAAAGAGGCACGGGACCTCGCGAAGATTCGTTCGGTGGTTCTTTTCGCATGTCCCAATCTCGGCTCAGACATATTCAGCGGGATTCGCAAGATCGCATTCAATCTCAATCCGAATCCTCAAGAGCGCACGCTACGCGTACTCAACCCCGAGATCTCCGACATGAGAAAATACATTCAACTCAACGTCTTAAACGCAACGAGCGTCACCGACACGTCCTGCCCGATTGCCTTTCAGGCGTTTTGGGGAGAGTCGGATGCAGTCGTCCCGATGGCTTCGGCGCGGGGAGACTTTCTCGAAGCCGAAGGTCTGGCCGGGAACCACTTCACGATTATCCGCCCCGAAGATTCGAGCGACGATCGCTATAAGGCGCTGCGGGAAGCGCTTTTGCACCCGGTCGGCAATCCGGCATTTTACGAAGTCGATCTCATCGACGTGCGTTTGGAAGTGTCTCCCTGCCCCCTCGATCAGCCGTACCAAGCGCGTTACGGTACGACGGAGCGTTCCGTCGTGACCGACAATCGGGCGCATCGTTACATGAAGCTGACGTTCGCGTCCGGGAACCGGTGCGTTACCCCATATAAAATCCAATACCGAACGAAGAACGATGGTTTCGTTCGTTTCCTGACGATCCGTGAACCGAACGGTGCCGATACGGAAGCCCAGAGCCGTTACGACGAACGCGGGACCGAGCTGTCCTACAGCTTCACGCCGATAGCCGGCGAGAAATTTTGGATGGACGTCGAGATCTACAAAGGCTACGACCAGGGGAACCGCACCTGGCACGATCACATTCCAAACGAGGTTCGTTGCGCCACGTATCGGTTCACGCTCGACTTGACCGCGTACCTCGACGCCGGCTTCACGATCTCAAAGGAGCCCGAATTTTTCTGGAGCCCGGTCGACGTCGAACACGATCGAGAGGTTCCGGACCAGCGCTCCCAGGAGACTCGTGCCGAGCGCCGTCTCCCGGCCGAACGCGGAATCTGGGTCTGGGAACTCCCCGACTATCAGGGCGGACTCTTAGATCTCGACTGGGACGTGGCGAGAGCGCCGTAGGCGCGATTCATTTTAGATACTTATCGAACCATGCGACCGTGCGGCGCGTTATGTCGGCGATGTGCGCGGGCGCGCGCACGTGGTGGCCTTCGCCCGGATAGATGACGAGCTGCGTCGGAACGCCGAGCGTTTCTAGGGCGTGCCAGAACTCGAGCGACTGCGGCGCCGGGCACTCCACGTC
>PMHP01000192.1:0-11712 GCA_003158195.1 Vulcanimicrobiota bacterium | reverse complement strand
CCGATGCGCCGAAGAACGGAATCATCCACTCGTCGATCCCGTTTTCGCCGTAATACGAAATCCAATCACTGATGCCGGCGCCTGCGACCGCCGCTTTGAAGCGGTTCGTTTGGGTGACGGCCCACATCGTCATGAACCCGCCATAACTTCCACCTGCGATGCCGAGCCTCTCGTCGTCGATCGCACCGCCGGTGAGGGCTTCTACCGCATCGATTCCGGCAAGATCGTCGCGCAGATCGCCGTAACCAAAATCCTTCACGTTGGCGAGCGTGAATGCTTCGCCCTGGCCGAAGCTGCCGCGCGGATTCGGAAGGAACAGGTAGTAGCCTTCGTTCAGAAGATCGCGCTGCATGCCGCGGCCGACGAAGCGCGGAACCGAAGCTCCCGACGGCCCGCCGTGGACGATCGTTACCATCGGGTGTTTAACATTCGGATCGTTACCGAGCGGCGCGAGTAACCAGCCTTGCACCGTGAAGCCGCCGTTCGTCCACGTGACGCTTTGCGCTCGCGTCGCAGACGGGATGCCTGCGTTCGCATGCGTCAATTGAACGATCGGCGGCTTGCGCAGTTCTTTATCCAAGTCGCGCGTGATAAAAATCTCGGGCGGCGCCTCGAACGATTGACGCACGAAGGCCGTGGCGTGGGAGGGGTCCTTGCACGCTTCGGTGACATCCGCGTCGAAGGTCTCCCCGAGCGTGTAGTCGGCGATCAGCGTGTTTGATGAAAGCGGGGCGATTTTGCGCACGGCATAGCGCGCGCCCTCGAGCGCGGTAAACGTGAGTTGCATTCCGTCGCCACACGTCCACCGCAGCGACGACGCCGAGCCTTTTATTTGCGGCGTGACGTCCTTAGCCGCCCCACCGGCAGTCGGGACGATATAGACGTCTCCGCCGGTCGCGCCGAAATCACTCATCAGCCCGCCGATGAAGGCGACCGTGGTGCCGTCGGGCGAGACGCGCGGGGCGGCGAGCTGCTGCTGCCGCGAAGCGGGCGCGTAGATGTCGGTCGCGGCCGCGCCGTCGAAGCGGTAGAGATGGGCGATCCACCAATTGTTGTCGCCGTTTCCGTGCGCCGCGGTTCCGACAAAGCCGGTGCCGTCGGGCTTCCAATCGTATTCGTAGACGAACAGATCCGGCGGCGAGACCCAACTGAGCGCGCCGTTTCGTCCGACAAGCGCAATGCGCTGCTCGTCGGTGCTCGCGCCGATCTCGCCGACGATCGGCGCGCCCGCTTGGGTGGCGCCGATCTCTTTGTGCGCTCCGGCCGTCGCGAGGATCGCAAGCCTGCCGCCCGGCGAGAAGCGCGGGTCGTTCAAGTCGCCGAAGAAATCGAGAAGCTTGCGTAGACCCGTCCCGGCAGCGCCGACCGCGTAGAGCGCTCGCGCCTTCGTCTTCGGACTCTTTAGGATGAAGACGATGCGCGCGCTGTCGGGCGACCAAACCGGTTGCGAGGGAACGCAATCCGGGTCCGGGGCGCAGGGCAGCTTAACGATCCTCGGTGCTGCCCCGTTGGCCGGACGGATGACCAGAAACTGACGCTCCTTAGTTCCCTCGACTGAGGCTTCGTCGCTCTCGATTGCAACGACGCGGCTGCCGTTCGGTGAGATCGACACCGAAGCGTAGGTGTGCAGGAGTCTCTGGGGCGCGGACGCAGGCGCAGCCAATGCGAGCGCTGCGGCAAGCGCGAAGGTCAGCGAACCGCGGCCTTTTTCGCGGCCCCGTTTTTCGTGCGCGGGGCGCCGTTGGCCGCGTCCTCGGCGAGCGCGACGAACGCGCGTACCGGATACCCGGTCGGCCCCTTCGCGAGGTACGGGGTCTCGGCGTCGGTGTACGCCGTCCCCGCGATGTCGAGGTGGATCCACGGCAGATCGTCGACGAATGCTTTTAAGAACGCCGCGGCCGTAAGGCTGCCGGCCGGACGGCCGGTCGAATTTCGCAGGTCCGCGATTTCGCTCTTGACGGTTTGCGAAAACTCGTCGTAGAGCGGAAGCGGCCAGTACTTTTCGGTCGTGTGCTTCGCCAGGGCGAGGAAGTGATCGCGGAACGCGTCCGCGTTGGAGATCGTGCCGGTCGCCGCATGCCCGAGCGCGACGACCATCGCGCCCGTCAACGTCGCTGCATCGACGAGCCGCGTCGCGCCGAGTTCGCGGGCATAGCAAAGCCCGTCGGCGAGGATCAGCCGGCCCTCGGCATCGGTGTTGATCACTTCGATCGTCTTACCGTTCATTGCACGCAAGATGTCGCCGGGCTTGACGGCGCGCGGTCCGGGCAGGTTCTCGCTCGAAGGAACCACGCCGATGATGTTCGCCTTCGGCTTGAGCTGAGCGATTGCCGACATCGCCGCGATCACGCCCGCGCCACCACACATGTCGTACTTCATCTCGTGCATGTTCTCGGCTGGTTTGATCGAGATGCCCCCGGAATCGAAGGTTAGTCCCTTGCCGACGAATGCCAGCATCTCTTTCGAACTGGGGTCGCCGCGATACTCGAGCACGATCATGCGCGCGGGCTCGTCGCTTCCGCGCGAAACGCCGAGGATCGCGCCCATGCCCTTTTTCGCCATCTGCTCTTCGTCGAGTGCGTGAAACTTCAGACCGTATTTCTTCGCGACGTCTTCGGCGGCACGGGCCATGTGCGTCGGCGTCATGTCGTTGGCCGGCGTCAGCGCGAGCAGCCGGGCGAAGTTAACCGCTTCGCCGAGAATTCGGCCCCGCTCGGCTCCGCTCTCCAGCGAAGCTTTGTCGAAATCGTGCGAGCCGGCGGTTGCGAGAAGGGTCACACTTTCGAGCGCGATCGGTTTGTCCGGTTCGGTGCGATACGTCGTCGCATCGATCGTGCCGCCGAGCGCACCTTCAACGATAAAAGCCGCGGCGTCGCGCGTGTGGTGGCGCGCCTCGAGCGGCAGAGCGAACGCGATCGAGGTGACGCCCCGTTTTCCCAGATGACGCACGGCCGTCCCGGCGTAGCGGGCAAGCGCCTCGGGTCCGTACTCGCGTTTACCGATACCGACGGCCAGCAAGCGTTTGAACCCATGCGATGGTGCGTGGAGCAGGGCGACTTCGCCCACGTTGCCCTTGATCTCACCGTTTGTCAGCAGGTCCGAAAGTGCCCCGCCGAGTTCGCCATCGACCGCCTCCGCGGCCCCGTCGAGGCGGCCCTCTGAAAAGACAGGGACCACCAGGGCCCCCGCACGCAGCACAGCGGGAGCGCCCGACGTAACGTGGATTTGCATGACGAACCTTTCGGCGAGTGGAACGGCTTGACTCGAAAATGAGCGATCACGAGGACCTTTTGCGGGCGAAGGAGCCCCCCCTGCGGCCGCACCGCAGTGTGTCCGCGGATCCGTACGCGCGCGCGGGCGTCGACATCACAGCCGGCAATGCCGCCGTCGATCGCTATCGCGCGGTGACCGCGGGCTGGCGACATCCCAGTCAAGTGGGAGCCATCGGCGGCTTTAGCGGGCTCTTCCAATTACCTGGCGACAAGGGGCGGCTGCTCGTCGGTTCGACCGACGGCGTCGGCACGAAGATTCTGATCGCCGCGCATTCGCAGCGCTACCGAACCGTCGGCGCGGACCTCGTCAATCACTGCGTCAACGACATTTTGGTCGTGAACGCAACCCCGCTGTTTTTCCTCGACTACCTTGCGGTGGGCAAGCTCGATCCCGACGTTGCGGGCGAGATCGTCGCGGGCGTGCAAGCCGCGTGTCGCGCGCACGACTGCGCGCTTCTCGGCGGCGAAACCGCCGAGATGCCNNTACCGCCCCGCTGAATTCGATCTGGCCGGGACGATCGTCGGGATCGTCGATGCGATCGCTTTGCCCGACCCCGCGCAGGTCGCGCCCGGCGATGCAATTCTGGGCTTGCCGGCCGTCGGGCTTCATACGAACGGCTATTCGCTCGCGCGCGAGCTCATCGCGCAGGACGAATGGCCTGCGCCCTTCGCCGCGGCCGGCGCGGAGGCGACATATCTCGATGCGCTCTTGGCCGAACATCCTTCGTACTACAGCGCCGTGCGAGCCATCGAGCGGGTCGCGAAGGTGAAGGTGATGGCGCACATCACCGGTGGCGGCTTGCTGGAAAACGTGCCGCGCACGCTGCCCGAAAACTGCAAGGCGGTTTTCGAGCAGTCGCGGTGGACGGTACCGCCGCTTCTTACCGAACTCGTCCGGCGCGGCCAACTCGGAGAACAAGAACGCTATCGCATTTTCAACATGGGCGTCGGTTACACGTTGATCGTGCCGCTGGCCGACGCACAGAAAGCTCTCGGTGCGTGGCCGGCCGCCGCGGTCGTCGGCTGGGTGGAGCGGCGCGGTGACGGAGACCCGAGCGTCGTCGTGCACCCGGCGCGCTCGTAACGAGGCGCACCTGAGCGAACGCCGGGCAAACCTCGCCGCCGAACTCGATGCTTCGCAGTTCGCGCAGCCGGAACTGCATCGGGCACTCGAAGCGCTCGATCGTGCCGGAATCGTGCCGCTACGCGAACACCGCACGCCCGAGCGCATCCTCGCATGGATCGACGCCGAGTTCGGCGGAACTGCTTCGATCGACGCCGCGAGCGGCGGCATTTGGATCGCCGAGGATCGTAGCGGTCCCCTCGCATTTGCAGCCTACGATTCGCGCGAGCCGGACTATCATTGGCTCCGGGGCTGGTCGGAGAAACCGGGCGTCGGGGTGTTCGGTCCGTTCGGCGTCAGCGATCGAGCGCGGGGCACGGGTCTGGGAAAAAACCTGTTGCGCGCGGCGCTGTTTTCGTTGCGCGAGCTTGGCTACCGGCAAGCCTTGATCCCAGCGGTTGCGAGCGAACTCGTTCCCTATTTCGAACGCGCTGCCGGGGCACGCGTCGTCGAATGGATCGATCTCGATCGCGGCGCCCGGCGCTGGCGTGCGACCGTGCTTGCGTCAGGCAGCGGCAGTAATTTTCAGGCGGTGCTCGACGCGGCCCGTGCAGGCGATTTGCCGCTCGAGATCGCGGCGCTCGTCGCCAATCGCCCCGAAGCGTTCGCGCTCGAGCGAGCCGCCGCAGGGAACGTGCCGGGCACGACCGTTACCTGGAACCGCCAAGACGAGTCACGCGCCGCGTACGACCGGCGCGTTCTCGAAGCCGTCGCACGGACGGAGCCGGACGTCGTACTCCTGCTCGGTTGGATGCACGTGCTGCCGGCGTCGTTCGTCGCGCGCTTTCCCGATGCGTTGAACCTGCACCCCGCATTTCTTCCGCTCGATCCCGCGCTTGACGTGGTCACGATGCCCGACGGCTCGGCGCTCCCGGCGTACCGCGGTGCGCATGCATTCGACGATGCGTTGGCGGCCGGGAAAAGCTGGGCGGGCGCAACCGTGCATCGCGTCGGGGCCGCTGTCGACCGGGGCGAGGTGTACGCTCGCGCACCACTGCGGATCGCAGCGGGCGAGCCACGCTCGTCGCTCGATGTGCGGCTCCAGTCGCTCGAGCGGTACGTCGTGGCGACCGCGATTCGGCACTGGGCATATTGCCGGCCGTAACGCGAAGCCTGGTTACTTGCAGGGCTCGCGAACGAGTGCCGCTTCNNGCGATTTTGTGGAAAAGTTAAGCTTTCTTAACCGGCTCGGACGTTCGGTCGAAGGCGAAGTTCGGGTCTGCTGAGAGCGCTCTCGCGTCGGCCAACAGAGGGTTTCCCTGCCGGTCGGCGGCCGCCGCAATCATCGCCGCGTTGTCGGTGCAGTAGCGCAGGTGCGGGATGTGCGTCGGCGTGTTCGTCCGATGCCCCCAGGCGCGCAAGGCTGCTTGTAAGGCGGAGTTCGCCGCTACCCCGCCGGACAAAACGACCGAACAATAGGAGGCGCGGGCCGCCGCCCGGTCGACTCGATCGATCAATACGTCGACGAGCGCAGCTTGAAATGACGCGGCGACGTCTTCCGCGCGCGCCGCCTTGCCGGCAGCGCTTTCGAGGAAATAGCGCACGGACGTTTTGATGCCCGAAAAGGACATGTCGAGTGAGTCCGCATCCGGGCGATGACGCGGAAACGAGAATGCGAGCGGATCGCCGTCGCGCGCGAGCCGGTCGATTGCCGGGCCGCCGGGGAAGCCGAGCCCGAGCAGGCGCGCGGTCTTGTCGAACGCTTCGCCTGCGGCGTCGTCCCGCGTGCGGCCGATCACGTGCAGATCGTTCGGCCCCGCGACGTCCACGAGTTGCGAATGGCCGCCGGATACGAGCAACGCGAGAAACGGATACTCGGGCTCCGCGTCGCGTTCGAGGAACGGCGCGAAGATGTGTCCGTGCAGATGGTTGACCGCATAGAGCGGCTTCCCTGACGCGTACGCCAGCGCTTTGGCTGAGGCGACGCCGATCACGAGGCTGCCGATCAGCCCGGGGCCGGCCGTGACGGCGATGCCGTCCAGCTCGGCGAGCGTGACGCCGGCGCGCTCGAGCGCGTCTGCGACCGCGGCGCTCAGCAGCGCGAGATGCTGGCGGCTCGCGATCTCCGGGACGATTCCGCCGAATTTCGCGTGGAATGCATCTTGGTTCGTGGAGACGTTCGAGAGCACGTCGCGTCCGTCGCGGACGACGGCCGTCGCGGTGTCGTCGCAAGACGTTTCGATCCCCAAAAGAAGCACGCGCTCCCCTTCGCGATGCAGTTAGCCGACGCTTGTCAGGGCGTGGCTGATGCGGCGGGTTGAGGCTCCGCGGTTGCGGGCGGCGGTACGCTTTCGTACTCGGGGAGCAACCGGGCGATGAAGCGCGGCTCGACGCTGCCCATCGCCAGCAGCGCGGCGTTGAAGCGCGCGAGATCGAAGGCGCCACCGAGCCGCGCGCGGTCGCTTTCCTGCGCGTGGCGGATCGCGTCGAGGCCGACGAAATACGACGTCAGTTGATCGTGCGAGAGCTGGAGCCGGTGCCATTTCGTATCGGCCTCCGACGTCTCTTGATAAGCTTGGCGTTCGAGCAGATCGCGGCAACGGCCCTCGCTCAGGTCGCCGGTATGGAAAGCGGCGTCGATAATCGTGTTAGCCTCTTCGCGCAATCGCCACTTGAGTTGGAAAAGGCGTAGACGCGGATCGTTGTTGCCGTAGCCCGCGTCGAGCATCATGCCTTCGCCGTACACCGCCCACCCTTCTGCGAACGCGCCGTTCGCAAACGCGCGACGAACGATCGAGGGGACCATCGCGTTGTAACGGAACTGCACGTAGTGCCCGGGCACCGCTTCGTGAATCGAGAGAATGCGCATCTCGTAGGTGTTAAAGTCGCGCAGATATGAATCGACTCGCGCGGGCTTCCACGTCTTGGGAATCTTGTCGATGTAATAGTACGAACCGCCGAGCGGGGAGAAAGGCCCCGCGGGATCGAGGCTCGCCCCCGAAAAGCCCGCCATGAAATCGGGTGTCGGACGTACGTGAAGGGTCGGAGGCCGCGGCAAGACGACAACCGGGTTCGTCGTGAGAAACGCCTCGGAACCAGCGACATCGGCTCGCGCCGTTGCAAAAATCGTGTCGCGGGCGGGATGGTTCGCGGCCAGCTTATCTAGCACGCGGCGCACGACGATGTCCTCGGCGTTCGACTTGGTTTCATCGGCGCTTCGGCTCGGAAAGAATTGGCGGTCGATTGGAATCGCAAGCGCGAGCATCGTCGCCCGGTTCCGATCGAAATCCGCTTGTGCGTCGGCGACGAGCTGGGCGCGGGGCTCCGTCGTGCCGTTCGCAAGCAGCAGCTCGCGATCGAAGACCTTCGCGCCGACCCGCGGGTTGCCGTCCGAGCGCGGGAGCAGCGCCGTGCGCAAGTACGCGGAGAAGGCGCGGACGCTCGCGAGCGCCTGCGGCAGCGTTCGCGCGATCGCCCGCTGCGTTACGACCGACGCCGTCTTCGCTTCACTCGTCAGGCCCGCGTACATCGCGACGTTGCCGTCGTTTTCGTCGAGCGCCTGCAAGGTCGCGACCCGGGTTGGGCGACCGAGGTTGGCCTCGGCTGCGGCAACGACGGCCGCGATCAGCGCGAGCCGTTTCGCGACGTGGCCGAGGCGNNTGCATCGGCTTTGTGGTGGCATCTTCGAAAAGCTCGAGATCGATCGAGTCCAGCAGTTCGTGGGCGTCGGCGACGTCGTCCGGTGAGAGCGATCCCGCACGCATCGTCTGCACGATCCAGCCGTGCCAACGGCGCAGCCATGCGACGCGTCTCGCGGCGCCGCTCGCCGAGTAATCGTCGAGCGAATCGTCGTAGGCGTGGATGCCGAGCGCGTCGGCGGTCAGCGGATCGCGGCGCTCCGACTCGTTGACGAACTGTTTGGCCAAAGCCGCGAAACCACGTGGGACCTCGGCACCCGTGCCGAGCGGTGCGAGCGCAAGCGCCGTCGCGAGCACCAGGCCCACGACCGGCGGCGCGAATGCCGGGCGCATCAGACCTTGCGCGCCACGCGATCGCGCAGCTCGTCGATGAACGCCTCGACGGGGATTGACGGCCGTTTCTCGTCGTTACCCCGCTCGTTTGGTGCGATCGTTCCGGCCTCGGCTTCGCTGCGCCCCGCCACCAAGATGTAGGGTACTTTCTGTGTTTTCCAGTGGCGGATCTTGTAGCCGAGCTTCTCGTTCGAGGTGTCGACCTCGGCGCGCAGCCCCGCAGCGCGCAGCCGGTCGCGTACCGCGGTCGCGTACTCCAGCTGGTGTTCGGAGATCGGCGTGACGACCGCTTGCACCGGCGCGAGCCAGGCGGGAAACGCGCCGCCGTAGTGCTCGATCAGCACGCCGAAGAAGCGCTCGAGCGAGCCCGCAAGCGCGCGGTGAATCATCACCGGCATGTGGTCGGCGCCGTCGCTGCCGCGATACTTCAAATCGAACCGTTGCGGGAGAACGAAATCGACTTGCACCGTACCGAGCTGCCACGCGCGGCCGATCGCGTCGTGTACGTTGATGTCGAGTTTCGGGCCGTAGAATGCGCCGCCGCCGGGGTCGATGCTGTACGGTAGCTTGCGCGATGCGAGCGCTTTGCGGATCGCTTCCTCGGCGATCTCGTCGGTATCCGTGCGGACGCCGGGATCTCGCGTCGAAAGGACGTACTCGACGTCGCCGAAACCGAACGCCGCGACGAGCCGGATCGCCTCGTCGGCGGTCTGCTCGTATTCGCTTTGCAACTGTTCGGGCGTACAAAAGAGGTGCGCGTCATCCTGGGTGAAGCCGCGGACGCGGGTGAGGCCGTGCAGCGTGCCGCTACGTTCGAAGCGGTAGACCGTACCGAACTCCGCGTAACGCAACGGCAAATCGCGGTACGAGCGGCCTTCGCTGCGATAGATCAGGATGTGGCCCGGGCAGTTCATCGGCTTGAGCCGGAAGCGCTGGCCCTCGACTTCCAGCGGGCCGTACATCCCGTGCGCATAGTTTTCCAAGTGGCCCGAGATTTCGAAAAGCCGTTCGCTGAGGATGTGCGGCGTGACGACCTGCTGGTAACCGCGCTCGGCGAGCCCTTCGCGGATGAAGTTCTCGATGATGCCGCGCACGATCGTACCCTTCGGCAGCCAAAAGATAAGGCCGCCGCCGGCGTCTTCCTCGACGGTGAAGAGTCCGAGCTCCGCGCCGAGTTTGCGGTGGTCGCGTTTCTGCGCTTCTTCGATGCGCAGCAGATACGCGTCGAGTTCGGTCTGGGTGTGCCAGGCCGTCCCGTAGATGCGCTGGAGCATCGGGTTGTTCTCGTCCCCGCGCCAATACGCTCCGGCGACGCTCGTCAGCTTCACCGCGCCGATCGCGCCCGTCGTCTTCGCGTGGCCGCCGCGGCACAGATCGGTAAACGCGCCGATCGTGTAGAGCGTGATCGGCTCCCCTTCCGGGATCTCGCGCGCTAGCTCGACCTTGTAGGGATTCCCTTTGAAGCGCTCGATCGCGCCTTCGCGCGTCGTGCGTTCACCATTCATCTCGTAGTCGGCCGCGATGATCTCGCGCATCCGTACCTCGAGCCGTTCGAGATCTTCCGGCGTAAACGGGATCGCTCGATCGAAATCGTAGTAAAACCCGTCGGCGATCGCAGGCCCGATCGTCGGCTTCGCATCCGGGAACAGATCCTGCACCGCGTAGGCGAGCACGTGCGCCGCCGTATGGCGGAGCTCGTCCAGCGGAACCTGTTCGTGGCGGTGCGCTGCAGCCGTCATGCGAGCCTTTCATTGGCCGTAAGCCCCCGTAATCTTTGTCACCCTGAGCGAAGCGCCGCAGGCGCGCAGTCGAAGGGCCGACGGAGTATCGCCATATCCCGTCTGCGCTTCGACAGGCTCAGCGTGACAAGGTCAGTACGCGGCGCCGTTGCCGAGTTCGGTGCGGACGGCCCAGAGTTCGGGAAAGAATTTCTTCGAGAGCGTCTTTTCGAGATAGGCGACGCCGAGCGATCCGCCAGTCCCGGGTTTCATCCCGATCATGCGCTCGACCATTCGGATGTGCCGGTCGCGCCACAGTAAGAAGCGCTCGTCGAACTCGATGAAATCTTCGAGCAACAGGTAGAGATCGTAGTGCTGCTCGGCATTCTCGTAGATGGTTTTGTAGCTCGCGACCAGATCGGCGGACGTCTGCGTCGCGTAACCGCGCCGTGCGAGCAATGCCTTGAGTACGTCGTACAGCGTCGGTGCGGCGAGCCGCCGCTCGAGCCGGACGCGCTCGTCGCTGGTCGGCTCGAGAAACGTAAGATACGCGGTTTTCTGCGCTCCGCACAAGAACTCGATTTCGCGGAACTGCGCGGATTGAAAGCCGCTCGCCGGGTCGAGCCGGCTGCGAAATGCGTTGAACTCCTGGGGCGTCATCGTTTCGAGAATGTCGACCTGCTGCTCGAGCAACCGTTGGATCGTATGGATGCGGCGGAAGTGCTTTTGGGCCCGCAGCAGATCGTCGGCATCGAGGCTCCGCATCGCGGCCTCGATCTCGTGGAGCAACTGGCGAAACCACAGTTCGTAGACCTGATGGATGACGATAAACAGCATCTCGTCGTGGTGCGGCGGGTCGCTCCGCGGCCGTTGCAGCGAAAGCAGATCGTCGATGCAGAGGTACGACCCATACGTCAATTTGGGCACGTGGGTTACTTGGGGGCCGATGTCCCGAACCCCCGCGCAGGTGCTGCCCACCCCCGGGGCGGGCGCGGTGACGACCGAGGGTGTGCCGCACAAAAGGAACCGAGTGGCTGTTCCTTGCGTTGTTGGGTAGAACGGGACTGAACCGCGATTCCGTTTTGGGAGTCGCCGCGGTCATTAGGGGTCCAGCATGCAATTTAACTTTTTCTTCCGATACGCAACGGTAGGCGCTTCGGCGCTTGCCGCCTTCTTATTCATCTCGCAGCCGGCTTCGGCCCAAGTTGCCGTCGAGATCAACGGCAACCAGGTCAACGTCCAGCCCGCACCGATCTTGCAGGACGGCCGCGTCTTCGTTCCGCTGCGCGNNGCGGCGTCTTCGAGCAGCTCGGCGCGAGCGTCGTTTACGATAATGGCACGATAACGGCCACGACCGGCAGTGGGGCCGCGGTCGAGCTGCAGATCGGTTCGACCCAGGCGACGGTCAACGGCCAGACCGAGACCATCGACGTGGCGCCCTTTATCGTCGGCGCGAGCACCTACGTGCCCCTGCGCTTCATTTCACAGGCGCTCGGTGCGACGGTTGACTGGGACGGCACCAATCAAGTCGTGGAAATCACGACAGGCTATGGACAGCAGGCGCAATATGCGCCGGCAAGCCCGGATTATGCAACCGAGGCGCCGCCGCCGATTCCGTACTACGAACA
>PMHP01000162.1:17134-17254 GCA_003158195.1 Vulcanimicrobiota bacterium | reverse complement strand
GGCCCATGAACCAGTAGTTGCCCTCGGCGTCGCGCCGGCAGCCATCGCCGGCGAGATACATGTGCTCGAACTTCGACCAGTAGGTGGAGACGTACCGTTCGTCGTCGCCCCAAATGCCGC
>PMHP01000162.1:10689-17091 GCA_003158195.1 Vulcanimicrobiota bacterium | reverse complement strand
TGTCGACGATGGGGCAGCGCTCCTTGCCGATCTCGCGGTGATACCACATCCACGCCTCGGGATTGATCGGCTCGCCGACCGAGCCCAACAAGCGCAGCGACGAGAGATCGTGGCGCTGGGGATACTGCGCCCCCCATTTCATGAACGTGCGGATCGCCGTCGGCGCGGTGTAGAGTATCGTGGCCTTGTAGCGCTCGACGATCTCCCAGAAGCGGTCCTTGTCGGGGTAGTCGGGCGTTCCTTCGTACAGGATGCTCGTCGTGCCGTTGCAGAGCGGCCCATAGACGATGTACGAGTGACCCGTCACCCAGCCGATGTCCGCCGTGCACCAGTAAATGTCGTCGTCCTTGACGTCGAAGACGAGTTTGTGCGTCGTGCTGACGCCCGTGAGATAGCCGCCGGTCGTGTGCTTGATGCCTTTCGGTTTGGCCGTCGTGCCGCTCGTGTACAGGATGAAGAGCAGCTCTTCGGCGTCCGTCGCCTCGGGTTCGCACGTCGCCGGCTGTCCGGCAATGACGTCGTCCCACCACAGGTCGCGCCCGGCGTGCATCGGAACCTCGTCGCCGGTCCGCTTGAAGACGATGCAGTGTTTGAGGCCCGGCGTCTGCACCATCGCCGAATCGCAATTGTCTTTGAGCGGAATCTTCTTGCCACGCCGGTAGCCGCCGTCGGCGGTGATCAGCAAGGTGCAGTCCGCATCGTTAACGCGATCCCGGATCGAGTCGGGAGAGAAGCCGCCGAAGATGACGGAATGGGCCACGCCGATGCGCGCGCAGGCGAGCATGGCGACGGCGACCTCGGGGATCATCGGCAGGTAGATCCCGACCACGTCGCNNCTCGCCGCGCTTGACGCCGAGCTTACGCAACCCGTTCGCGAAAGCGCAAACCTCGGCGAGGAGTTCGCTGTAGGTAATCGTGCGGCGGTCGCCGAGCTCACCCTCGAAATAGTAGGCGATCCGGCCGCCGCGGCCCGCGCGCACGTGACGGTCGAGCGCGTTGACGGACGCGTTCAGTTGGCCGTCGCCGAACCAGCGCGCAAACGGCTCTTTCCACTCGAGCACGCTCTCGAAGGGCCGGGTCCATTCGAGCTTGCGCGCCCAACTCGCCCAAAACGCTTCGTAGTCGCGGTCCGCTTCCGCATAGATCTCCGGCCCAGCGTTGGCTTGCGCGGCAAACTCGGGCGGCGCAGGAAACTGGCGCGCCTCGCTGAGCAGCGTCTCGATGCTTTGGTTTGCGCTTGAAGTTGTCATCTCGACCTCGCCTGGCAGAATCTCTGAAGGGCTGCTTTTCGGGACGTCGAGGGCTCTACCTACACGCCACGAATGTTCCCCAAGACCCGGATCCTCGGCTGGGTGCGCCTATCAGCTTGAGGAGCAGAGCATGTCGATCTCTTCGCCCAGACGGCCCGTCGAGGCCGTGCTCGGGGGTTGCCTTGCGTGTGGAACGCTCGACATCACGGCCGCTTTCATCGTGTACGGGATCCTTGGGGTCAAGCCGATCGTCTTGCTGCAGTTCATTGCGAGCGGAGCGCTCGGAGCGCGTTCGTTCCACGGCGGTCTTGCGACCGCCGCGCTCGGNNGGCGCTCGGCCTGTTTTTTGAATACGTGATCGCCCTCGGGGCAGCGACCGCTTATGTCATCGGAAGCCGGTTTTTACCGGTCCTCTTGAACCGCGCGGTGTTGTGCGGAGCCCTCTACGGCGTGTTCGTGTACTTCTTCATGAACCAAATCGTCGTCCGGCTCTCGGCGACCGCCAAGTACCCGTTCTCGCTGAAGCTGACGATCATCGGCATCATCATTCATATCTTCTGCGTCGGTTTGCCGATTGCGCTCGTCGCGCGACATTTTCTGGCGGGCCCGCGGTCGCTCGCGTTCGCGAGCAGCTGAGAGGTGTCCCCAATGCGACGGAATTCGCGGGCAATCTCAATCCTGCCGCTGGCTTGTCTGCTGGCGCTAAGCGGCCTTGCGCCCGTACGGACCGCGCAGACGGTCGTCGCGGAAAACGTCCGCAGCGGGGCACTCGGAACGCCGGGTGCTGCCATCGCAGTCGTCCAGGGCGGAAACCTTACGACGCAACAATTTCTCGGCGCCGCCGACGCGGCACGCGGCCGGCCCGTGTCCACGACCACCGCGTACCGGATCGCGTCGATTACGAAAATTTTCACCGCCGTAGCGATCCTGCAACTCGTCGAACGTGGGCATCTGCGGCTCGGCGATCGCTTGAACCGGTACCTTCCGTGGGCGCCGCACGCCGGCGACGTGACGATCGAGGAGCTGCTGACGCATAGTTCCGGCATCCCCGACTTTTGGGATCTCGCGGTCGCGCACAACGAAACCGCGCGGCCGGTTACTCCCCGCGAGATCGTCGAAACGATTTCGCACCGGCCCCTAGCGTTCGAACCGGGTTCGTCCAGTGCGTACAGCAATACGGAGTACACGTTGCTCGGCCTCGTCGTCGAGCGCGTTTCGGGAATGCCGCTCGGCGCTTACGAGAAAGCGCACATCTTCGCTCCGGCGCACATGCAGCAGACTGCCCAGGGCCGGGCCGCGCCCGGAACGATCTTAGCAGCGCCGAGCGGAGCGGACCTCGTTGCATTCGACCCGTCGTGGTGGTACGGCAGCGGCGATCTCGTCTCGACGGCGGCCGACCTCGCGCGTTTCGACATCGCGCTCTTTGACGGCACGCTCGTCGCTCCGAAGACGTTCGAGCAAATGCAACGCGACGGAATGAAACGCTACGGGCACGGCCTGGGCCTCGATTCGATGCGATTTTCGAACAAGACGCTCTTTGGGCGGCCCGGTGGAATACCGGGTTACGGATCGATCGACATGTTCGTACCTGGGGATCGCAACGCCGTCATTGCGCTCGGCGGCGGCGACTTCGATTGGGGCGGCGTGCTCGTGCCGCTGTTCACTGCGCTCTACCCAGGGTCGCTCGCAGAGCGTGGAACCGGGACGCCTTTGCCGTCGCGTTACAGCTCGGTCATCGAAAATTTTACTTGGGGCCTGCAAAAGGGAAAGATAACCCGTTCGGTGCTGTCGCCGCAGCTCAACGAGCTCTTCACCGCGCCGGTCCTCCACCAAGTCGCTCAACAATTCACGAGCTTTGGCGCGATTCGGCGCCTTGTTTTCATAAAGCGCGACCGAAACGGCGGCTACGAATATGACGAACTCTTCGACTATGCGTGCTACCCCTGGACGTTCGGCTTTGACCGCCGCGGAAAATTAACGGCTCAGTAACGGCTTTGACGAGGTCGCTGGATAGCGGGCGTGGTGCTCGTCGGCGCGTTCAGCGGCGCGTTAAACGCGCCGGTCATCGAACCCGTTGCGGTTCGGTCGTACGACTGGCCGTCGAAGTGGCTGCTCATGAACGTCGCCTGATTCGACGTGACGGTGATCGCGTAGGTCGACGGATCCATCGTCAAGGTGAGCTGGCCGCCGACGTGTCCGACGCCGGGCGGTAAGCCAAAATTGAGCGAGGGCGAAAGGATCGCGTTTCCGCAAAGTGCGCCCGAGTCGTCGTCGCTGCACGTTCCGGTGTCCAGTGAATTGAACGCCGCCACAGGACAGAAAACGTTACCTGGTTCCCCTTGAGCCCCGGCCCTCGCATTGTTGCAGGGCGACGGTTGTCCCCCATACGCTCCAAGCGCGAACGTTCCGTTCTGCGCACCCTGCGTGGTCGGCGGCGCCGGAGGCATCGGCGCTGCGTTCTGCGCAAGCGCGAAGGTCGCGTGGTACATCGTGGGCGGGGGAGTTCCCTCATCGACCGTCGTGAACGTGCCGTTGAAAGCCGTCACGGTCGCGCTCGAGTTGCCCTCAGGCTCGGTGAACGTGAAATTCTGCGGCACCGCGGACGCGTCGATCTGCGGGACCGTCGGATGGACGTCGTCGCGGATAGTGAGGTTGTAGGTCACTTGTAACGTGCCGGTGCCGCTGCCTTCGTCGCCGCCGAGATCCGGGATCTGATCGGTTTCGTTGTAGACTAGCTGGCCACTCCACTGTGTGAGCGGTACAGGGTTGCCCGCAACCGCGGTCGCGGCGTTGAACGTCGATAACACCTGCACGAGCCCAGCCGAACCGTTGCCACTCGCCGGTAGGGTGACCGTGATCTCTGTCGGACTCCACGCGGTCGGGGCGAGCGGATACGTACCGGAGCTGTCGGTGATTTGAACTCCGCCCGAAGCTGCGGGGAAACTGCCGTAAATCACGAGCGCTCCGTTCGCCTGGCTCTCGGTCACGTACATTCCCGCGATCGACGGCAAGCCATACAGCAGCGTCGGATTTGCTACGTTCTCGCCGCCGAAGTCGCTGATGACCAGCCGCGCCAGCGTTCCGTCGCCGATCGGCGGGGCCATCGCGTTGATGGAAAAGTGTTTGTCCGATTGCGTATAGGGCTCGGACTGCGGCGTTTGGATTGGACTGTTGCGCGTCTCGGTGGCAATCACCGTGTCGATGTCGTCGAGCGGAAACGGCCGCTGCGGCGGCATGTGCTGATTCGCGTAGGCTGCGAGCCCGGTAGGAATCGATTGTCCGCTCGCGGTGCGGTCGAACTCGCCGAGCATGCGGTCGAGGATGAACCCATCGGTCTCGTCGGAGTCGTTGCCGTCGACTTCTTTTGTCCACCCGAAGTAGCGCCCGACGCCGGCCGCTTGCATGGTGGCCTGCACGTTTGCAGCGATCAATGGATTCTGTCCAAAGCACGACCCATTGTCGAAGATCGCCCCGGGATTGAATTTCGTGTACTCGGTCAAGAACGTCGGCGTGAAGGCGAACTGATCCGCTGTGACCGTCTGTTTGTTCACCGTGAGATAGATCGCGTTGACGAGGTTCCCCGCTTTGATGTCGGACTGGAACTTAGCGATGGTCGCCGGGTCGTTCGCCGGCGTGTCTGAGAGCCACGCGTAGTAAATGCCCGTCGCGAGCGTCGGATTATCCGGATCGCTGCCGATTATTCCGTGCGTGTCCATCGCGAGAAAGTCGAACGGGTGCCCGATACCGAGTGAGGCGATGTTGGCGAGCGTCACGCTGACCGCGTCGACGCCGTACCCCGTCGACGCTCCGAACCCGCTCTGCGTAAACGCGTTTCCATACGCAAACTGACGCGTCGGCGTGAACGCGCCGGTCGTGTCGGTCTCGTTTACGAGGAACGCGATCTCGTGCGGATTTGCTGCGCTCAGCGGTAGGTCGAGGCGACCACGCGCGGATGAGGCGCGCTGCAGTTCGGATGCGGTTGCCCCGCCGAGCTCTTCACCGCGGTCGGCAAAGATGAGGACCGGCGTTCCGTCGGGCAGCTTCGCCGAGATTCCGCCAGGATTGACCACGGCAGAGCGGTACGCCCCGGACGAGACCATCTGGGTTGCCAGCGTTTGCAGATCGGTGACCAGGCTCGCGTGCGGCAAGTTCTGATAGCTCGTTTCGACGTTCTGCAGAGCCGCCGCGACTTGCGCGGGCGTCAACGTCACCGTGGCGTTCGGCGTCGCGGTCGGCGTCGCCGAGGCGGAGTGCGAACCCACCGGCCGCGGGCTCACGCGCGGCACCACCACCGTCGTGCCGGAACCACATCCGGCCGCTACCGCCACAGCCCCTAGCACAAGCAAAACGCGCCCGTGTGTATTCACAAACGATCCTCCGCCCGATGCTAAGCATACGCGGCGAAGGACGTTTACGTATAGAAGTAAAGGCGTAAAGCCAGCCAGGCTCGGTTAAGTTTGCGTCAACATCGGGCGCGCGGTCCGCGTACTGCACGCGGACCGCGCATCCCGTTCGCCTTTAGCGGCGCCAGCCGCCGCGATACCCGCCGCGATATCCGCCGTAATATCCGCCGTGATACCGGCCGTAAAAATACGGGCGATAGTACGGATGCCAGTACGGGCGGTATCCCCAATACGGGTGGTAGTAAACGGCCGGCTGGACCCAGTACGGCGCTCCGACCGGCGGGGCGTAGCCATAGTAGCCGACGCCGGCGACGAATCCGGGGCTGCCGAAGCCGAAGCCGAAGCGGACCCACGAGTGACGGTAGCCGTCCCACCGCCAGCGCGGATAGCGCGGGCCGCCGACGCCGACGCCGACGAAGACCGCGGCATCGGCCGCTTGCGGTACCGCATTAAACGGCGTTGCCGGCGTCGAGCCGGCCTGCGCCGCGCCGCCGATGACGACCGCGGCCGTCGTGGAAGCGGCGAACGCGAGCGCCGCAATGAGCCGAGGAAGGGTGCGTGCGAGTGACTTCAAGGAAGACGACCTCCAGGTGCTTTTATGAGTGATTCTTGCACACAAAACGTCCCCGCTCCATCCGAGGTTATAAAAGCCGGGTGAGAATACCCTGAATAGCCGCCAGAATAGCATTTCGCTCCAGCGTAACCCCCAGCGCCCCCTCGACAAGCTCGCGCTTGTCATCCTGAGCGGA
>PMHP01000162.1:5414-10651 GCA_003158195.1 Vulcanimicrobiota bacterium | reverse complement strand
GCGCAGTCGAAGGACCGCCGCAGCGTAACCCCCGGCGGCCCGCAGCGTAACCCCCGGCGGCCCCTCGACAAGCTCGGGATGACAACGCGAGCTTTCGTGACAAACTCGAGGTGACACGCGACCTCTCGCGACAAGCTCCGTGTAACACACGGGGGGAGTGGACAGCGGCGGGAGTCCGCCGCGACGGAAGCTTACCTTCGGCCCTTTGCCAGCAGTTCGATGCCGAGGGGGGCGAAGCCGGATGTTGTCGGGGAGACGACGGTCTCGGCGGCGTGCATCGTCGTGAGGACGACGCGGCGGTTGCGGCGATCGACGTAGCGCACGGAGACCTCGATCGCTTCGCCGATTTCGTACTGGGCCGGGTCGGCGTCGCTCTCGCGCACGCTGCCGACGAGGCCGGGGGCGATCTCGACCTGCAGGCGCGGGTCCTTGGCGACGACCTTGCCTTCGATGACGGTGCCCGGACGCAGCAGCGCGGCATGATCCCGTAACGGATCGGGCAGCGCGTTCTTGCGCGACAATCCGATCTTGCGCCCGCCTTCTTCGATCCGAAGGATCGTGACGGGGACGCGGTCGCCGAGCTTCAGTACGTCCTCGACCCGCTCCACGCGGTCGAACGCGAGCTCGCTCATCGGGATGAGCCCTTCGATGCCGCTGCCGATGTCGACGAACGCGCCGAACGGAGCGAGCCGCACGACGACGCCGTCGTGCGGTTGACCGACCTTGAGCGAGCGCAGTAGTTCGGTTCGCTTTGCGCGGCGCACGTCGTCGAGCGCGCGACGTTGCGATACGACGACGCGCCGCCGCTTCTCATCGACGTCGATCACGCGCAGCGGCACCTTCGTCTTCACCATGCTCTCGAGCGTGGTTCCCGGCTCGAGGCGCGTTTGTGAAGCCGGCAAGAATCCCCGTACCCCGCCGATGTCGACGAGGAGGCCGCCTTTGACGGCAGTTGTTACGCTACCGTACAGCGTCTCGCCGCTCTCGCGCGATGCAGCGACGTGCTGCCAGTGCTGCACGGCGCGCTGCTTGCGTTCCTCGACCGAGGGATCGAAGCCGACCATGCGCGGTCCGCCAACCTTCGGCTGCGACACCGCGGCGGGTTCTTCTGCTGCGGGTTCTTCCGCTGCGGGCTCTTCCGCTGCAAGCTGCGACGCTGGGGGCTGGTCCGCTGCGGGTTCAGCGGCTGCGGGTTCCTGTGAAGCGGGTTCCTCGGTCGCGACGGGCGGCGAGTACGGTTTGCGTTGCGGCTCCGGTAGTGCGAGTGCGTGCGCGTGCTCCGGAATTGCCAGCGCATGCGTCTGTTCGGAGACGGCATCCTCGGACGCGGCCGCCGCTGAAACCTCGTTTCCGGTCACCGAGGGAGGCTACGCCGGGTCGATGTGCACTCCCCCTAATCTTATGCGATTGTTTTGACGACGCCACCGTCGACGCGCACCGACGCACCGGTCGTCGCCGAAGCAGCCGGCGAGGCGAGGTAGACGATCATGTTCGCGACCTCATCGACCGTAGCGAACCGTTTGATCAGCGAAGTCGGGCGAATGCTCTTGAAAAACATCTTTTCGACTTCTTCTTCGCTCGAGTTGCGCGCCGTCGCCATCTGGCTCACAAAAGCGCCGACGCCCTCGGATTTTGTCGGGCCGGGAAGCACGCTGTTCACCGTGACGTTCGTTCCGGCGACGGTTTCCGCGATGCCGCGCGCGACGGCAAGCTGCGCGGCTTTGGTCATGCCGTAGTGAACCATCTCCGCCGGGATGTGCAGGCCCGATTCGCTCGAGACGAACAAGATGCGGCCCCAATTCTGCGCGAGCATGTGCCCCAGGTACGCACGGCTCAGGCGGACGCCGCTCATCACGTTGGTTTCGAAGAAGCGAAACCAATCCGCATCGGGGATCTCGAGAAACGGTTTGGGTTCGAAGATGCCGACGTTGTTGACGAGGACGTCGACGGCCGGATGTGCGAAGACGATCGACGCGGCGCCGTCCGCCGTCGAAAGATCGAAAGCGGCGCCGGTAACGCGCGCGCCGGGCACCGCCTCGCGAATCGCGGCGCACGCAACATCGACGCGGGCACTCGTGCGACCGTTGACGATGACGCGCGCGCCGGCTTCCGCGAGCCCCCTGGCCGCCGCGAATCCGATGCCGGCGGTCGAGCCGGAGACGAGGGCGGTGCGCCCGCTCAGATCGAGATCCATGTTGCGGTTATTCCCCGCAGGATGGTATTTGCCTTACGACGCAGGTACCGTATCCGGAGGGTTTGTCCTTGACCAAAGCTCCCAAGCGGAACCGCTTCGTCTTCGCTGCCGCGCTCGTCGCCGCGCTTTTTGCCGGGTCGTTTGCGCCGTCATATGCGTTCCTCGACAAGACGCGCTTCGTTGCCCATTTGGGCATTGCGTACTTTGCTTTTCATCATTTCGTTTGGAGGCCGTACCAGGCCGGTTCGTTCAATAACGGCGCGCCGCACCGCGTTTCAGCGATCGTGAAAGCAGGCGTGGCGCTGCTGTTCGCGGTTCACGAGGTGAAGGTCGCCGATAAGATCGCCAAGACCTCGAACGACCCGTTGTTGCAGAAACTCGACGGCGCGTTGACCGGGCTTACGACGCAGTTCGGCACGATCGGTTCAAAACTCAAGAGCGGAAATTTCGATCCGAAGGACATCGAGGGACTCAACACCGCGACAAACGGCGTCAGCACCGCAGCCGCCGCAGACGGCGCCACGATCAAAGACGTTCCGGTAGCAATCCCCGGATCGTAAGCGTTTTGTCACGCTGAGCTTGTCGAAGCGCCGACGGGATGTGGCCTTGCACCGTCGGCCCTTCGACTTCGCGCCTTCGGCGCTTCGCTCAGGATGACACGTTTTTTTTTCCGTGGCACGTTTCTCGGTGACACGGTTTTTGGTGACGCTAGGTGCTGGTGCCGGCCTCGACTGGGGAGCCGTTTTGGGCGGCGCTGGATTCGGGGGTGGGGGGCGCGGCTTCTTTGGGCTTTGCGGATCCGGGGGGGCCCTTTGCGTTGTCGCGTCTGAGTTCGCCGGGGAGGTTGCGTTGCGCGAGCGCGGAGAGGAGACGCGGGGCGGCGGGGCCGAGCGTGCGGGTGATGACGTCGAGCTGAATCGCTTCGCGGCCGATGAGGACGCGGTCGCGGCGTTCGACGATGCCGCGCACGATCGTCTTGGCCGCCTTCTCGGGTGTTTGGGTGAGCATCGTATCTTCGAAGACTTGCGCGCGTTTGCGCGAGTATTCTTCGTTCGCCGCCGCGGCGACCCGCGACGTGCGCGCGATGTTCGTCTTGATGCCGCCGGGATGGACGGTGATCACGTGGACGCCCGTGCCGCGCAACTCCTCGCGGAGTGACTCGGTGAATCCGCGAACGGCGAATTTGCTCGCGGCGTAAGCGGAATTGCCGGGCGGTGCGAAGATACCGAAGACGCTTGAAACGTTGACGATCGTGCCGTCGCCCGCACGTTGCAGCGCCGGGAGGAACGCCTTGACGCCGTAAACGGTGCCCCAAAAGTTGATGTCCATCAGCCACGCCATCTCTTCGACCGAGAGTTCCGAGACGTCGCCGATGAGCGCGACGCCGGCGTTGTTGATGACGACGTCGACGCGATGATGCTCGCGCAGCACGCCGTCGGCGAATGCATCGACTTCAGCTTTCTTCGCGACGTCCACGACGTGCGTCGTAACCTTCGTGCGGTCTTCAACGAGTTTCGCCGTCTCGGCGAGTCCTTGTTCGTCGCGGTCGGCAAGCGCGAGGGCGTAACCGAGGCCGGCGAGTTCGATCGCGAGTGCGCGGCCGATCCCCGAACCCGCGCCGGTCACGGCCGCGACCGGCCGCACGCCAAGCGCGGCGGCCGTCGCGCGGATCCCGGCGGTGAGCGCACGCCGCGCCTCAGGCAGGACGCCGGCCAGATTCACAAACGCGTGCGGCAAGGTGGGACGCAAATCGTAGGTGACCGCCACGCCGGCGTCGCGCAGGCGCTCGTAGTAGGCTCGGCCTTCGTCGACGAGCGGATCGTACTGTGCGGCTAAGATGTACGCGGGTGGATGGCGCTCGGGGTGCGGTGCGTCGAGCGGGACGAACAGCGGGTCGTTCTTATCTTCGGGCGTGCTCGTCGCGCGTTCGGCGAACCACGCGATCGTTGCGGGCGTCAGCGGGAGATTACCGGTGTACTCGTTACGGGAGGGGAACCGTCCAGTTCCGTCCGTTCCGGGATAGATGAGGAACGCGAACGCGGGACGCGCGAGGCCGCGCGACTCGGCGTAGACCGACAAAGCCGCGGATATGTTGCCGCCCGCGCTATCGCCGCCGACGGCGATATGATCGGCCGAAAGCCCGAGGCTCTCTGCGTTTTTTTGCAGCCAGCCCAGTGCCGCAAACGCGTCGTCGAAACTGCGTGGAAAGCGATTTTCCGGCCCTAAACGATAATCGACCGAGAGGACCGCGATGCGCCCTTCGCGCGCGAAAAAACGCGTGAGGCCGTCGTAGCTGTCGACGTCGCCGATAACGAAACCGCCGCCGTGGAAGTACAGCAGCACGGGCAGCAGGCCGTCACTTGCCGCGTGCGGCTGGTACAGCCGCGCGCCGATCATCGTGCCGTCGCCGGCGGGGATCTCGAGCTCCCGCGCGTCGACGCCGCCCCGCTCCTTCAACCCGAACTGCTTGTTCATTCGCACGTAGCCGTCGCGCATCGCGGCGACGCTCAGGTCCGGGCGGAAGCTGCGGCCCGTGTTGGCGGCAAACCACATGAGGAACTTCACGCGCGAGTCGAGCGCCATCTGGGAGATCTCCTTAGAGAAGCGGAGGACGTGGGGTCTCGCATGTTTTCACGCGAGCCACCGCCCGCCTGTCGCCGGGTGGCCAAGGGGGGAGTGGCCGCACATCGAACATGCGTTCGTAGTGGAACACTCGGCGGAATTCCGGGCCCTGCGCGACGCGATCCTCAACGATCTCGCCGACGACGANNCGCCGGCTCGCCGCGCTGCTCGGCTGCATGACCGATCCGCAAGCCGAACTCTCGCCCTCGCTCGTCGCGGTCCTCGGGGAGATCGCGCACCTCTCGGTCATCGACCGGGCGCGGCTCTCACGCTGGTGCGCGCGCTACCTCTCCCGCTGGGGCCAGGTGCCGGTCGCTGCGAGCCGGCGGGTGACGCCGAAAGCGCGGTATTGAGAGCGGCGCGGGCAGGCAGTTTTTGGCGAGGTTGCGGGTACGAGCACAAGACTCCGATGTGCGGCTCC
>PMHP01000162.1:0-5389 GCA_003158195.1 Vulcanimicrobiota bacterium | reverse complement strand
ACATCCAAGGCAATCTCGGCGCGAGCATCGACGAAGGCACCTGGGTCATCAACGGCTACATCATTGCGGTCGTCATCGTGATCCCGATGATTCCATGGCTGCAAACGACCTTTGGGCGCAAGCGCTACTTCCTCGCCTGCGTCGCCGGATTCACGCTCGCCTCGTTTGCCTGCGGGATCTCGGAGTCGATCACCGAGCTGATTACGTTCCGGATCGTCCAAGGGATATTCGGTGCGGGATTGCTTGCGACGGCGCAGACGATCTTGCGCGATACGTTTCCACCCGAGCAGCTGGGGGTCAGTCAAGGCATCTTCGCGCTCGGCGCGATCATGGGCCCGGCGCTCGGGCCGCCGCTCGGGGGCGTGCTTGTCGACAATTTTACCTGGAACTGGGTCTTCGACATCAACATCGTCCCCGGCGTCGCCTCATTTCTGATCCTGGCGGCCGTACTTCGCGATCCGGCCAAGCCCCAGCGCCAGCCGCTCGATCTGCCGGGACTTGTGTGCCTCGTCGTCGGGATCGGCTCTTTGCAATACGTGCTCAGCGAGGGCGAGCGCTGGGACTGGTTCGCGGACGAGAACAACCGCATCGACGGCATCCTCGCGATCGTCTTCATCACCGGACTCGTCTGGTGGGAACTGAGGACGGCTCGGCCGCTGGTCGACCTGCGCACGTTCCGTCACCGCGCGGTCGCGGCCGGCTTCATCGCCGCGCTCGCCATCGGCGGGTTGATCTTCGGGTCGACGTACACGATCCCGCAGTTCGTTCAGAATTCGCTCGGCTTTACTGCGACGCTCAGCGGGCTGTTGATCCTGATGCGCGCGATCCCAATCGGTCTCGCCACGCCGTTCGTCGCCCGCTACGTCCAGCGGCTCGACGCACGCTGGCTGCTCGCGATCGGCTTCGCGTTCATGGGCCTGGGCAACATCTTGCAGGCGTTCGCAACGTCACCCGAGTCGGTGTTCGCGTCCTTCGTCATTCCGCTGATGTGCACGGGCGTCGGCGCGGCACTGCTGTTCGTGCCGCTGTCGACGGCCGTCCTGGGCGGAACGCCGCCGCAAGAGGGCGCGAAGGCGGCTGCCTACATCAATCTCGGAACGCAACTCGGCGGCTCGATCGCGATCGCCGTCCTCGCGACGTTACTCGATCGGCGTATCGCGTTACACCTTTCCGTCCTAGCTGCCTCGGTGACGCAAAGCTCGCCCGCGGTCCAACTTTATCCGCAGCTCTTGCAACACCCAGCGACGCTCGACCGGATCGTGCTCGGCCAAGCGACGATTCTCGCCTACGAGGATGTCTCGCTCGCGCTCGGCCTGCTTGCTTTCGTGGCGATTCCGTTCGCGTTCATCATGCCCCGCCCGAAAGCGGCACCTGCCGCACAAGCGCCGAGTCACTAGTTCGCACGGCGAGCACCTCGCCCGGCGCAAGCACGACCGCGTTCGTTTCGGGCGCGTGCTCGCTGACCGCATCGACGAAGGTTCGCGGCAGGCGGTCTTGCGGTTCGAAATACTTCAGGAACAGCGCATCAATGATCGGTCCGCCGGTGAACGCGTAGTGCGTGGGTATCGCATAGCGCGGCTGCAGGATTTTGCAGAGCTCTGCCGCCTCAAGCGGATTCATCACGACTTGTTTTCCAAAGACGCAAAGGCCGTTGATCGGCAAGAGGGCGACGTCGATCGCGGGAAAGCGCTGCGCGATCTCCGACAGCGCCGGAATGAGCAGCGTGTCGCCACCGAAGTAGACCGTAAAGCCAAGACCTTGCAGAACGTACCCGACCTCCGGAACGCCGTGTTTGGCCGGCACGGCCGTAACGGTAATCGGGCCGAGCGTGACGGTCTGCCAGGTGTCGAGTCCGGTTACGTTTTCGAAGCCGGCGGCGATCGCTCGCCGTGCAGCTCGGCGCTCGAGGAGAATTGGGACGCGTTTGTCGACATACCGGGCGCACGTCGCCATGTCGTTGTGATCGGCATGATCGTGCGAGACGACGACGCCGGCAAGACCCGGTAGAGCCCCCGGGACGACACCGAGCGGCTCGCCGCGGTGGTAGCCGAATTTCTCGGAAAACCACGGATCGGTGAGGATCGCCCAGCCGCCAAAATCGACGAGCACGGTTGCATGCGCGACCCGCGTCACCTTCAGCGTGAAGTCTAGGCCCGCATCGACGGTCATGAGTCGCTTATTCCGCCCCCGCCCGGGAAAATAAACGTCGCCGGTTCAGTGGTGGCCCTTGATTTCGACCGCCGAAACGCGCAGGAGGTCGTCGAGGTCGCCGCCGGTGATCGTGTCCCAAACGACGCGCGCGTCAACGCGGCCGTATTCGTGACGCAGGATGCTGCCCATGTCGGCGATCCGGCGCCACGGAACACCCGGGTGATTCCGGACGATGCCGGGGTCCAATTCGAGCAAACGTACCACGGCTTCGGAAACACAAAGAAGGTCGTAAAACGTAGCCTTTTGGAGCACGGCATCGCGGAGAAACTTCGGACGAGTCGTCTGCGCGAGGGACTCCCGGACGGCGTTTCCGTGCTCCAAAATATCGAGATGGCGCTGCGTCGCTCGTTTCGGGCGCCATGACGAGCCCGGCCGATCGCTCAAAATGCGTAGCACGCCTCTCGGAAGATCGCCGCGTCGCGAACGGGATCGAGGGCGCCTGTGCTCACGAGGTCCACTTTTCGTTTGAGCAAAGTTTGTAAACGGTCGCGCAAGTCGAGAAAGGCGAGCATTCCGACGCGAACCTTGGGATCAAAATCGACGAGTATGTCAACATTGGAGTCGGGCCGCGCAGCTTCTCGGGCGACCGATCCGAACAGCGCGAGACGCCGAACCCCCGCGGCGCGCAGGTCTGCGCGCGCTCCGCGCAGCGCTGCGAGGCACGTTTCACGATCGGGCGGCGTCGCAACGTTGCATTGATTCACCAAGTGTTCGAGCGCTTCCAGATCCTTCATGGGAACGAGCGCGGCTAGACTCTTGCCGTGATAGTCAATAACGATACGCTCCTCGGCGTAGCCCGCACTTCGGCAAAGCGAGCCAAACGATCGCCGCGCCTCGCTCGCGTCCACGTGTTTCACAACCTTCACTGTAGCATAAAATGTACTATTTGTACAAAGTGTACTGACCGCGCACCGGCTAGCTAAGCGGAGTGAAGGCCCGTGCTCGCCGAAGCGGCGCCCTTGCACATCACCGGCGGAGGAGACTGAAGTGGCCCAGCATCGGATCGATATCAAACGAACTGCGAGTGCGAAGTGGACCGGCGACGTGCCCGGGGGATCGGGGCGGATTGCGAGCGCCAGTGGCGCGATCGACGTCGCGTATTCGTTCAACACGCGCTTCGGCGCCGACCCGGGGACGAACCCGGAGGAGCTCCTTGCGGCCTCGCACAGCGGCTGTTTCACGATGGCACTCGCCTTCGGGCTGACGCAAGCGGGTCATCCGCCGAAGACCGTCGACACAACGGCGACCGTGCACCTGACCCGCGATGCGGACGGCTTCTCGATTCCCAGCATCGATCTCGTTACGAATGCAAGCGTGCCCGGTATCGACGACGCGACGTTTCAACAGATTGCCGAGGGCGCGAAGAAGAACTGCCCGCTCAGTAAGGCGCTCGCGAGCGTCCCGATCACGCTGACGGCAACCTTGAGTTAGGCGTTACGCGTCGACCGCGTAGGCGGGCTCATAGACCGCGCGCAGCTCGACGTCGGGGCGGAGCGCGCGGCCGCGGGTTAGCGCGTGGTAGCCGTCCGTGACGGCGCGGGTGACCGGGCCCATCAGGCCGTCGCCGATCGTGCGGCGGTCGAGGCTGCGCAGCCATGCGATGCCGACGCCCGTGCCGCAGATGAACACTTCATCGGTGCAGTAGAGTTCGGTCCGGTCGATCGTGCGCTCGACGACGCGTAAACCGAGGTCACGTTCGATGAGGTTCTTGACGACGCGGCGGGTGATGCCCTCGAGAAGATTTTGGCTGGCGTCCGGGGTCGAGACGACGCCGTCGCGGACGATGAAGACGTTGGCGGCCGAAGTTTCCGAGACGTGGCCGTCTGCGGTAAGCACGATCGCCTCGTCGAAGCCGTGGGCGCGCGCTTCGCTCTTGGCGAGCGCGGGGTTCACGTAGCTGCCGGTGATCTTCGCGCGCGGCGGCGTCGCGTTGTCGTCGGCGCGGCGCCACGAACTGACGCAGGCATCGAGGCCTTCGTTCGTTTCGAGATATTTGCTGTTCGGGAACGCGACGATGAAGAAATCGTGCTCGAGGTCGTCGAGCCGGACGCCGAAGGTCTCTTCGCTCTTGTAGAGGACCGGGCGGATGTACACGTCGCTGCGAAACGCGTTGCGGCGGCAGAGTTCGGCTGTGATCGCGCAAAGTTCCTCAGGCCCAGCCGGCAGATCCATCAACAGAATCTTCGCCGATTGCGCGAGGCGCTTGTAGTGCGCGAGCGGTTCGAACACGTTGAGCTGCTCCGACTTCTCGTCCCAAAACGCGCGGATGCCTTCGAAGCAACCGGTGCCGTACAAGAGAGCGTGGGTCATGAGCCCGATCCGCGCCTCGGGATAGCGGCGAAATTCTCCGCGGTGATAGACGATGAGTTCGTCGAGTTGCGTCATGCCCGAATCTTCGCAAATCGAGGTCCGCCGCGATAGCTCCAGTTCGGGCCAATACTCCGGCCACTTCCCGTTCAGACAACGGGGCTTCGGGTAGCCGGAGAGCCGCGGACCGGAATCGAACGTTGAGCCGGAGATTTTCTCGTACCAACGCGACGCAGACAATCGGTAAAAGGAGGCATTTCGCATGAAAGAGACGCTCGTTCTGACCGAGCGCAGTCCTGGCGTTCTCGGATCGGTGGAAGAGTTGCCGCTGCGCGATTACGATCCCAGGATGGAGTATGGTGTCTGTCACCACCCTGGAGGTTGCCCTTGCCTTAGTTACGTGGTGCCGAACGCGGGCCCGAACCTTTGCGCGAACTGCGGACACACTTTCCAAGTCCACTGGTGATGTTTTAACGAAGCGGCGACGGGATGTGGCCTTGCTCCGTTGGCCCTTNNGCTCTCGTCGCAGAAGTACAACGTGAAAACTTACTTTGTTTACATGGTATTCTGCGCCGACGGAACCTACTACATCGGAATGACGGGCGACCTGGAACGGCGCCTCGCAGAGCACAATCATGGGGTTAACCCGCTGTGCTATACGTTTTCGCGACGGCCGGTCGCTCTTGTTTACTCGTCGAGCTTCGACGACATATGGGAAGCGATCGATTGCGAGAAAAAGCTCAAAGGGTGGAGTCATTGGAAGAAGAGCGCGCTCGTTCGCGGCGATTGGGGCTCCGTCAAGGCGCTTTCGAAGAAACACGGGTCGCGCTGAGATCGCTCGATCCATATTGCGGTGGTCCTTCGACTGCGC
>PMHP01000127.1 GCA_003158195.1 Vulcanimicrobiota bacterium | reverse complement strand
TCGGGCTGGATGAACGGCGCGACGAACCCGCCCGAGGCGGCGTCGACGTGGATCGGAATATCGAGGCCGGTTTCGGCCTGGAACCGATCGAGCGCCGCGGCGATTTCGGCAACGGGCTCGTACTGGCACGTGAACGTCACGCCGAGGGTAGGAACGACGCCGATCGTATTTTCATCGACGTATTTCAACACTTCGTCCGGCGTCAGCCCAAGGCGGTCGCGTTCGAGCGGAATCTCGCGCAGTTCGACGTCGAAGTAGCGCGCGAACTTATGCCAGCACACCTGGACCGGACCCGTCACGAGATTGGGACGGTCCGTGGGCCGGCCCGCTGCCCGCTGCCGCTCGCGCCACTTCCATTTCAGGGCGAGCCCGCCAAGCATCGCCGCTTCGCTCGAGCCCGTCGTCGAGCAGCCGATCGTGGTCGTCGCAGCCGGGGAGTTCCAGAGGTCCGCGAGCATATGTACGCAGGCATTCTCGAGCTCGGCGGTGGCCGGATACTCATCCTTGTCGATCATGTTCTTGTCGATGCTCTGATCCATCAGTTTGTGGATCTCGTCATCGAACCAGGTCTGGCAAAACGTTGCCAGGTTTTGGCGCGCGTTACCGTCGAGCATCAATTGATCTTGGACGATGTGGTAAGCAACGTCCGGCCGCACGCTTTCTTTGGGGATCCGCCCCTTCGGAATCGACGTCTCCATCGCTTGCGTGGCGTACGTGTCCGCACTGTGATTGTCGGCGTGGTGCCGGCGCTGATGGATGGGCAACGAACAACCTCCCGAGCGGCAAATGCGTTATGGTCATTCTGTGCGAGCCCGCCCGGCACCGGCCTGGCACCATAGAGGCGCCCTAAAGACGAGTTTAGGGCGTCTGAGGCGCGACCAGCGGCGCGGGCCGCCGTACGTGTTGGCCCATTCTCAGGAAAGGCAGTTCGATATAGCGCCGCGAGATTGCCGCGAGAACGTACGCTGCGACGAGCACGATCGCCGAGCGCAAGAGGTTCACGCGGAGCGGCCCGGCCGCAGCGTCAAACAACGGAAAGAAATGGTTGACGAGCGCTTGATAAGCGTCGATCAGCGGAACGTGAATCAAGTACAGACAGTAGCTGAAGTCGGCGGTCATGAGCGCGAACGGTACGCGCATGAACGCGGACCTCGACGATCCGGTATGCGAGACGGCGAATATGACGAGCGCCGAGAAGAAGCAAAGGGCCTCGCTGATCCGCGTTGCCCTGCTGAGCGCGCCACCGTGCAATCCCCCAAATGGAATCGTCGGTAAGATGATCGCAATTCCCAGGGCTACCAAGGCCAGCGCGAGGCGATTGTCGTTGCGGCGATTGTGGAGTGGAGAAGTAAACCACAACGCGAGCAGCGCGCCCGTGGCAAGGCCGTCGCAACGGAACCACGTAAGGTGAATTCTGTCGTCAACGTGGCCGGAGCGCAGTATCGGACAGATAACGACGATGGCCGCGAGGACAATCCACATCTTCCGCCGGTCGAGTGCCAGCACCAGCAGCGGCCAGAGCAGGTAGAACTGCTCTTCCACCGCCAGCGACCATAATGGACCGCCGCCGTTGGGAACCCCGACGTTGGTCAGCGGCGATAAATTGGCTACAAATGCCAAACACATCACGAAATACGCCGGCCCGGTTATCGGCACGTAGGCGATCGCGAGAATCGCGAGCACAAGCAGGTAGATGGGAAGGATGCGTAGCGCGCGCCGTTCGTAAAACCGCCCGTAGTATCGAGCGGGGCCGTTTCCCTTGGTTCCCAGCAGAATACTTGTGATGAGAAAGCCGGACAGAATAAAAAAGAGATCGACGCCCAGCCAACCGTGATCGACCGCTACGTCGAACCAGTGCGGAAACCCGGTAGGCGTATGCGTGACGAGGTTCGGCGTCGCGACGAACAAGTGGTTCGCGAGCACGCCCCATATGGCCACCGCGCGGAGGCCGTCGAGTTCGCGTACGCGCGCTGCTCCGGACGACGGCGCCACCTGCGCCGTAACGAGTTTCGACTCGATTGGATCTCCTTGGCGTAGCGGCCCGGGAGGGGACCCGGAACATGAAGATACCCGAGGGATAGTATTGCCGGACGCTCGCGCTGCCCTGGGCACGCGACCGGGCGCCCCCAAAAGCCCTGCTATGAAAAGCCCGGCTGTCAGCGTCTTCACTTCGGCGTTCAGCTCTTCCTCTTGTTGCCTACCCGAGCATAGCGAGCGTCCGCTCGTCGGGCGAATCGCGGCACCATCGACTGAGCGCGCGGGCATAAATACTCTCTTCGCTAGCTGCCGCGAACGCGAAGAGCGTCATCGACGAACAAAATTTGAGGTCGTCCGGGTCTCCAAAAATCTCGTGCAACGAGCCGGCGGTTGACGCTGCGACCAGGGCGCTGCACGTTTCGAGCCGCGGGCCGAGAACGGGATGCGCGAGGTAGCGGCGCGCCTCGTCGAGCGAGGCAATGCCGTAGTACTGCGCCAGGCTCGAGAAACCCAAACCGCGCAGCTGCGGAAATACGAACCACATCCAATGCGTGCGCTTGCGCCCGCCGCGCAACTCGGCCAGAACGGTCTCGTATACCGGATCCTGCGCGGCGACGAAGCGTTCGAGATCGGAGGCGTCAAATCGATTGGCGGCGTTGGCGACCGCGCCCATGCGAACCTGGTTCGGCGCCCTGGAGATCAGTTTCCCCCGTACGGCAGGCGCCGGCCTTCGCCCGTAGCGGCAGGGCCGCCACCGAACTCGGCTTGACATTTTGCGAGAATATATGTATATACAACGATATGGCCGGCTCCGAACCTCTCGTCCAATTGCCCTGCGTTTGCGCCTCGATGCGTCGTGCAACGCGCGCCGCCACGCGCATGTACGACCGGGAACTACGTGAAGACGGGTTGCGGTCGACGCAATTCACGTTGCTCCAAGCGCTCCATCTCGCCGGCACGATTACCCAAGGGAACCTCGATTCGCTGCTATCTCTCGATAGCACGACGCTTTCCCGCAGCCTCCAACCCCTCGTCGACGCGGGCTGGGTGAAAAGTGAACGCGGCGACGACCGCCGCGAACGTCATCTGCGCCTAAGCGTCTCAGGCGAACGCAAATTTCAAGACGCGCTGCCGGCGTGGCGCCGCGCGCAGAACCAGTTGACAAAAACGATCGGGCGCGATTGGAATCGGCTCGAACGCGACCTGCGGTTGATTGCCGCCTCCGTTGCTTAAGCTTTTTTTTGAGGACGTATATGTATATACACACTTCTGCCGACAAGCCCGTCACCGCCAACGGCCGTCAATACGGTTCTTCTAATCCCGAGCTCGACTACCTAAAGGCCGTGAACCTCGGGGCGCCTCCGCAGGATCCACAGTTACTGTTTCTCCTGATGGGCGCATTTTCCAACGCCAATCAGCCGGCCGAAGGCGCAGAGTTCTTCACTGCCCGGCTGAATGAATTCGCACCTCGCCTCGCCGATGCGCAAAAGGCACTCTATCTGAGCGCCATCGGCATGCTGCGCGCCCAGCACGCTTCTTCCGTCTCGCTGTTCAGCCGCATGGGCAATGTCAAAGAAACCATCGCGATGCTCGACGAGGCGAAAAAGCTTTCAGGCGGCCAGATTTTTGTTGTGACCTGGATTTCCGGCGTCGTTCGCTCTCAATTGCCGGGCGTTTTTCACCAGAAGCAAGCCGCGATCGACGACCTGCGCTGGTGCGAAGCGAATATCGCAAAAGCTCCTCATAGCGGCTGGCTCCGGGAAGTGAACTTTCGTTTGGGAAAGCTCGCTCTCGACGACGGCGATGCTCCCAGAGCCGAAGACTACCTGCGCCGTAGCGGTTACAAGAGTTTCGACAAGTTGGTAATGCTGACAACGCCTTTCTCAAGAGATTCGATGTCCGGCCACACGTTTAGCTCGCGACGCATTTTCGAGGTCGTGCCAGGCAGGGTCTATGGGCTCTCAGGCTTCGAGTTCACGGAATACTATTTCGTGGTCTCCGACGATGGGACACAGCTGATTGGGATAGACGCCGGAACTCGAGCAGATTCGGCAAAAGCTGCTTATGAAGCATTGCGTGCTTATGCGCCGGGCCTGCCCGAACTGACGACGATCTTCATCACCCACGCGCATTGGGATCACGTTGGGGGAAACCGCTACTTCCGCGGGCTCGATCCCGCGCCACGGTTCTACGCGAGAAGCAATTATCACGAAGAGATCGCCGGAGAGATGAACGCCCCTGCCTCAATCCCGAGGCACTTCTTCGGCGACCAATTCAACCCGGATGACGTGCGCACGTTCGAGCCGGATGTAACGGTCGATCGCACGACCGATATCACGATCGGTGGAACGCGCATCGAGTTGGTCCCGGTTGCCGGCGGGGAAACGCAGGACGCCATGTTCGTGAACCTACCGGATCTGGGCGTGCTCTTCGTCGGCGACTTTATCATGCCGTATATCGGCGCGCCGTTCGCAGTCGAGGGAAACCTCGAAGGTCTGTTCGATGCGATCGACGTCGTCGTTCAGAAGCAGCCTCAGTATTTGCTGCACGGGCATCAGCAGCTGACGCAGAACTTCTCGTCGCCGGAGATGCTGATCCAGGTGAAGGACCATCTGCGATGGTTGCGTGACGAGGTACTCGCCGCAATCCGCCGCGGCGAGGCGCGGCCCGCAATCCATCAGTCAAACCTGATTGCGCCGGGCCTTCTCGACGGGCGTCCCGACGTGCTTCTGCCGTATCTGGTCTTAAGGGAACATGTGATCGATCGCGTATTTGCGCAAAACGTCGGCTATTGGCAGGCCGACCTCGAGGGTCTCGACCATCTCGGTGATTCCGATCGCGGAGAACTCTTGGCGAACTATCTTGGTCTGTCAGAGAAACAGCTTGTGAGCGCCGTCCACAACATAACGGCTGACGCGAAATACGAACTCGCCGCTTCGCTTTTGAAATGGTCGATCGCGCATTTCGGTCGCACCGAGGCCCTCGTTAAGGCCGAGCGCGTTGTCTATCTGAGGTTGATGGAGAAGTATCAGAACACCGACCCATTCAAATACATCCTTTACTCGGCACAGATCGGCGAAGAAACGCCGGCGATGCCGTAACCGGCCGGGTCTTACGAGGTCGCCGCGGTCGTGCTGCGAAGGCGACGAACTGCGGCGACCACCTCGGCCGGCGCCTCGCGCGGCAGAAAGTGCCCTGCGCCGGGAACGACCCGGCGCTCGTAAGCCCCCGTGAAGAACCGCTCGTGGCCTTCGGTTCCCTCCGCAGGATCGACGCCGTCGGCGCCGCCATGGAGCAAGACGGTCGGTACGCCGATGGGTGGGCGCGCGCTTAGGCGAGCCTCGATAGCATCGAGCGCCGGATCGCCGGGAGCGGTGCCTTGGCGGTGCCGATACGAGTGAATTACGATGTCCACGAAATCGGGATTGTCGAATGAGGCCGCCGTTCGCTCGAACGTATCGTCGTCGAACTTCATATTCGGCGACCACAGGTTCCAAAGCAGGCGGCAAAACTCTCGCCGATTCCGGGTGAGACCATTGCGCCCGCGCTCGGTGTTGAAATACCACTTGTACCATCCGCGCCGTTCGCTCTCTGGTGGGGCGGGCGTTCTCGCTTTCGCGATGTCTTGTATGCTATATCCGCCGATCGGTACGAGCCCGCGCACGCGCTCCGGCCAAAGCGCTGCGACGATGCACGCGGCTCGCCCGCCCCAGTCGAATCCAACTAAGAACGCGCGATCGATTTCAAGCGCGTCGAGAAGCCCCAGGAGGTCGTGTCCCAGCGCCGCTTGTTGGCCGCTGCGAAAAGATTCGGCGCCCAGAAATTGCGTGGGGCCGAACCCGCGCAGGTACGGCACGACCGTTCGAAAGCCGTGCTCGACGAGCTCGCCGGCGACCCCGTCCCATGCGCGCACGTCGTCGGGGAACCCGTGCAGCAGCACAACCGGGATCCCATCGCCGGGGCCGCTCTCCTCGTACGCGATCCGCAACGAGACGGTGTCGACATGTCGTTCGATGCTCCCTCGACTCATGGCGGCTCCATCGTCATCGACTCTCGGCGAACCCTGCCGGCTGAAGGGGGTTGGCATGAGCCGCCTAAGGGCCTCCACAGGGCCGAGGTAGGCCCGTAGGAAGCAGATGGCGCTGGGGAAGATAACCGCTCGCGCGACGATGAGGAGCGCTTAATTGCGGCGCGCGAATTTCAATGCGATCCTCGCTGCGTCGCTTCTCGGGACGGTCGCGAGCTCGTGTACGCGTGCGCCGGACGAGCCGGACGCAAAGACGTTTGCTGATGCCCGGCGGGCGATCGAACACGACATTGCGATGGATGCCGGCGATGATACGCTCTCGCTCGAGGGGCGAACGCGCTTCTATCATTACGGCAGACCGGTTTCGCACGCGATCCTGCTGCTGCACGGTTTCACGAACTGTCCGCAGCAGTTCGACGAATTCGCACGCGACTTGTACGCGCGTGGCTGCAACGTCTACGTCCCGCGCATCCCCCATCACGGGAAGAAATACCGATTAACCCAAGATCTCCAGGACTTGAACGTCGCCGAGATGCGAGCGTTCGCGGAGCGCACGTTCAAGCTGTCGCGCCTACTCGGAACCCGCACTACGGTTCTTGGCCTCTCGCTCGGCGCGACCCTCGCGATGTGGCTCGCGCAAACGCAACCGGCAGACCTCGTCATTCCGATTGCTCCGTTCTTGATGCCCGCCGGATGGAACCGGACCGCCGGCGGTGCGACCATGCGCGCCGCCATGCTGCTGCCGAACTTCTATTGGTGGTGGGATATCCGCCTGCTCACCGGTACTCGGCCGCTTTATGCATACCCCGGCTACCCGATCCACGCACTCGCGCAGATCACGTTCCTGGGCGATAGCATCTTCGACCTGGCAGCGAAGGCGAAGCCGTTAGCACGCCGTTGCGTGCTCGTGTTGAACGCCGACGACAACGGCATCAGCAATTCCGTCGCCGCCGACCTTCTCGCCATATGGCAGCACCAACGCGCTCCGTATACCGAAGTCATCCTGCGCGATTTAGGCAAACCGCGGCACGACATCATCGACCCCACGACGTTCCCCGACGCGCGCACCCTCGTCTATCCGCGCCTAGCGGCGTTGGCCTTGTCGTGACCAGCGATTCCCGTGGGCGCTACGACTCCGCAGGGCGCAGTACCGCGTTGTATCGGATGTGCGCCGCGTGGTACGCGGCGTCCATGACTTGGATCTCCGCGTTCCAACCGGTCCGCTGCGCAAGCTCCACAAACTCCGAGGGCGCGCGCCACACGCCGAAGGGGGACTCAAAGTCACTTGGCTCTGGCCGGTAGGCGCCGCGATAGAAGGAGTCCGGCATCCGGGACTTGTCCGGAACGTCGCCCACGAAGAACGCATCGAGCGACGTAAAGCGTGCGCGCAACCCGCGCAAGACGGCTTGTGCGGAGGACGGCGCAAGATACTGAAACGCAAAAAAGCAGAGGCCTTTCGTAAACCGCTCCGGCTCCGAGGCTGCCCAGACGTACCGCTCGACCTCGTCGCACGCGAACTCCACACGCGGCGGATCCTCGAAGTTGGCCTGCGCCGTCGCGACCATGCGCTCGGAAAAATCGACCCCTACCCCACCTGCGCAGCCGTCGAAGACGCGCCGGCTCAGCGCGCCGTTGCCGCACCCCAGGTCGAGCACGACGTCGCCCGCTTGTAGGTCGAGCCCGCGCCGGATCGCCGCAACCGTCATCGCTATCTGCGTCTCGTCGACCGGCGCGCCGTCGACCGTCCGTCCAACTTGACGCCAAAAGTCCCCCGGAAGGCTGTGCCGAGCTAAAGCCTCGAAGAAGACGCGATTCTTCTCGCTCGACATCGGCAGCTCTCCGGTCCTACCCGTTAGTCGTTGACGAGTTGGGCTACGCCGAGTTCGACAAATCAGCCGCAACGTGCCTCTTTCAGCATCTGTGGCCGGCATGCGATGGGCGGCGGAGGAGCGGGCCTCCCGCGGGGTATCCGTATGTTGTAAGCGTTGCGCCGCACTTTCGTTTCAAACGTGTAAAGCAAACATGCATGGAACCTTATGCCAAGTCCTCGTGCGAGCGTACATCGAGCCGAACTTTGATTTTAATAATGGCATCCCCGGTCGAGAACAGTTAAACGGGAAGTGCAGAGTTGTCGTAGAACGCGTTCTTGCTTAGCAGGTTATCTACGATCTGCGCTGCATCTTTCTGCAATGCTCGATTGACCTGCTCGAGTGTTGGATTCAAGACGTACTCCTATCTTTGGTTTGATTTGCGCCGAAGCGACACTTCCCGACCTATCTCCATAAATCGTTCGGTTATCCCACTTACCATAACCGTAAGCAGGAAGCAAAGTGCCACGATACCCAACGGCGAAAGATGGTATACAAGCATCCACAAGACTGCTACGCCCGCAAAATAAGGCCACGTTTTACGCCACGCTACTCGCAATGGCAAATGATCGTGATAGATCATCACGAGTAAACTCAAGATGGTAGCAACACTAGTGAATGTAGAGACGACAACAAGGGGATTCAACTCAAAGCCTCTCTGTAACATTGGTAAGCGGCAATGATAGTCCCCGCCCCTATTCCAACTGCGGCCGCCAAAGTTAGCCAATCCGCAAGTCCTAAAGCGGCGATACAATCTCCTATGAACGCAAACGCCGCCGATGCACCCATTTCGGTTCCTTCCCACTCGATGACTTCGTATCTCGCAGCGTTCACGAGAGTCGTCGTGAAGCGGCTACTGTTAGCTGCTATAAGTGTTGGATTCAAAGGTTACTCCTTATCTTTGCTTTGATTTGCGCCGAAGCGACACTTCCCGACCTATCTCCATGAACCACTCAGTTATCCCACTTACCATAATCGTAAGCAGGAAACAGAGAGCTACGATTCCCAGCGGCGAAAGATGATATACCAGCATCCACGAGACTCCAACAGCCGCGAGGAAAGGCCATCCTCTACGCCAAGCTACTCGGAGAGGTAGATGATCGTGGTAGATCATCAAGAGTAAGTAGGCTGTTGAGAAGAAGCTAACTAGCAACGCGATTGGAGCGAGAGTGTGATTCAACTTAATGCCTCTCGGTAGCATTGGTAGGCGGCAACAATTGTAAGCGCGCCGACGCTAATTGCTGCAGCTAAACCGGCCCATTGTGCAAGGGTTAAGGTGGCGATGCAATCCCCTATGAAAGCAAACGCCGCCGCTGCACCCATTTCGGTTCCTTCCCATTCAGCAACTTCGTAGTGACCTGAGGGCGCTTTTTAC
>PMHP01000231.1 GCA_003158195.1 Vulcanimicrobiota bacterium | reverse complement strand
ACAGCAACACCGGCCCGCTGCCCACGTCCCGGTAGCGAATCGCCCCCGCCCGCAACTCAACCGCCCCCATTTCGTCCCCCAACATCGCCACCACACCTCTTTATGAATATGAATTCACATTCATATTATTCGCTACGTAGCTTTTCGTCAAGTCCCCCTTTTTGTCACCCAGAGCGNNGCCGCGCAGTCGAAGGGCCACCCCCAGCATAGGCACCGGCGGGCCCCGCAGATACTCGGCGTGAAGAGGAACCGCCTATGAGCACGACCTTGCCCGCCATCGAAGAGCTCGTCCGCATGCCCTCGCCGTGCCCGGCGCCGATCGGAATCGCTTACGACGGCACGATCCTGTGGCTCGGCTCCGTCGAGACCGACCGCATCTACGCGGTCAATCCTCTTCACGGGTCGGTGATGGAAGAGTGGCCGGTCCCCGGCACACCGTACGGCATGACTTCTCTCGGCGACGAATTGCGCGTCGTCGTCGGCGACCCGGTCGAGGACGACCGCGCCGTTTCCCGCTTCGTCCCCGGCCACGGCTTCAAGACCGAGACCTTCCCCTGCCCCGGCAACAGCGGCTCGTGGATGGCGTACGACGGCGATTTTCTCTACCTCAGCCAGCGTTTCGAAAAACGCATCCTCGAACTCGACGAGCGCGGCAAGGTCCGCCGCGCGATCCCGGTCGAGCGCGAGATCACCGGCATGACGATCGTCGACGGCAGCTTCTATCTCATGACGACCGAAAGCAAGGAGGTCGACGATTACCGTCTGGTGCGCTTCGACGCGCGCGGCCCCTCGCCGGTCGCGACTCAGCTCGCTGCCGTCCCCTTCGTCGCGCGTGGCCTCGCCTACGACGGCAAGGGCTTCTGGACGAATATCCGCTCCGAAAACACCGTCGTCGCCTTCGCCCGCCCGGGCTAGCGGAGCCATAAGGGGGCACCGCCCCGGCACAGGCAGAATTCCGTCCGGTCGTGCCCCGCAATCCTGTGCCGCTTCTCGTCCTCCTTGCCGTCCTGATCGCCGCCGGCGGCTCCTACTTCGTCTTCCTGACGACCGTCGTGCCGCGCTCCACGAACACGCATGAAGTCCTTGCTTCCCGTTCCGATCTCGAACTCGCGATGCGCGTCCGGCACGACGCGGGACCGATCTCGGAGGAGGACTACGCCATGAGCGACGTCGACGGTCTCTCGAAAAGCACGTACCGGGCCATCGGACGCAGCGGCGTCCAGATTACGATTGTCGAGCGTCCGCGCCAAACGCTCGAGGACGGCCCCAACGTCGCGTTTTTCTTCCAGCAGGCCGTGGCCGACGGCGTCTGGGACCTCCCCTCACGACCGCCGCGAGGAGATCGTTCGACGCACTACGAGATCGACGTCTACCAGCTTCTTGGGAACCAACACGGATCGCACCGCTTCACCTTTACCGATCCGCAGTATTGGGCGACGACCGGCGGCCACCAATTCCACATCGTCCTGGAGAAGAGCAAACCGATTCCCGACATCCTGAAGCTCTCGAGCACGACCCTGATCGAGCCGCGCTACGAAAAAGTCGTCGACGACTTTCGGGCGTTCGGCCCGCAGTCGTTCCGCAACAAGATCGCCGCCGCCCAAACGCAGCTGGGGGCCATCGGGGGGCACGCCGCCCCGATTTTATTGAAAGCGCACGGGTAGGATGCGCTTCCTCGCGCTTGCGATTCTGCTCGCCATCGGCTGCTACTTCGGCTACGAGGCTGTCGAGGCGCCCGACAACCAGCTCTTCGGCAAGACGCTCGTCGCGGGCGCGCCGACCGAGCGCGAGGTCGCCCTCACCTTCGACGACGGGCCGAATCCGCCGTACACCGATCGCATCCTCGACGTGCTGCGCGCCGAACGCGTTCCGGCCACGTTCTTCGTCGTCGGCCGCGCTGCCGCCGCATACCCGGCCACGTTGCGGCGCATCGCGCGCGAAGGCAACGCGCTCGGCAATCACACCTGGGACCACTCGCACATGACCCTCGAGTCACCCGCGGCGATGGGCTCCGAACTGCAGCGCACCGACGCCACGATCGCGCGAATCACGGGAATTCACACGCACTTGATGCGCCCGCCCTTCGGCGCGCGCGATTTCGCGGTGATCGGCGAAGCTCAAAAACTCGGCTACCGCGTCGTGATGTGGAGCGTCCCCCTTCCCAAGGATTGGGAGCAGCCGGGTGACGCCACGATCGCCAAACGCGTCGTCGACAACGTCGCCGACGGCAGCATCATCGTCTTGCACGACGGCAACGAGGGCATCCTGTGCGCCCGCGACCATCGCCCCGCGCACGACTGCGACCGCAACCAAGACGTCGCCGCGACCCGCGAGATCGTCGACACGTTGCGGGCGCGCGGTTTCCGCTTCGTCACGATCCCGCAACTGATCGCCGACGCCGATCGCGCCGACGAGCACGCGAAGCGGATGGCGGCGCGCTAGCGAGCGGCCGGAGACCTTTTCGTACTTTCAATCCGCCGCTGCAAACAGCGCCGAGACGTCGATCGTGAGACCCGGAAAGTCCGCGTCGGTAAACGTCGCGCCCTCGCAGAACCGCGTTCGCGCACGCCTCCCGTCAATCCGAAGAATGCTGCGCGTATCCGGGTCGACGACGAGAACCGCGGTTGCTCCGAATTCGAGGTACAGCTCGATCTTCTCATCGAGGATGCGCTTGCTGTCGTTCGGCGAGAGTACTTCGATGGCGAGATCGGGCGCGATGGTCGGTTTCTCGCGCTGCGCGGACGGCGCATTCTTCGGCAGACGCTCGTACGATACGTAGGCGACGTCGGGTACGAGCGAACTCCATCGNNAGGATCGCGCCGATTTCCAACTGCAGCACCCCGTGGCGGCGCCGGGGGCTCACTTTGGGAACCAGCCGCCCGCGGAACGACTCGATTGGGGGCTTGGTTTCGGGAAAACCGAGGTCCGGAGCTTCGCGCAACATCGCACGTCACGTTATCACGATGAAGCGCCCGGCAACAAGGTCAAAGACGGCGCGTCTTACGTCACGGCGGATGTCCGGCCTGAATGTCGTGAACTTCTTGAAAACCAAGCTGCGGACCATCGTCGTGCTCTCTGCCCGCATCCGTAAGCTCGAGCAGATGCCCGCCGTGGTCGCCGAGGTCGAACCGTTCGATGATCCGCCCCGCGACCCAATTGCAGCCCGCGAGGACCGGGATCCCATACGGCCCCTCGCGCCACGAACAACGCGCAAACTTGTCGGTGACGTCCCCGGTCTCGTGTCCGAACAACGCCGCCAAGTCGTGCTGATCGGCGTGCAGAAGATGAACCACGAGCGCCTGGGCCAACGCTGCGACGCGGTAGGTATGATTGCGCTTCGAAATGCATGCGAGCCATCGCGGCGGATGAATGCTGCACTGCGTACCAAAGCCTACAAGGCATCCGCTGAACTCTCCGCCGTGCGCCGTCGTCACGATCGTCATCGGATAATCGGGCCACCCGATCGCGCGCTCGATCATCCGTGATGTCCCGGTAGCTCGCGTGTCGCAAGCGACCGCATCGTCACGATCGAACCTTCGGTCTCCGCACGCAGATCGTGGGTAACCCCCGTCTCGACCAACTCGACGACGATCGGTCCAATCTCGTCGAGTTCGATCCATCCCGGCGTCGCGCCCTCAGAGTTGCGCGTGCGCACGGGCCCGTCGATCACGAGCTCCAGGATATCGATCGCCGGATCCGTGACTTCCGCGCGCAGCGCCCGCGTCAGCATGAGTTGCGCCGCACCCGCAATCGACACGGGCGCGGCGAACGGAATCGGAAAATACGCCGCGCCCCCGCCGATGCCGATGTACCGCCCGCTCCCGCGCCGCTGCAACATCGGGACGAACGTCCGCGCAAAGATAAAATGCGCGCGCAGCATCTCGTCCATCACGGCGTCCCATTGCGCCGCGGCCATCTCGAGCAGCGGGCCCTCCCACCAGCCGCCGATCGACGCGATCGCAACGTCGACACCGCCCGCGCGCTCGAGCTGCGCGCACAACGCCTCCGCCCCGTCCGGCTCGCCGACTCGCGCGACAAGCGTCGTCAGCCGCTCGATCGTCCCATCCCCAAGCGGCACGTCCAACGCCAGCCGCTCGCGGATCAGGCCCAGCTTCGCCTGGCTGCGCGACGGCACCACGACGAAATGCCCCGCGCGCAGCAGATGCCGCACGATCCCTTCGCCGACCCCGCCCGCACCGCCGGCGACGAGAACTCTAGCCATAGAAGCAGCGTTCCCGCTTTCGGCGCGCTCAGGCGAGCTTAGTGCTGGAGTGCCGACGCGGCGGCGATACCGTCCAACTCCGCGAGATCTTGTGGCGAGAGCGCCAACTGACCGGCGGCAAGGTTCTCGCGAAGGTGCGCAACCGACGACGTCCCTGGGATCAGGAGAATGTTAGGTGACCGGTGCAGCAGCCACGCGAGCGCGACTTGCATCGGCGTCGACCCAAGCCGGCCCGCGACGGATGACAACGTGGACGACTGCAGCGGCGTGAACCCGCCGAGCGGGAAGAAGGGCACGTACGCGATGCCCGCCCGGTTCAAGTCGTCGATGAGAGCGTCGTCGTGGCGGTGGGCCAGGTTGTAGTTGTTTTGCACGCAGACGACGTCCGTGATCGCCTGCGCCTCGGATAGTTGGGCGGCCGTGACGTTGCTCACGCCGATGTGGCGGATCAGTCCTTCGCGCCGCAGGCCGGCCAGCACCGTCACTTGCTCGGCGATAGACCCCTCCGCGGTTCCGTGCCCCGACCCCATCACGCGGTAGTTGACGATGTCGAGCGCGTCCAGCCCCAGGTTGCGGAGGTTGTCGTGCACCCCGGCGGCCAGTTCTTCGGGCGAGATGGCCGGCTGCCAGGACTTGTCGGGCGGGCGCCGACCCCCGAGCTTGGTGACGATCACCAGACCCTGCGGGTATGGATGCAGGGCTTCGCGGATGATTTGGTTAGTGACGTGAGGGCCATAGTAGTCCGACGTATCGATGTGGTTCACGCCGGCCGCGACAGCCTCGCGGAGGACGGCGACGGCCGCGGCCGGGTCCTCCGGCGGCCCCCACACCCCTGGGCCTGCGAGCTGCATCGCGCCGTAGCCGATCCGATGGACCGTCAAGGACGTGCCCGGAAACGTGAATCGGCCGCCGAGCGTCGCTTCATTCATAGTCGTGCTCCATTTGAGTGATGTCCGCGTGTGTACGCGTGTTTTTCTAGACGTCCACCGGCTCAAACTTGTAACACGCAACGACGGCGGCGCTGCGGTCACAAATTCGCTTTGGCGGGGCTAGCTAGGCCCTTTGGCGGTTGCATTTTGGCTGGCTAAAGCTAGGCTAGGAAAACAAGTTGCGGAACCAGTCCGACCCGGACGGTTAGAATTTCTGCGCGCAGCCACCGGAGAGCGAATTTTTTTGTTGACCTCGACCAAGCGCATCTACACCTTCGAGCAAGGCTCGGGCGAAATGCGGGACCTCCTCGGCGGCAAGGGCGCGGGCCTTGCAGAGATGACCCGCGCTGGGTTGCCCGTGCCGCCTGGTTTTACGATCACGACCGAGGCCTGCATCGCGTATTACGCCTCCGGCGGCGAACTCCCCGAGGGTCTTGGGGACGAGATCGACGTGGCGATGCGTGAGTTGGAAGGCCGCGCCGGTAAGCGCTTCGGGGACGCGGCCAACCCACTACTCGTCTCCGTCCGCAGCGGCGCGCGCGTCTCGATGCCCGGCATGATGGACACGATCCTGAACCTGGGCCTCAACGATGCCGCCGTCGCGGGCCTCGCGCAACTCACCGGCAACCCGCGTTTCGCCTGGGACGCCTACCGCCGCTTCGTCGCGATGTTCGCAAGCGTCGTGCTCGGTATCGGTAAGGAAGAACTCGATGCGATCGTCACAGGAGCGCGAGGGAAGCGCGGGGTCGCAACCGATCCAGAGCTCGGACCCGAAGATTGGCGTGGAGTCGTCGCCGAGACGATGGACCTCGTGCGCCGGCAAACCGGCCAAGAGTTTCCGCAGGACATCCACGAGCAGTTGCGCCTTGCCGTTCGCGCCGTCTTCGATTCATGGAATTCCAAACGCGCGATCGAGTACCGCCGCTTCAACAAAATCCCCGACGACTGGGGTACCGCCGTCAGCGTCGTCGCGATGGTCTTCGGCAATCTCGGCGACGACTCGGGAACTGGTGTCGCGTTCACCCGCAACCCGAACACCGGTGAGAAGAAGCTCTTCGGCGAGTACTTGCGCAACGCGCAGGGCGAGGATGTCGTCGCGGGCATCCGGACGCCCGAGCCGATCTCCGATCTCGAACGCATCCAGCCCGAGGTCTACCGTCAGTTCGTTGCGATCGCCGGCAAACTCGAACACCACTATCGCGACGTGCAGGATCTCGAATTCACGGTCGAACGCGGCAAGCTCTACATGCTGCAGACGCGCAGCGCGAAGCGCAGCGCCGAGGCGGCGGTGCGAATCGCCTTGGATCTCGTTCGCGAGGGGCTGATCACGCGCGAGGAGGCGCTAACGCGGGTCGACGCCGCTTCGCTCGATCAGCTCTTCCACGCGCGCATCGACCCGAACGCGCACGTCACCCCGATCGCGAGCGGCCTCAACGCCTCGCCCGGCGCGGCTGCGGGGGCGGTCGTCTTCGATCCCGAGACCGCGGTCGCGTGGGCGCGCGACGGCAAGGACGTCATTTTAGTGCGCGCGGAGACGACTCCCGACGACGTCCACGGCATAATCGCCGCGCGCGGCGTACTGACCGCGCGCGGCGGTGCGACCTCGCACGCGGCGGTCGTCGCCCGCGGGATGGGCAAGCCGTGCGTCAGCGGGTGCGAGGCGCTAGTCGTCGGCGAACACACCGGCGAAACGACCCTCGCCGGCGCACCGCTGCACGAGGGAGACGAGCTCACAATCGACGGCACCCTCGGGACGGTGATGCGCGGCGTGTTGCCCTTGATCGACCCGCCGTCGTCGTTGCCGCCGTGGCTTTCGGAGTTCCTCGAGTGGGCCGACGAACGCCGCCGCCTCGGCGTGTGGGCGAACGCCGACACGCCGGAGGATGCGCGCAAGGCGCGCGAGCTCGGCGCGACCGGCATCGGCCTCTGCCGCACCGAGCACATGTTCATGCAGAAGGATCGGTTGCCGGTCGTTCAGCGCATGATCTTGGCCGACACGCCCGCGGCCCGCGCGCAGGCCCTCGACCAACTGCTGCCCTACCAGCGGGAAGATTTCAAGGGTATGCTCGCGGCGATGGCCGGGTATCCGGTGACGATTCGGCTGCTCGACCCGCCCCTACACGAGTTCTTGCCGTCGCTCGAAGACCTGCTGGTCGAAACGACGGAGTTGCGTTTAACCGTAGGCGAGAACGACCCGTCATATCGGGAAAAGATGAAGGTGCTGGCGCGCGTGCGCCAGCTCCACGAGCAAAACCCAATGCTCGGCCTGCGCGTTTGTCGCCTCGGCATCGTGTACCCGGAGATCTACGCGATGCAGGTGCGGGCGATCTTCGAGGCCGCGTGCGAGCTGCGCTCGCAGGGCGTCGACGCTCGCCCCGACGTCATGATTCCGGGCGTGGGGACGCCGGAGGAGATGCGCTTCACCTACGACGCGGCCAAGCAGGTTGCCGACTCCGTCATCGCCGAGAAGCAGGTGCCGGTCAGCTACCGCATCGGAACGATGATCGAATTGCCACGCGCCTGCGTCGTGGCCGGGCAACTTGCCGAGCTTGCCGAGTTCTTTTCGTTCGGGACCAACGACCTCACGCAGACCACCTACGGCTACTCGCGCGACGACGCGGAAGCGTCCTTCATTCCGCGCTACCTCGAGAAGAAGATCCTCAGCGACGATCCTTTCCAAGTGCTGGACCGGATCGGGGTGGGCGAGCTGATGCAGCTCGGCGTTACGCGCGGACGTGCGGCGCGCCCGGGGCTGAAGATCGGCATCTGCGGCGAGCATGGCGGCGACCCTTCGAGCGTCGCTTTCTGTCACCAAATCGGTCTCGACTACGTCTCGTGCTCGCCCTACCGGGTTCCGATCGCGCGCCTTGCTGCGGCGCAGGCCGCCGACGCCTAAAGCGATCGCAGCGTGATCGGCTGCGTCGCATCGACCGGTCCCCCGGCGATCGTACAGCCCGCTCCAGACTCCGGCAAACCTCCGCGCATGGTGCGCCTTCGATTCTCGGGTGCGGTATTCGGCATTGCGGGAGACGGCACGCTCGTCGTCGACCGCTGGACGGGTCGCTACGTGCTGCACCTCGACGCGGGGCCGGCCGGCGAGTCGGAAGGCTTCGACGGAACGCACGCGTGGCGCGCCGACGCTAGCGGAATGCCTCGCATCGAGGGCAATCTCGACCAGCGAGCGGCGATGGTCGATTTCGCGCACGTCCTCAGCCCGGCGGGCGGCAACGGACGGCTGATCTCGAAGCGAGCCGACAGCCCGAGCGAGTTGCTCGAATGTGCCGGAATCGGCTCGCGCCCGGTTCGGATCACCTTGGATCCCGGCAACGGGTACGTTAGAGAGCTCGAGCAGCATGTCGGTGCGAACGTGACGCGTACGAGCTTCGATGACTATCGCAGCGTCGACGGCGTCGTCGTTCCGTATTCTATCAAACGCAGCGACGACAACGGCACTTGGGAAGCGAAGGTCAACGACGTTACGACCGGCGGCGCGCCGGCCCCCGATGAGCTCGCGCCGCCCCCGGTTCCACGCGACAGCGAGCTCGAATCCGGCCCGAATGCCGTTGCGCTTGCGGTTCCGGTGCACTACCCGATCGTTTCCGTCACGGTCAACGGCGTGCGCCTGCGCTTCATTCTCGATACCGGTGGCCAGAACGTGATCACGCCTGCGGCGGCGAAGCGGATCGGCGCGCAGGCCGTCGGAGGCGGCACGGTCGGCGGAGCCGGCGCGGGGCTGGCCTCGATCCGCTACGCCTGGATCGACAGAATGCAAGTCGGCCCCGCCCTGATGCGGCATCAGGCGTTCATCGTGCTTTCGCTCGGGAAGCTGGTCGACGGTGTTGACGGCATCGTCGGCTACGAGCTGCTGGCACGCTTCGCGACGCGCTTGGACTTCGTGCACGCGACCCTTACGTTCTATCGCGATGCTCCCGCCACGGCCGGCGAGACCATCGTTCCCATGCGTTTCCTCGACCGCCAACCGGAAATCGACGCTTCGCTCGACGGCCTCTCCGGTGCCATGTCGATCGACACCGGCAGCAGCGGCAGCATCGACGTGAATTCGCCGTTCGCCCAAAGCCATCGTTTAGCGTACCGCTACCCGCTCCAGGTTCGCGGCATGACGTACGCAGGCGTGGGCGGCGCAGTTTCGGCCGAATTCGTTCGCGGCCACGAACTGCGTATCGGTAACCTGAGCCTCGCCGGGCCGCTCGTTTCGATCACCGCCGCGACCGGCGGCTTCGAGAGCGACCCCACAGTTGCGGCCAACATCGGCGATACCGTGCTGCACCACTTTACGATCACGTTCGACTATCCGCACCAGCAGATCGCGTTCGTTGCCGACGGCCTACGGGGACCCGATCAGTGGCCGGACAAGTCGGGCATCGCGCTAGAGCAAAGCGACGGCAAGCTCGTGGTCGGCTCCGTGCTGTCGCCGACGCCGGCGTCGGNNCGTCGGCCGCCGGCCTGCGGCCCGGCGACCGCATCGTCATCGCCGACGGCGCCGTGTTTACGTCCGCTGACGAAGCCGCCCTCGTGCGCCTTTTCGACGGACCGGATGGGTCGGTCGTACGCCTCGTCATCCGTCGAAACGGAGAGCGGCGTCACGTCGACCTCGTACTGCACACGTATCTCTAGCGTCTCGTGAAGAGCAAGCGCTTGAACTGCAAAGAAGGGAACGGGTTCGAAACGAAGCAGTGAGACGGTCGTGAGAGTACTCGTGACCGGGGGCGCAGGCTATATCGGCTGCATCCTTTGCGAGCAACTCGTCAGCGCCGGACATCAGCCGGTGGTCCTCGATCGNNTTCTTCTGGGGCCGCGCGCCGCTTCGCGACTTAGCGGTCGAAACGATCTCGGGAGACGTTCGCGAGCTCAAGGAAGCATGGTTCGAGGGCGTTGAGGCCGTCTGTCATTTTGCCGGCCTCTCCAACGACCCGACCGCGGAGTACAATCCCGAGGCCAACTGGCAAATGAACATGGTGGCGACGGAGCGGCTGGTCGCGATGTGCAAGCAGCGCAAGATCGAGCGCTTCACCTACGC
>PMHP01000099.1 GCA_003158195.1 Vulcanimicrobiota bacterium | reverse complement strand
CGCCTCCGACGAAGCCTCCCTGGGTGACCGATCTTCCCGACGTCTCTTTGCGGCCGAGTAACCCGTCATGGTCGCGCGCCGCGTTCGGTACCTTCATCGCACTCGACAACGCCGCGTTCGTACGCGCAGCGCGCGCCCACGGCGCCCATGTGCTCCCGTTCTCCGCAATCTCGCGAGAATCTGAAGCTAATCGCGCACCCTACGTTTCGAGCGACGGCCTTCACCCGTCGGCCGCCGGCTATGCGAAACTCGCAGACGCGCTCTGGCCGTCGTTCGAGGCAGCCCTCCGGCCCGAGCGCTCCTTCAAACAAAAGCGGAGCTAACGGCTACCGGCACCGTGGCATGCCAGGTGAGCGTCGAATGGGGGTCGCACGCGGATCTTGACATCCGCCCGCGTTTGAGTTATTTAGTCATGTGACTAAGTCAACTGACACACACGGGAGGGGATTATGGCTATTGACATGGCGACTCGCGCGGTCGAACCCGATAGGCTCAACGCGTTCGTCGGCAAGATACTCGGCGACCTCGGGGCGGCCGCGAGTGCCGCACTCATCATCATCGGCGACAAGCTGGGACTCTATCGCGAGCTCGCCCGAGGGGATGCGCTCACTGCTGCCGAGCTTGCCGCGCGAACCGGGACGGCCGAACGGTACGTCCGCGAATGGCTCGCGAACCAAGCCGCGAGCGGGTACGTCGACTACGATCCATCGACCCAGCAATTTTCGCTGCCGCCCGAGCGCGCGTTCATGCTCGCCGATGAGAACAGCCCGCTGTTCATTCAGGGCGCGTTCCAAATGGTCGAGGCAATGATGGCCGCGGAACCCCACATAAGCGAGCGTTTCCGGACAGGCAAGGGATTCGGATGGCACGAGCACGAGCCGTGCCTCTTTGAAGGGACGGAGCGGTTCTTCCGGCCCGGGTACAACGCAAATTTGATCGGCTCGTGGCTACCGGCGCTCGACGGTGTCGAAGCGAAGCTGGAGGCCGGCGCCAAGGTTGCCGACGTCGGCTGCGGGCTCGGTGCCTCGACGATCCTCATGGCGCAGGCGTTTCCGAATTCCGTCTTCTACGGCTTCGACTATCATGCCGGATCCATCGAGCTGGCGCGTAAGCGTGCACAAGCGGCAGGCGTTGCGGATCGGATCGAATTCGCGGTTGCGACCGCAAAGGATTTCCCCGGTACGAATTACGATCTGATCGCGTACTTCGACTGTCTGCACGACATGGGGGACCCGGTGGGAGCAGCAAAACACGTCCGGGGCGCCCTCGCGGCCGACGGCGTTTGGATGCTCGTCGAACCGTTCGCCAACGACCGACTCGAAGACAACTGCAACCCGGTCGGTCGCATCTACTATGCGGCCTCGACGATGCTGTGCACGCCGGGATCGCTGGCGCAAGAGGTGGGTCTCGCACTGGGAGCGCAGGCCGGCGAAGCGCGGCTGCGATCGGTCGTCGAGTCGGCCGGCCTGGGACATTTCCGGCGCGCGACCGAAACACCGTTCAACATCGTTTACGAAATCAAGCCCTGAACCGCGATCGCGCCGGGGTAACGGCCTCCCGTTTCGCAACCGAGCAGGCGTTTCTCGACGCCGCGGAACGCCTGCTCGTGCGCGAGGGATATGCGACGATCACCACGCGAAAGCTGGCGAACGAAGCAGGAGCAAACCACGGCCTCGTGCACTATTACTTTGGCTCAATGGAGGAGCTCTTGCTCCGGGTGCTCGAGCGTTTTACCGACCGCATCATTACACGCCAGCGAGCAATGTACGACGATCCAACCGTACCGTTCATCGAGAAATGGCGTAAGGCTATGAACTACATCGATGAAGACCTCGCCGCGGGCTATCCCAAGATCTGGTATGAGCTTCAGGCGCTGGCCTGGAACCACCCCGAGTTTCGCGAGCGCGTCTTGCACGTCCACGAACAGTGGGAGGCCGTCCTCAACGACGCAATCGGACACGCCCTCAAAGCGTACGGCATCGACCGAAAACGATTTCCGTCCGAGGCCGTAGCAGCGCTCGTACGAACGTTCAACATGGGCTTGCTCCTCGAGAGGCTCAACGGCTTCGACAAAGGACATGGCTCGCTCTTGAAGATGGTCGATCAGCTGTTGCAGCGTTGGGAGAAGGGATCGTGAGAGCGTGCGAACCCGTGCAAACGGGAATTGCGGTGCGCGACGGCGTGCGAATCGCCTACGCCGTCTACGGCGAGGGCGAGCCGACGGTGCTCCTCCTGCCCGCATGGTCGATCGTTCACTCGCGCATGTGGAAGGCGCAAGTTCCGTACCTTGCGCGGCACTGCCGCGTCGTCACCTTTGATGGGCGCGGCAACGGCTTGTCCGATAAGACGCCGGCGCTCGATTATTCCGACGACGCCTATGCCGCCGATGCGCTCGCGGTTCTGGATTCAACCGGCACCGCTCGTGCGACCCTCGTCGGCTTGTCCGGCGGCGCGCGTTGGGGGGTTTTGATCGCGGCGCGCAACCCGGAGCGGGTCGAGCGGCTAATTTGCATCAGCCCCGCCGTTCCGACGGCTCCGCGCGACCCGGAGTTCGTCGCGGCCTTCTCCCAATTCGAGCAACGACTCGACGAGCACGAGGGCTGGTCGAAACTCAACCGCCACTTTTGGGATGCCCACTACCGCGATTTCCTGGAGTTCTTCTTCAGCCAAGCTCTGCCCGAGCCGCATTCGACGAAACCGTTTGAGGATTGCGTCGAGTGGGGTCTCGACACGACGCCGGCGACGTTGGCGGCCACGATGACCGGCCGACAGGTTTCGGCCCACGAATTCCGGGCGTTGCTCGAGGCGGTGCAATGCCCCGTCACGGTCATCCACGGCGATGACGATCGGATCGTACCATCGCGGGTCGGGCGCGCGCTCGCGGATGCGACGCACGCTCGGTTTGTGCCGTTGGCTCACTGCGGCCATCTTCCGCAGGCGCGGTATCCCGTTCGTATCAACGTCGAGATTCGCGACGCCATCTCGCCGGCGATCGCCGCGCCGAGGCGCTCGCGGCGGCGCAAGCGCGCCCTCTTCATCTCGTCGCCGATCGGCCTGGGGCACGCGCAACGCGACGTCGCGATCGCCGCCGAGTTTCGCAAGCTCCGTCCGGACGTCGACATCGAGTGGCTCGCGCTGCATCCCGTGACGGAGGTCCTGCGCGCCAACGGAGAAACGATTCATCCGGCCAGCAGCGGGCTCGTCAACGAGTCGGCTCACTTCGAGAGCGAATGTGCCGAGCACGATCTCCACGCGTTCTCAGCGATTCGCACGATGGACGAGATCCTCGTCAACAATTTTATGGTGTTCTACGATTTGGTCCGCGACGGTGATTACGACCTCGTCGTCGGCGACGAAACATGGGACATCGATCATTTCCTGCACGAGCATCCGAACGAGAAGCGTACGGCCTTCGTGTGGATGACGGATTTCGTCGGCTGGATTCCGATGCCGGACGGGGGAGACTACGAGCGCAGGATCACGGCGGACTACAACGCGGAGATGATCGAGCACATCGAGCGCTTTCCGCAGCTGCGCGATCGCTCGATCTTCGTGGGCGATCCGGACGACATCGTCCCGGACGACTTCGGGCCGAACCTGCCGCGCATTCGCGAGTGGACCGAAGCGCATTACGAGTTCCCGGGCTACGTCACCGGGTTCGTCCCGCCGACCGAGGGCGAACGCGCGATGCTCAGAGAGCAGTTCGGTTATCGGGCGGACGAGCTCGTGTGCGTCGCCGGCGTCGGCGGATCCGCGGTGGGAAGCGCACTGTTGCAGCGCATCGTTGCTGCCTACCCCGACGCGAAGCGCCGGCTGCCCAACCTTCGGATGATTGTCGTCACCGGCCCGCGGATCGATCCGTCGAGCTTGGCCGCCCCCGAGGGCGTCGAACTTCACGCGTACGTACCGCAACTCTACCGGCACTTCTCCGCTTGCGACATTGCCCTCGTTCAGGGCGGCTTGACGACCACGATGGAGCTGACCGCGTCGCAGCGCCCGTTCTTGTATTTTCCGCTACGACACCACTTCGAGCAGAGTTTTCACGTCCGCTACCGCTTAGAGCGCTACGGCGCAGGCCGATGCATGGACTTTGCCGGCGCGACGTCCGACGCGATCGCCGCCGCCATGGTTGAGGAGCTCGGTCGAACCCCGGCATACCGCCCGGTGGCAAGTGATGGGGCTGCGAAAGCCGCCGCGCTCATCGCCGACGTGGTATAGCTAGCGTAAACGAGACGATCGCGTGGTTGTTGCGATCGGCGGTCCAGAACTGCTCGCCGTCGAATGCAACGCTGCGTGGTTTGAATGGAAGCGAGCGAAGCGCTTGGATCGATGACGCATCATCGTCGATGCCAAGGCGATCGAAGCGTCCGTCGCCCCACTCTTCGTCGACGGTTACGAGGTAAAACACACCGTCGACGATCGTCATGCCAACCGGGCGGCGCTCCAATTGCACTTCGCGCACCGCGGCACCGCGNNCCGGAGTTATCCGGACATACGAAACACTCCGCAAATCCCGCGTCAGGGGAAAATGTATAGACGTAACGGTGATCGCGCTCCAGATCCGGTTCGTCTATCGCCGGCGCCAGGATCAGCCGGAAATCCGAACCGGTATACGTGATTCCCAATGACTCGGACGGCGGAACGAACTCNNGCGAGGCCTTGCGGACCTTGCACGGGGGAAGCGTGTCGCGTTAGTTCACTGTTCACGATGCGATCGTACCCAACCGGCGCTCGAGCAGGCGTCGTTCGTCATCGGTGCCGACGAACTCTAGCGCTCTGCGATACGCGACCGCCGCTTCGGCATCGCGCCCTGCGCGGCGCAGCAGCTCGGCGCGCGCCGCGTGATAGGGATGATAACGGACGAGCTCCTCGGTCACGCTCAGCTCGTCGAGCGCTCGCAGTCCGGCCTCCAAGCCGTGGACCATCGCCAGCACCACGGCACGGTTGAGCCGGACGACCGGCGACGGCGCGATCGTCTCGAGCGTCGTGTACCAGCCGAGGATCACCGGCCAATCGCACGCGTCGAAGCTCGCTGCGCGCGCGTGCTCCGCGGCGATGGCCGCCTGCGCGAAGTAGGGACCAACCACCCGATGGCGTGCTGCACGTTCGAGCAGCTTTACACCGGTCGCGATCGCCTCGCGATCCCAGCGTGCGCGATCTTGGTCTTCGAGTGAGACGAGCTCACCCTCGCCGTCGACGCGCGCGTCGCGACGCGAATGTTGCAGCAGCAAGAGGGCTTGCAAAGCGAGAACCTCAGGCTCGTCGGGCATGAGATCGGCGAGAACGGCCGCCAGACGGATCGCCTCAACGCAAAGATCCAGACGCAGCCGCGACTCGCCCGACGAGGCCGCATAGCCCTCGTTGAAGATCAAGTAGATTACCGTGCAGACGTCGTCGAGACGCTCGGGGAGCATGTGCAGCTCCGGAATGCGAAAGGGAATCCCCGCGTCGCGGATTTTGCGCTTAGCGCGGACGAGCCGCTGGGCCATCGTCGGATGGGGGACCAGGAAGGCGTCGGCGATCTCCTCGGTCGAGAGGCTGCAGAGCGCACGCAGCGTCAGGGCGATGCGCGCCTCGACGGCGAGCGCGGGATGGCAGCAGGCGAAGATCAGGCTCAGGCGGTCGTCGGGAATCGGCGAGCTCTCCTCTTCTTCCGCATTTACCGCGGGCATGGAGCGTTCGAGTTGCCCGAGGAGCTCGAGCTTCTCGCTGCCGCGCGCCTCACGGCGCACCCGGTCGATCGCGCGGTTGCGCGCGGCGGTTACGATCCAGGCCGTCGTGTTACGCGGTAGACCATCGGTAGGCCACCGCTCGAGCGCGAGCAGATAGGCCTCCTGAACCGCGTCTTCGGCGCGGTCGAGATCGCGCAGGACGCGCGAGAGCGTGGCAATCGCACGTCCTGCGTCGCGACGAAACGACTCTTCGATCGTCGCTCGATCGATCTCAGACGCGTGCGTGGATCTCCATGACCGGCCGGACTTCCATGCTCCCATACTTCGCGCCGGGACACTTCGCCGCCCATTCCAGCGCCTCATCGAGCGACTCGCACTCGAAGAAGTAGAGTCCGTGGAGCCATTCCTTGGTCTCCGCGAAGGGGCCGTCCGTGATGACCTTGTTCCCTTGGCGGACGCGGATCGTGGTCGCGGTCGAGGTCGGCTGCAGCGGCTCGCCGGCACGCCAGATTCCGGCCTCTTTGAGGGCCTCGGTATAGGCGTCATACTCGGCCAACACCTGGCCGAACTGCTCCTCGGTAAACGCGGGAGCATCGGCGGGCGAATAGATTAATGCGGCATAGAGCATCGTGGTTCTCCTCCTAGCGAGAGACGGCGTTATATCCCATAGACGACCGGCGGCGGAAGAAATCGACACCGACGCGAAGCCCGACCTCGCTGCTGCTCGTCTTGGATCGTTGTCAGCCAATTTGTTAAGCGTTCGAGGACACACACGAAGCATCAGTGGAACTCTCGTTTCACGCTCAGGATGACGACGAGGAAGACATCTCGCCGGCGATTTCGACTGCGAAGTCTACAGCGACTGGGACGCCGGAGCGGAGCGTGTCGAGATTGACGCATGACGCTTCGGCCTGTTTGCGCAGTGCAGCGAGGCGCGGCTGCTCGGTGCTTTGCGGCACGCGCAAATGCACGTGGCAATTCATCGAGCGGAAACCTACTTTGACCGAGCGATCGATTGCGAGGGCGCCACGCACGTCGACTTCACCCGTGACTTCCACGCGTAGATCGAGGATCTCAACGCCGAGAAAATCGGCGATCATGCGTACGGCCGAGTCCTCGCACGCGGCCAGCGCCGCGCAGAGGAGATCCGCCGGATTCGGCAGGTCGTGGTCGCCACCGACCTTGCGATCGATCCCGATGCGTTGTGAGACTCCGTAGCCTTTGCCGATTTCGACCACGGAGTGGANNGGATCTTCGAGGTAGGCGCGCCGCAGCGGGGCTTGGCGGCCGGCGACGAGTGAAGCCTTGGCAATCATGGGCACCTCCTGAGTTAGCACGATCGTTCGCTCTTAACAAATACGACCGTTCGTGCTATCTTGTCAAGTGGAATGGCGAAAAATCTTGCACAGGGCGCCCCGGAGCGACGGACCCGATCTGATGGGGAACGCACGCGGCGGGCGATCCTCGAGACGGCGGTGCGGCTGGCGACCGTCGAGGGTCTGGAGCGGCTCTCTATCGGACGGCTGGCCGAGGAATCGGGGGTCAGCAAGAGCGGGCTCTTCGCGCACTTCCGCTCGAAGGAAAGGTTGCAGGTCGCGACCATCGAGGCGGCGCGCGAAATATTCGTGCGCGAAATCATCGCGCCGGCGCTAGCTGCCCTCGGGCCGCGCGAGCGGGTCGAACAACTCTGCGAACGGTTTTTGTCGTACGTCGAGCGGTTGGTTTTTCCGGGCGGCTGTTTCTTTGCGGTGGCCGCGGCGGAGGTCGGCGCGCGACCGGGTCCGGTTCGCGAGCGCATCGCGAAGTATCAGCGTCAGTGGATGCAGCTTCTCGAGCTCAACATCGCTGAGGCGCAAGCGACTGGACTGCTCGATGATGCGCCGGCTTCGCAAATCGCGTTCGAGTGCAACGCTCTCTTGATCGCGGCAAACACCGCGTTCATCCTTCACGGAGATCGTACCGCACTCGACCGCGCGCGATGTGCAATCCGCGCTCGGTTACGTCCACGGGTCGAGAACGCAGGCACCCGTGCATGAGAAGTCTGCGGCGCTACCCCGCGATCCGCGGAACAAGCGAAGGGCATCCGCAGATGACGAAGAGCCCGCCGGCGTTTCCGCGGCAGGCTCTCGTATCAATCTGGCACTGTCCTACTCTCGAGGGACCCTGCGGTCCGACTACCATCGGCGCTGGCGGGCTTAACTGCCGTGTTCGGTATGGGAACGGGTGGGACCCCGCCGCTATGACCGCCAAAAACTTGATCCCGCCGCGACGTCGAGTCGAAACTCCAGACGATCGCGTCGGAAAGCTGCATAGAGAAGAACCTTCATGTGTCCAAACGGAGATAATTGCGTCTTTAAAAAGTTTCCGGGCTATTAGTACCGGTTAGCTCCAACCATTGCTGGTCTTCCACCCCCGGCCTATCAACGTGGTAGTCTCCCACGACCCTTAACCCTTGCGGGATTGAGATCTCATCTTAGAGTCAGTTTCACGCTTATATGCCTTCAGCGTTTATCTGGTCCGAACGTAGCTACCCGGCTATGCCCCTGGCGGGACAACCGGTTCACCAGCGGTTCGTTCGACCCGGTCCTCTCGTACTAGGGTCGACGCTCGTCAAATCTCCTACGCCCACGGCGGATAGGGACCGAACTGTCTCACGACGTTCTGAACCCAGATCGCGTACCGCTTTAATGGGCGAACAGCCCAACCCTTGGGACCGACTACAGCCCCAGGATGCGACGAGCCGACATCGAGGTGCCAAACCGGGCCGTCGATGTGAACTCTTGGG
>PMHP01000206.1 GCA_003158195.1 Vulcanimicrobiota bacterium | reverse complement strand
GATATGGACGACGCGTCCTGGTACGTCGTGCGCAACACGAGCGGCGTCACGGGCTTCGTCGGTTCGCCGGGCTCGGGTGAGAAGCCGGTCCCGTTGCAGGAGAAAGAAGTTAAGACGATCCTCAAGCAGATGGGCATCGAGACACCCAAGCTGAAGATCGACTTCGCCAAGGGCGACCGGGTCAAGGTCACGAGCGGTCCGTTCTTCGACTTCACCGGAATCGTCGACGAGATCCAACCGGAAAAGGAAAAGGTCCGCGCGCTCATCTCGATTTTCGGCCGCGAGACGCCGGTCGAACTCGAGTTCTATCAGATCGAAAAAGTCTAAGGAGCGGCGGCTTTTTCAGACCTTCGTGAAACCCGCCGGGACGCTGAAGATCGGATCGCTGTCGCCGATGCTGTGCACGTCGCCGCGTTCGGTTTCGATTTGAATCGCGCCGCCGCGATCGGCCCCAGTCATGGTCATCGTTTCCCACATCGCAAACTTTCCGGCAGGCAGCGGTGGCCCGGAACTGCTGACCGTGAAGCGTGAGTTGGCTTTCGACGCGGTCAGCGCGCGCATGATCAGCGCATAGTTTGCCATCGAGCCGCCGCCCGGCCCAGGCTGAGTCGCAAGGCGGGGCTGCGGGCAGCCGACGTTCGGCTCGGCTATTGCCGAATAGTACGCGGTCATCTCGCTGTTGAAGGTCGCCGTTTCGCCCGTCGGCTTGGTGGTCGTCACCTTCATGTTCATGTTGTAGCCGTTGGTCGCGACGTTTTCGATCTGCATCGGACCGAGCGAGCGGGTCGTTAGAGCGATCGCGACCTTCGTGCCGTCGTCGGTCGGCATCGGGCCCGGGGCCGCGCCGCCGCCGTTTGAGGTCGAAGGCGTCGCCGGATGGTCGAGCGATGTGACGCTGTACGTCTTCGCGCTGAGATCCAGGTGCGTCAGCGTGCGAGCAACGCAGTCGGTGATGTCGGCAGTACCGAGGGCCACATTGTCGGTGCGCTGTTTTGTCGTCCCAACATAGTGACGTTCAGCGAGGCCGTTCTTGAACATCGCGCCCGCATTTTGCGCGGCTGCGATCATCTTTCCCAAGCCGAACGGCGCGTGGACCGTTGAGTTCTGCGGCGTCGACGCCGTCTGAAAATCGGCCTGGAAGTTGCCCGGCTGCGGCGCGGAGCCTTGGCTGCCCGGCTGGAACCGGGTCACGGAGTCGTAGGCAAGCCCCGGCCCCGCGGCCGGCGCCACCGTCCAAGAGGCCGTGGCCGCGAGCGCGAATGCGGCGCCGGCGAGCGAGATTCGGGCGAGCGTCATCAAAGCGGAACACCTCCGTCAGAACGGTAGACCGGCACGACGCCTAAGGCGCATGCCCGGGGACGAAGTTCGACGCCGGCGGCCGAACGTCTGCCGGCGCCGCGAGCGCGAACGCTAGTGAAAGCGACTCTGCGCGCGGGCGACGGCGCGATAGCTCGCAACGCGCTCGAGGCGCAACAATTCTCGGCCGATTCTTCCCGCGCGGGCGAGGCGGCCGCAAATGCGCACGAGAAGCGGACGCCGAACGCCGGGCGTTTCGGCGCCGTCGCCTTGCGGGTTCCGTTCCCCGCGTCGCGCATTGCGCAGCAGCGGCCCGACGATCGAACGCGTGAACACGGCGGGCGCCAGCAGTTCCACCGTGGTATTGTCGGGCGATTCACCGCGCAGGTTGCGCTCGACGAACGATCGCAGCCGCTCGGCTTCGCGGCGCTCGGTTCGCGATAACGTCGCCTCCATCGTCGTGACGCCGCGGGAAATGGCGGCCTCGGCATTGCGCTGCGCGATCACGCGACCGAGCGCCAACATCGAGCTTGCGAGGCCGCTCTCGAGCGCCGCGGCAATCAGCGCGTCGCCCTGTGCGTCGCCAAACCGCTGCCACCACATCGCGAGGTCGGCGGCGTCCTTCGGCGTGCTCGTGGCCGGAAAGGAGTTGCGCAGCGCGTGATGCACCGCTACCAGCGCCGTCTCGATCGGCCCCGAGACACGCACGTTCACCCGCTCCGCAGGAACTTCAACCGAACGTTCGAGGATGCGGCGCGCGCTGAGCGCGGCGGGCGGTCGCGGTCCGAACTGCCAGTGGAGATCGATCTCGACTCCGTCGCGAACGAAGGTGCGCGCGTAATTGTGGAGATAGCGACTGTAGCCGATCGCCGCTACGTGCGCCTCAAACGGAGGCGAAATGTCCGCGAAGCCCGCACCTTCGAGCGCCGTGCGCGCGGGAGCAAGCCGATCTTCTTCGATCACGAGGTCGACGTCGGCGACCATCCGCCGCGACGCCGCGCCGTAGATCGTGGCGATCGTCGCGATCCCCTTGATCGCGACCGAGATGACGCCGGCTTGGGCGAGGAGCTCTTGCACCAAAGAGCAGGTGCGAACGATCGAGGCCGAGTGCAGTGCTTGGGCAAAAACCTGGCTTCGTAGGCGCGCTCGAAGGCCCGCATCGAAGTCGTCAATGGCGCCGCATCGCCCCAGCGCCTCATAGACCTGCGGAACGACGCGCCACTGGACGGCCAAGGCAATGACGTGCGGCCACGCTTCTGCGGCCGCGATCGCGCGGGCCGTCGCCGCCGCGACGACGTCGTCGCCGAGCGCGAGATCGGCGAGCGCCGTACGAACGAACGAGGCGTCAACGTCGCGCATACATCGGAATTTCCCGCACGCGGTCAAGGACGACGCCGTCCGGGCCCTCGATGACCTCGCCACCGACCGAGACCCATGCGTGGCCGTGCAAGCGGTCCGTGGACCGGTCTTCCTCGACGCCGACGTGCAACTGCGGTTCGCCGTCGCCATCGAGGAACCGGTAGAGCACGAGCGCGCGCAAGTAGCACGTGTTGCGCCGCCAAATCCAGGGCATTCCAAGGACGCCGTTGCGCAAGCGAACGATCCGTTCTCGCGATCCACGAACGTCGATCGCCCGCGGGCGCGACTGGCGGCGCAACCGTTTCAGGTAGGATTCGACGTCGGTCCGCTCGAGATGATGCGGCGCCGTAATTGCGAACAGCGCGATGCGCGCGGCCAGCGCGGCATCGGCCGGCGACCGGACGGCCGATCGCAAGCCTGCGGTCGCGCGCCAGTATCGCTGCATCACCGCGCGCGCTCCGCCGGATTCCAATAGGTCGTTGCAAACGCCGAACGCTGAGCCAGCCGTTTGACGAAATTTCCACGCTCGAGCAACCGCCGGTTGGGATCGCCGGGCCGCAAACTTCCGATTCCCGTACCGAAAAGTTCTCGCCACGCCCGAGCTTCATCGCCGATCGACCACGGCACGTCCCGAGCGCGATCGAGCATGAAGCGGCCGTAGCCGGCGCCGTAGCCGTACTGCTGCCGCCAATAGGCGGCCCACGTCGTTCGATGCTTGTGCAACACGACGGCGCGCGGGACATAGAAGAACGGGCCGTCCGCACGTTCGCGCAAACGTTGGTGCAAATCGCACGCTTCGTAGGTCCGGTAACGCTCGTCGAATCCGCCGACGGCGGCGAGCGCGCTCCGGCTGTACATGAGGTTGCCCGACGGCGCGAACGGAAAGCGCGGGTGCGACAGGTGCCGCTCCGCATCGAGGCCGCCGCTCAAATCGACGAATCGCGCCGCCGGCGTCTTTGAATCGTACCCGACGGTTCGACCGGCGGCTCCAAGTGCGGCCGCGCCATTGGCCGGCGCCGCGTCGACGGCACGCAGCAACTCGACAAGCCACGCGCGCGCCGGTAAGCAGTCCGCATCGGTAAAGGCGACCCACTCGGCGCCGGCGGCGCGCCAGCCGGAGTTTCGGGCTGCAGCCGGACCGCCGTTTTCGCGCCGGATCAACCGGACGCCGCGATCGGTCGCAATCGCGGGCGTCGCATCCCGCGATCCGTCATCGACGACGATCACCTCGTAGTTGGTGCGCGCGAGGGTCTGGTTCGCAAGCGCCCGCAAGCAGTCGCCGAGCGTCGCCGCCGCATCGTACGCCGGGACGACGACGCTTACGCGCACGAACATTGCCGCGACGGCTGCCGTCGCCCCTTGCGAAATTCCGCGGCGAATCCGCGCCAATGCGCCAGGTTCCACATCCCGTGGTAACGCGCGAATTCGGCGCGCTGCGCCGATACGAGCCGCACGCGCGCGAGTGCGGCGAGCGTGGGTACCGCCGCGAGCCGAACGGCCAAGCGCGAGGCGAGCGTCAGCGACAATCGCGGCGTCCACGGTAAGACGCGGGCGTGGCGCAAGTAGAGCTGCGCGATCCCGCGCCCATAGGACTCCGCTTGCCGGCGAAGCGCTTCGTCGCTCGCGCGGTTCCGGTGGAAGAGCAACGCTCCGGGCGCGTAAGCGATCCGCCTTCCCGGCGCCAGCAGCAGGAGGCGATGTGAGAATTCGACGTCCTCGCCCGTCATCAGCGATTCGTCCCAGCCGCCGGCTTCGAGCGCATCCGCGCGGCGCACCGCCATGTTCAGGGACGGCGCGAACGGGAACGGCTCGCGCACGACGGCCCGGGCGGCGTCCCATATCCCCGACGCGGCGGCGTAACGTTCGGCGCCCGTCGCGGGCCGATAGGCGAGTGTCTGACCGGCGACGACGGCGACGCCCGGGTCGCGCAAGGGCTCGACCAACTCCGAAAGCCAGCGGCGCGTCAGAACCGTATCGGCGTCGCAGTGCGCCACGATGTCTGCGCGCGCGTCGCGCAGTCCACGATTGCGCGCCGCCGCGGGCCCGCGGGTCACCTCGTCGAGCAGCGTTACGTCGAATCGACTGACGACCTCACGCGTGGCATCGGTCGATCCGTTGTCGACCACGATGACCTCGAACGCGGGCGCGCCCGATTGCGCTTGCAGCGAGCGCAGCGTATCGCCGATGGTCGCGGAGCCGTTATAGACGGGGATGACGACGCTGACGATAGGGCTCATCGCTCGAGCGCTCGTTCCAACTCACTCAAACAGTCGCCGTCGCGATACGCGTCGTCGCCGACCACGATGTCGAGCCCGCGCAGCGAGCCGACCGCGCGTGCGACGGTCGAGAGGATCGGTGCCGCTTCGGCGCGATCGCTCGGGATCGCGATCTGTTTGAGCAACGTCGGAAAGATCTCGGCGCGAGCCAGCTCGGAAACGGCAATTCCGCGCGTCGCGCTCGACCGCCGCATCCGCACGACGTGCGTCGGCCGCGCGTGCGGCGCCGTGGTTTTTGGCCAGGTTCGATCGACGCGAAATTTGCGCTTCTCCGTCCACGACGAATAGGGCGGCAGCAGCGTCAGGTCCCCGACTTCGGGAAACCATTCGCGCGTGCGCGGGTGGAGGTTGAAGGTATGGAGCAGCGCGCGCAGCTCCGGTCCCTGGGCATCGCAGCGCAGCAACAGCTTGTCGTCGCCGAGCGTGCGCCACCCGGTTCGTACCAGCGCCGCGGTGATCGTGCTCTTTCCGCCGCCGGACCCGGCACACACTATCGGGCAGATCCCGCCGCGCACGAGGGCCGCCGCGTGAACGGGGACCCAGCCCGCGTAGCGCCAACCGGCCGTCAGCGCGAGCCCGACCAGATCCTCGAGTTCTTCGAGCTGCGCCGACGCAACGACCGTCTCCGGTACTTCGATCGCCCAATGTTGCCGCTGCTCGCCGCGCGAACGCATCTGCGCGCCGCAACGCGTCGTCGCATGGACCTCACCGGCGGTCGCGTTGACCGACATCCGCGCGCACCGCAGGTAGGCGCCATCGACCATGGTGGCGCTCCCCGGAACGGCGCGCGCCTCGAGTACGACGTCATCGAACGGTCCTTCCCACGTACCGTCGTACAGCGCGAGGGTCTCGGCGAGTTTCTCGCGGACCGACGGTTCGGCTGTTTCGATGCGAACGCGCAGCGGCCCGGCGTGAAACGCTTCGCTCACTCGGCGAGCGGGATGCTTGGATCGAAGGCGCTGACGAGCACGCGCTGCAGCGGTTCGGGCTGTCGCTCGATTGTCGGCGCAGCCCAGGTGCCCGGCACGGCCTGCGCGTCGCTGTCTGTGGGAGCGCTTGTGGTTTCGAGTAATCCATACGCGTCGAGCGCGCTGACGAACGCGCGCACGGCGCCGTCGTCGGGCGCGCCGCAGGATCGCGCAAACGCCTCGACCGTCGCGGTCGTTGACCCGGCCTCGAAGTGCTGGACGATCGACCATCCGCTGGGGTTGAGCGCGTAGAAGTACTTCGTCTGCAGATCGAGCAGGACGGCGCCGTCTTCGAGTACGGTCGCCACGACGTCGCTGCGTAGTCCGAGGGTCGCGGTATCTTCGAAGTCAGGGGAAACGCGCACGGGAAAACCTCCAGGGAGCGAGAGTCAATACTGGCCGAGCGTTCCGTCGAACTTGGCGCGTTCGACGGCCGAGCGGAAGGCGAGCAAAGAGAGCGGCAGCAAGAGGATTGTCGCGACGGCGAGCCAGGTTGCGTCCGAAGCCATGTCGCCGACGGTCGCGCCGTGGAAGGCGCCACGGATTCCATTGAGCGCGTGCGTGATCGGCAACAACCACGAACACGCCTGCAGCCACAGCGGCAGAAGCGATACGGGAAAGAGCACACCGGCGAGCAGCGTTGCGGCGCGATTGAGGATGAATTGCGTCGGCGTTCCCTGCTTGAAGCGCACGATGATTGCGGCGCTGATCACGCCGAGCGGGACGGTCGCGGTGATCGCCAACACGACGAAGGCCGCGAGCGCGCCAAGGTTAACGTGGTTGAAATTGAGGCCGAACAGGCTGCCGAACGCGAGCGTCAGTCCGACTTGGAAGAACGCAAGCGTGAACGCCCACGCACCCGCGGCGAGCACGACGAGCGAGACGTTGGTCGGCGTTGCCAGCACCGCTTCGAGCGTGCCGAAGACCTGATCGTTGCGGATCGAATTCTCGAAACTCTGGAGCGCGGCGGTCTGCAAGGTGACGAACGCGACGTTGACGAGGGCATACTCGAAGTATGTGGCGACGTGCCCCCCGCCGAACGCGGCCGACGGCGGGACGAGCTTCGAAACAAACCATAGTCCCGCGACGCTCGCGACGACCGCAAAAAACTCGAGCACGAATGCGAGCCGGTAAGACATCATCAACCGCGCGTCGCGCAGAAACGTGGCGCGCACCTTTTGAAGGGGCGCGGCAAGCCCGCTCACTGTGACCGCTCCGAGATGAGGTCGGCGAAGACGTCGGCGGGACGCCGTTCCTCAGGCCGTATCGACCGCACGCAGATGCCGTTCGCGCTCACCGCGCGCAGCAGCTCCGTCAACGTACGCGGTTCGGAATCGAGCACGACCCGCAGATGCGCGCAGGCTCCGTCGGCATCGATCGCGAGGTCGATCACTCCGGGAACCGCGCGCGTCCGGGCCAACAATGCGTCGTCGGCTCCGTCGATCGTGATTGCGTAGCGCACGGCATCGGGCCCGACGCCAAGGGCTGCCGGGGACCCGATCGCGGCGACCCGGCCCCTTCGAAGCACCGCGATCCGGTCGCACAGCTCCCATGCTTCCTCTAAGAGGTTGGTCGCGAGCACCACCGTCTTGCCGCGGCGTCCGACCAGTTCGTTACGGACGAACCCGCGGATACTCGCCGCATGGACCGGGTCGACCGCGCGCGTCGGTTCGTCGAGAATCAGCAACTCCGGGTCGCCGAGCAAGCCGCGTGCGATCCCGAGGCGCTGTTTCATCCCCGACGAGAATGCATCGAACCGCCGGTCGAGATCGTCGGTGAGGTCGACCAAGCGCACGACCTCGGCGATACGCCCGCGCAGCCGGGCGCCGTCCAAGCCGGCCATCGTGCCGAAGTACTCGAGGTTCCTGCGGGCGGTCAGCCGATAGTAGAAGCTTCGGTCGTCGGTGCAGCACAGGACGACTTTGCGCCGGACGGCGAGCGGCGCGGTTCGCGCATCGATCCCGTCGACGCGAACCGTCCCGCGGTCGGGGACGACGAGGCCGGCCACGATCCGCAGGATCGTGCTCTTGCCGGCACCGTTCGCGCCGACGACCCCGAACAGCTCGCCGCCGCGCACGCCGAACGAGACGTCGTCCAAGGCAACGCGGCGCTCGATCCGTCCGATATTTCGGACCCATGGAAAGAGGCCCACCGCCGTAGGAAACGTCTTCGTGAGCTGGTCGACTTCGAGATAATCAGCTGGCACGGAGGTGCGTGTATGTTAAGCCGCATTAAGCGGCACGGCACAGGGCCGACGGGCCTATTTACCGGGTGTCTGGCCGCGCGAGGTTGTCTCCGGGCTCGTGCACGGCGCCGCCCGGACTGCGGTCAGCGCGTCCTTCCCGACGTCTCGAGGGTGCAGCTGGACGAGCAGTTTATGGTGGCGGCGGCGTCGGCATCGGTGATCATGCCCAGCGCGTCAAGCGAGACGATAACCTTGGGCGGCTCGTAAGTGTTGCTCTCGGGCTTGTCCATTTGTTCTCCGTCGTATGGTCGAAGGAGGGTTCAGCGTATCGTACCGGTCCGCGATGCGGCCTGGGAAGGGCCGACGGGGTGGGCCGGGGACGCAAGACCTACCTTCGGCTACTTGCTGAAAGCGGCGCATCGCGATCCGCAGGAGGCGCCGACCGCCATACCGTCGGCGTCGGTGATCATGCTCAGCGCGTCAAGCGAAACGATAACTTTGGGCGGCTCGTAAGTTTTGCCGTCTGGCTTCTCCATGAGGCCTCCGTCGAATGCAAATGAAAGGTCAGAGTTAAATGAACGGTCAGGGTTATGGTACCGGCCGCGGTGTGGCCGGGCAAGGGACGAATGCCGCCGGGCATGGGACCGAAGACCTAGCGTCGGGTCGCCGTCAACCGTTCACACGAAGTACGGGCGGATCTCCTGACGAACGGGTCCTCGGCTGCTGCCGAAAGATCGGCCAGCAGCTCAGCGGTCCGATCGCCGCCGACGTGCTCGGCCAACTCGCAAAGCGCAATCGCCTCGCCCTTTTCGGCATAGGACGAGCCTCGGATCCGCGAGCGCTCGAGATCGAAGAAATACTGGGGCCGGCGCCGGGATTCGGCGTTGATCAACAAGTTGAGCGAGACCGAAAACGCCTCGGCCGGTTTTTGGAGATGGACGTCTTGGGCGCAGCGATACACCATGATCTTGCCTTGCGGCAGCGTTGTGTCTTCCAGGAATCGAAGCTCGACCGCTTCATCCTTCGTCCCCGCGATCGCTTTGCCGTCGTACTCGTAAATCGAGGTCGCATACCCGCATCCGAAATAGCCGCCGGTCATGAAGCTGAAATTATGATCGTGGGCAATCGCGTAGGTCCCGAACGCAGCATCGGAAAGCCGTTGCACGCGCTGAGGCGGCGCCCACATGTTGGCGCGGATCGTGAACTCCGGACGGTCGACGAAAATGAGCGTTTGGCCGACGTACGGATTGCGCGGTTGATACTCGCGCCAACGGCGCAGTTCACCGTCGACGAAATCGCGGATCAGGGAGCGGTTATTCATCAGCGCGCGAAACATCGGCGCCGACGCGCACACGCTGTCGATATCGTCTAAGTCGACGCGGCGTTCGATGTAGTCGACGTATTCCTCGAGTGAGATGACGTCGTTCGACGGGGCCTCGAGCGTTATGGCCACGGCGTTCCTCCGCGCTGCAGGAGACTCTGGGCGTCGTCCGGCGCCTGCGCGAGCGCCTGCGCGACCGCGCGAAGATCGGGGTGAGGATCGCGAGCGGCCCGCGCGGTCAGCTTGAGCGGGCGTTCCGGCGCGATCTTCCACGCTGTCTGGAGCGCCGCCCAACGCACGGCGTGCGAGGGATGGCGGAATAACTCTTCGACGAGCGGGAGAAACGAGGCATCGCCCCATACCGAGATCAGCCGCATCGTTTCGATCAGACGCGTCGCGGAGAGATCGCCCGGCACGCCGCGCCGCGGGACCAGCGTCGACCGGTCGTAGTGCCACGTGAATGGATCCGTCGCACCGGCTTCCAAGATCAGGACGACCGTTCGCTTCGCCGGCAACAACCGGTACGCGTGCCGCCGGCGCAGCAATGCGACCGTCGTGCCGGTCTCGAGGCGGCGGCTTTCGATGGCGCGCGCGCGGTCGCGACGGCGATACCGGTCGACAGGTCGGGCCGGCACCGCGTATGTTTCGAGCGTCACCGCATCTTTCCCGACGGGCGCGAGCAGCATCGATCGCGCTACCGATGTAACCGGTGCATCCTCGGAGGACGGAGAGAGGAACGCCAAGCGCAGTGAAAACTTCCCCGTTTGAAGGATCGCCATGCCGCGTTCCTGTCGCAGCAGCCCTGCGATGGACGACGGATCGGCGATCATCCGAGCGAGTTCCGCATCGACGAACTCACCGATGAAGCCGCTGCGCACGAGCTCATCAAAGGGCTGCGTGCAGCGAGCGGGCGCACCCGGAAGCGGGGATCGGAGTGCCGCATCGACCCGATGTGCAAACGTTGCGAGTTTCGGGTATCTCGCGATGCGCGCGCGCGATTCCGCATCAAAGTCGGCCGGTCTACGGGTTCGAATCCACGTCCGCAGTGGCCGCGTTCGTTCGCGCAGGCCCGGAATTCGGGACGCCAAGCGTTTGACGGCGGCGATGCTGCGGTTTCCGCCTGAACTCATTCGTCGATTCTAGCCCAAGGGGAAAGGCGCGTCATGAGGCCTTTGGGCCCGCCGGCCGGTCAGCTCGCAGGACCTGCGCGATGAGCTCCGCCGTCTCGTCGGGCGGTCCCAACGTGAGTTCGTAGCAGGTGAGCGGCTGTAGCACCTCCAGCAGCGCCGCAACGCCCGCGAGCCCGCGCGGCTTCAGCCGGGCGAACGGCTTGGTATGCGCCAGCATCTGCGCCGGTGCGATCGAACGTACGCTTGGCGCACGTTCTTTCGCCACGGCTGCGAACGCGATGCGCAGTGGGCGCGGCGCGGGGCATGCCGGGTTCCCGAACAACTCGTCGAAGCCGACGTTCTCCCGATCGTCGCCGCGGTTGGCGCGCAACCACGCATCGACCGGCGACTTTGGCGCGGCGTCGGCAAGCAACAACTCCAGCCCCTCCCGGCGCACGGAGATCGCCCGTGGATACGGCAGGACTCCGCCCGCGCGCACGAGGCAAAACTCGTCGGAGTAGAGCCGCAGGCCGCGCCGGAAACAGGCGATCGCCGTGGTGCTCTTGCCGGCGGTCGAGACGCCGGCGATAAACGCCGCCGAGCGTCCGTCCGTAAGCGCGGCGGCGTGTAAGGCGATGACGTTGTCGATCGAGCACAGAAACGTCGTCGTTGCCACGGCGTCGGCGAAGAACGCGATGACTCGATCCGGGATCTCCGAGCGATCCCAGCAGTAGAGCGGCCCGTCGCCGGCCCAGAACACCGTTTCGCCCGGGGTGCGGGCCACCGCGTAGGCCGTCATAATCGGCGCTTGGCTCGACAGCATGTGCTGGTATCGCAGGCGATAGATGCCGGCCGCGCCCGCGACGTTGAACCGGACTTCGACCGGAACGCCGGCAATCGTAAAAGTGACGGGATGGACGGCGAGCGGGGCCAGTTCGATCCGCACTCCGTCGTCGTCGATCCGCTGGAGCATCGACGCGTCGACGATCGAGGGCGTTCCAGCCTCGATCAAGGGTTCGACGGCTCGAGCAGACGGAGCGACACGAACTGGGCCAGCATCGCATCGACGTCGCGCTCGACGACCGAGGGATCGGCGCCGTATTCGCGGCAGAGGCGGCCCGCGATGGCCGCGGGCGCCGTCTCACCGTCGCAGAACTCCAGGATCTGCGCCGCGATCGGGTTGAGGACGTGAACCTGCTCGTGCAGCGTGTCGTGCACGACGACCTCGTTGCCGACCACGGCCGTTTGCAGCTCGGCGATCTTCTTCGGGTTCACCGGTCCCCGGTTGGCCTGGGCTTTGCCATGAGGCGATCTTAGCATAGCGCCCGGCACGCGCACGGCCTGGACGCTTGGGCGCGGGCGTGATACCATGCGAGGGTTGCGCCGTCCGCCCACCCCAGCCCGGCGCCGTTTACGAGGGGGAGACTGCCGCTCCGGCGGCATTCGTTAGGAGCATTCGATGGCAAAAAGAGTCGTCGGCAAGATCGGTTTGCAGCTGCAAGCCGGGAAAGCCACCCCCGCGCCGCCCGTCGGCCCCGCGCTCGGCCCGTATTCGTTGAACATCATGGCGTTCTGCAAGGAGTACAACGAGCGCACGCAGAGCCAGGCCGGCATGGTCATCCCGGTCGAGATCACCGTGTACGAAGATCGGACGTTCACCTTCGTCACGAAGACGCCGCCGGCAAGCTTCCTCATCAAGCGAGCGCTCGGGATCGAGTCGGGCTCGGCCGTCCCCAATCGCAACAAGGTCGGCAAGATCAGCCAGAAGCAACTGCGCGAGATCGCCGAGACGAAGATGGCCGATCTCAACGCGAACGACGTCGACATGGCGATGCGCATTATCGCCGGGACGGCGCGCTCGATGGGCGTCGAGGTCGCGTAATGGCCAAGCACCACGGCAAGAAATACCGCGCGCTCGTCACCTCGTTCGATCGCACGAAGCTCCACGACATCGCCGAAGCGACTGCGGCCGTCAAGAAGAACGCTACGGCCAAATTCGACGAGACCGTCGAGATCCACATTCGGCTCGGCGTCGATCCGAAGAAGAGCGACCAAAACGTGCGCGGCACGGTGTTGCTGCCGCACGGCACCGGACGCACCGTGCGCGTCATCGCGTTCGCCAAGGGCGACAAAGCGAAGGAAGCCGAGGCTGCCGGCGCCGACTTCGTCGGCGAGCAGGACCTCATCGATCGGGTGAAGGCGGGCTTTAGCGATTTCGACGTCGCCGTCGCGACGCCGGACATGATGGGCGCCGTCGGCTCGAACCTCGGGCGCATCCTCGCGCAAAAGATGCCCAACCCGAAATCCGGCACGGTGACGCCGAACATCGGCAACGCGATTCGCGACATCAAGGCCGGTAAAGTCGAATACCGTCTCGACAAAACCGGCATCGTGCATACGATCGTCGGCAAGGCCAGCTTCGAGCAGACCCACCTCGCCGAGAACGTGGCGACCCTGCTCGATGCGATCGTCCGCGCCAAGCCGTCGGCCGCTAAGGGAACCTACGTGCGCAGCGTCACGCTGACGAGCACGATGGGCCCCGGAGTGAAAGTCGACCCGAACCGGGTCAAAGTGACGGCCGCGACGAGCTAAATCCCAGGTTCCGTTTCGTCCGGCTCCTCGACGGCCGGGACACGCATCCGGACGGGGCGTCCGCCGTTCGGAAAGCTCACGACGAGTCCGCCTTCCGGCGAGCGCTCGATCGTCGGTGGCCCGGCCGCCGCGGCGTGCGCCGCGCCCCGGCGTGAAAAGCGCTCGCGAAGCTGGACGATCACGACGTACAAGACCGGCAAGAACGTCAGGTTCAGCAACGTCGCGAAGATCATACCGCCGAACAGGGTCGTTCCGAGCGACTGCCGGCTCGTGCTTCCCGCGCCGTTTGCGAACACCAGCGGCAGGATCGCGAAGATGAATGCGAGCGACGTCATGAGGATCGGCCGGAACCTCGTCTCGGCGGCTTCGATCGCAGCCGAGACAAGGTCCACGCCGCGCGCGCGCAGCTGGTTTGCAAACTCCACGATCAAGATCCCGTTCTTGCTCGCGAGCCCGATCAGCATGACAAACCCAACCTGCGCGTACACGTCGCTGACGTATCCCCGCAGCCGCAGCGCGAGCAACGCGCCGCAGATGGCCAGTGGAACCGCCATCAGGATCGTCAGCGGGTCGGTCAGGCTTTCGTATTTTGCGGCCAACACGAGGAACACAACGACGACCCCGAGGATGAACACGAGCACGCCTTGCGAACCGCTCGCCAGGGCCTCGAGCGAGAGGCCCGACCAATCGTAGGTCATGCCCGGCGGCAGCGTGCGCGCTGCGATCGCCTGCATCGCCTGGAGCGCTTGTCCCGACCCGAAGCCGGGTTTTGCCACGCCGTTGAGCTCGACCGATCGGAACAAGTTGTAGTGCGTGATGATCGGAGCGGTGCGCTCCCGGGAGATGATAAGAAGCGTCGAAAGCGGGATCGTCGCACCGGTCGTCGAGCGGACGTAGATGTTGCTGAGGTCTTCGATGCGAGCGCGGTACGGCGCGTCGGCCTCGACGTACACCCGGTAGGCGCGGTTCTGAAAATCGAAGTCGTTGACATACAGGGAACCGAGCGATATCTGCATGGCGTCCGCGATATTCTGGAGCGGGACGCCAAGAGTCGTTGCCTTCTGCCGATCGATCTCGGCGACGAACTGCGGCGCGTCGTTACGAAAGCTCGTCGACGCATACGAAAGGACAGGATCGTTGTGAGTCGCGGCGATTAGCGCGCGGCTCGTCGTTTCGAGCGCGTCGAATCCGCGATTTGCCCGATCCTCGAGCTCGAACTGAAACCCGGCCACGTTCGGGAAACCCTGAATCGCTGGCGGACCAAATGCGAACACTTGGGCTTGCGGTAGCTGCGCCAACTTCGGTCGCAGCCGCGCGAGGATTCCGTTGAGGCGGTGTTCCGCACTTCTCCGATCGGCCCACGGCTGAAGACCGGCGAACGCGAGCGCGCGGTTCGCTCCGTTTCCGACGAAGTCCCGGCCGCTTACTTCGAAAATATCCTTGACTTCAGGCAGCGCCAGCATCAGCTCTCCGACTTTATCGATCAAACGGGAGGTCTGGGCGAGCGATGCGTCCTCGGGCAGTTGCGCGGTTACAAAGAAATAACCGTTATCTTCGTCGGGCAAGAAACCGGTGGGCGCGGTGCGGCCGAGCAAGCCCGTTGCAACGAGGCCGAGAACGAAAAGGGCCATGACGACGAGCCGTCCCCGCACGAGCACGGGCAAGAGCCGCCCATACGCGTGCCGCGTTGCATCGATCGCAACGTTGATCGGGCGAAAGATCGCGTGCTGCTTCTCCTCGTTCCGCAGGAACAGACGCGAGAGCACGGGCGTCAGCGTCAGCGCGATGAATAACGAGATCAGCACCGAGCCCGCAATCGTCAGCGCGAATTGACGGTAGAGCAAACCGGTCGTTCCCGGAAAGAAGGCGACGGGAACGAATACCGCCAGCAGCACGAGTGAGCTCGCGACGACGGCGGCCGTGATCTCGTCCATGGCGGCGATCGCTCCCGGAAGCGGCGCCATCTTTTTCGTCTGGATGAAACGCGCGATGTTCTCGATCACGACGATCGCGTCGTCGACGACGAGTCCGGTCGCTAACGTCAGCCCGAACATCGTCAACGTGTTGATCGAGAATCCGAGGACCTGCATGATCGCAAACGTGCCGACGAGCGACACCGGGATCGTAATGACCGGGACGAGCGTCGTCCGCGGATCCTGCAAGAAAACGAACACGACGAGCACGACGAGCACGATCGAGAGCGCGAGCGTGATCAAGACTTCTTTGAGGGATTCGGTTACGAAGAGCGTGGCGTCGAAGGCTATCTTCGCGCTCACGCCCGGTGGGAAGTTGTGGGCGAAGCCGGCCATCGCCGCGCGCACGGCTTTGGCGACATCGAGAGCATTGGCTGTGGGCAGCGCTTGGACGCCGATGCCGACCGCCGTCCTTCGATCGAAGCGGACCATCTGCGAATAGTCTTCCGCACCGAGTTCGACGCGGCCGACGTCGCGGAAGCGAACGTACCCTCCGTTGGGCAGCGCTCGAAGGAGTAAATTGCCGAACTGCTCCGGCGTGGTCAGGCGGCCGACGGCCCGGATGTTGATGTGGAAAGGCTGATCGTTTGCCGTCGGTGCGTTGCCGACGCCGCCGGCGGCGATCTGAACGTTCTGTTCGTTGAGCGCGGTGACGACGTCGTCGTTCGAGAGCCCGTTATCCGCCAACCGCTTCGGGTCGATCCACAAGCGCATCGCGTACTTGCGCTCGCCGAAGACGACCACGTTGCTGACCCCCGGAATCCGCTTGAGAGCATCGACGATATTCAGGTCGACGTAATTGCTCAGGAAGAGGGTGTCGTAGCGCGAGCTCGTCGACGAGAATCCGTACGCCATGACGAACGTGCCCGCGTTCTTGGTCACGGTGACGCCGGTCAGCGTCACGGCGCTCGGAAGCCGCGCACTCGCCGTGCCGACGGCGTTCTGAACGTCCGAAGCGGCGATGTCGAGGTTCTTGCCCAAGTCGAACGTGCACAGGATCGTGCTCGTCCCGTCGCTCGCGCTGGTCGACGAGATGTAGCGCAGGCCGTCGACGCCGTTGATCGCCTCCTCCAAAGGCGTCGTCACCGAGGACTCGACGGTGGTCGCGGTGGCGCCCGTGTAGTTTGCCGTGACGGTCACGACGGGAGGCGTAATTTTCGGAAATTGAGCGATCGGCAGCGACGGAATGACGACGATGCCGGCGAGCAGGA
>PMHP01000097.1:11149-11305 GCA_003158195.1 Vulcanimicrobiota bacterium | reverse complement strand
AAGGTATCAAACACTGACGCCGGAAGCGCCGCCGAAATATCTCGCCACCTAATTATATCGGCCGCCCAAACGTCTATCGGTACGGCCTGCGACGACCCAGGCATTAGTGATCGTATCACTAGATCGTCTGATTTACGCCCTGTCACCCTGAGCGGA
>PMHP01000097.1:0-11124 GCA_003158195.1 Vulcanimicrobiota bacterium | reverse complement strand
ATGGTTAGACGTAGGTTACTAGGATGTTGACGGTGTCGTTGTAGGTGCCTGTGGGGACGTTGGCGCCGCCCGGCGCTTTCGCGTACACGGTGTAGAGGGCAGGCGTTGCGATCGCAGCATAGGCCGCGGGCATGGCTGCGTCGGTCCAAGCCGTTGCGTATAACGGATCCTGATACAGAGCGTAGGGGATGAGCGGCGCGTACCCGGGAGCTTTGAGCTGAGCAACGCCGGTGAGCGCGTTTGCGCCGAAATCGAGGCCGATTGAGGCTACCGCGGTGGCAATCGTGCACGTTACCGTTAAGGCCGTGCTTCCGGTGCTCGACGCGGCACTAGATAAGTATGTCGACATCACGAGGGGAATGGCGCTAACGGCACAGCTATCGACAACGGTTACGGAGACGCCCATCGTACCGGTCGCGGTTGCGGCCGCGGCCGCATTTGGGGCAACGAACGACGTTGCGAGCAGGAGGGCGAACGCGCTCCGTCCGGCGGCGAGACCTAATCTTCCTATCATTTCGAGCTCTTTCTGGAGATCGAGACATCAAACGTCGGCGTCGAAGACGCCGCCGGAATGTCTCGCCACCTAGTTAGTTCGGCCGCCGGAACGGTATTTCGGGAGCGGCGAATCATTAGTGAGCCGCCTTAGGAGTGTGTCGTTCACGTAAAGTTCACGGTTAGCGTAACGGTATCGCTGTAGGTCCCGGCAGGCGCGTTGCTGCCTACGTCGATCGTACCGCACGCGGAGCCGCCCATCGCCGTGCGAACGCTCGTCGAAGTCGTGCTCGCGAAGGCGCTTGGCGAGTTAGCGCCGATCCATTCGGTCGTCCTTGAAGCACAATCGCCCGTGTAGATTTTGTACGGGAGCGCGTGAGAGGCTGCATCGTACATATTCCGGGTCGCCGCCAAGTAATGCAAACCGTTGTTGAGGGTCACGCTGCTGACAATCGTGCCTTTCGTGCAATACAGAACCGTCGAGAAATTCGCGGCGGCAGACGCTCCAAGCTGGTACGTGCCGAAGTTGAGCCTCCAGCCGGACGGCCCGACCGCGCCCACGACGCTACAGTCATCGAGGACCGTCGTGGCGATCGTCACCGTCGCCGACTGAGGGTTCGTCCCCGCACTCGCGCTTTGGCTCAAGACTTGCGTCACGAGCAGCGCGCACAACGCCGCTCCGCGTGCATACGGGCGACTCGCTCCCGGCCAATGTCCCACACTACCCATATCGGCATCGCAAGGAGGAACACGGAGCTTATTCCACCCGTACGAGTGCATTTGAACCATTAAAGCTCAGGTTTCGCACCGCCGGTCCGATAGGATGAGCAAGAGAACGAAGATTTTATCAATCTCTCTGAAGGGCGAAAGCTTATCCGAGCAAGAGCCCCCGCTGACCGGCGCGCGGACGCCAAGGTTAGCCACGACGACCTGCTGGACATCCTCGTCGCCAACGTTGAAGACTACGCGATCCTGTTGCTGGACGCCGGCGGGAACGTGGCGACCTGGAACACCGGGGCGCAGCGCTTGAAGGGCTATCGTTCCGAGGAGATCATCGGCCGGCANNGAACGCCGAGTACGACGAGGCCGGCCGCCTGCTGGCCGAGCGGGCCGAGGAGATCATCGGCCGGCACTTCTCGGTGTTTTACCCACGCGAGGACGTCGCATCGGGTAAGCCCGAGCGCGAGCTTGAGACCGCAGCGGCCGAGGGTCGCCTCGAGGATGAGGGTTGGCGGGTTCGTCAGGATGGGACGCGGTTCTGGGCCGACGTCGTGATCACCGCACTGCGTGGCCCCACAGGCGAGTTGCGCGGCTACGGCAAGATCACGCGCGACCTCTCCGAGCGCCGTGTCGCCGAACTGGCGCTGCGCGCGAGCGACGAGCGCTTCCGCCGTTTCTTCGACGAATCCCGGATCGGGATGGTGATCGTTGCCCTCGATGGTCGCTACGAGCGCGTCAACGAAGCCTTTTGTGCGATCGTCGGCTACAGCCGCGAGTGGTTGACCCTTGCCTCGCGCGAGAGCATTACGCACCCGGACGATCTCGTCGCCGACGGGGCTCGACTGCGCGCCCTGATCGCCGGCGAGTCGGCCTCCGACTCGTGGGAGAAGCGCTACCTAGGCGCTTCCGGCAATACGGTCTGGGCCTCAGTAAACGTCGCGCTGGTCAATGACGCCGGCCGGCCGCTGCACTTCATCGCACAGGTCGAGGACGTCACCGAGCGCCACAACCGTATGGTGCGCGACTTGGCCGGCCACAAGAGAGCTGAAGAATTGCGCCAGCTCAACGCTGAGTTCGGTCAGCACGCGCTCGCGACGGCAGACCTCGCGCAACTCAAGCAGCAGGTGGTCGAACTCGTGGCGCGGACGATCGAGGCGCCGTTCGTGCGCCTGGGTGAACTTGACGCCGCCGGAACGGCGATCGTCTTCAGCGCCGGCGTGGGTTGGCCCGCGCATCTGATCGACGACCACTCGCTCCCCGTCGCCGCGAGCGAATGCGAGCAGAGCATCCAATCGGGCCAGCCCGTTTTTCTCGGCGACGGCGAGAATTCGGATCCGTTGCGGCCTTCGCACGAATCTCGCGAGCTCGGAATCGTCGCCTCGGCGACCATCCCGATTCGCGGGAAAGATGCGGTCGCGGGCGTGCTACACGTTGGCTTGCGCGAGTCCCGCGTGTTCTCGCAAGACGACGTGACCTTCCTCGTGGGCATCGGAACAATAATCGGCATGGTGATCGACCGCGACCGCCGCGAACAGCGCATCAAACTCTTAAACGTCGACTTGCAGCAACGCTACGCGGAATTCGAGGCCTTCACCTATTCGGTCGCGCACGACCTGCGCGGGCCGCTGCGCGGCATCGCCGGGTTTGCCGGCCTCTTGGTGGAAGATTATGGGTCCAAGCTCGAGGACGAGGCCTTGCGCTTCGTCGGCCTGATCGCGAAGGGCGCGCACGCGATGGACGGCCTGATCGACGCGCTGCTAAATCGCGCGCGCGCCTCTAAAACCGTTCGCGAAGGTTCGTTACGTGGTCGCCAAAATCTTGGCGTAGCGCGCGGCATCGACGTTGCCGCCGCTGATGATGACGCCCACGCGCCACGCGCGCGCGTCGAGCTTGCGGTGAAGCAGCGCAGCGAGGGCTGAGGCGCCACTCGGTTCGAACACGAGCTTGAGGCGTTCGAATGCGAACCGCATCGTCGCGCGCAACTCGTCGTCGCTGACCGTGAGAAATCCGGCGCACAAGCGCTTGACGATCGGGAACGTCAAGACGCCGGGAGAAGTCGTCTGCTGACCGTCGGCGATCGTTTTGGGGACGGGGATCTCGACGCGTTCGCCGCGCGCGAACGACTGGGCGAAATCGTCGCCGGCCTTCGGCTCCACGCCATAGATCGCGATCCCGGGACGCATGGCGCTCGCCGCCAGCGCGCAGCCCGCAAGTAGCCCCCCGCCGCCCGTGGGGACGAGCAACACGTCCAGTTCCGCGACGTCTTCGAATAGCTCGAGAGCGGCCGTTCCTTGGCCCGCGATGATCGCCGGATCGTCGTAGGGAGGGATGAGGATCGCGCCGCGTTCTTCGGCAATTTGCGCGGCGATCGACGCGCGGTCCATCGTATGCCGCTCGTACTCGACGATCGTAGCGCCATATTCGCGCGTCGCCGCAACCTTCGCCGCCGGCGCGTCGCGCGGCATGACGATGGTAGCCGAAACCCCGAGCAATTGGGCCGCAAGCGCGACACCCTGCGCGTGGTTTCCGCTCGAAAATGCGACCACGCCCCGAAGGCGCTGCATCGGCGAGAGCTGCGCGATCCGGTTGTAGGCGCCGCGAAACTTGAAGGCACCCATGCGCTGCAGATTCTCGCACTTGAGAAAGGCGCTCGCGCCGGTCCGCGCGTCGAGCGTATGCGACGTGACGACCGGTGTGCGATGCGCGACGCCGCGCAGGCGCTCGGCCGCGGCTAGAACATCATCGAAAGCGACCGTCTGCGAGCCGATCATCAAGGCGACGCCGTCGTACCGATATGGAACTTCGTGATCTTGCCGTCGGAGTCGAGTTCGTATTGCTCGACGAGCGTTCCGTTCGAGAACGTCTCGGTGAACTCGTGATAGCCGGCGGGAGAGCCCGCAGGCGTGATCTCCTTCGTCCCTTTCAAATCGCCGTGGGCCACGACCAAGTTCGATAGCCGCGCAACGCGCACGCGGTCCTCGAGCTGCGGGCGATCGACCGCATTAAAATCGCCGATGACCGGCGTCATGTCGTTGTTGCCGATCGCGCGAACGATCGCATCGGCCTTCGCTTCGTACGGGTTGCGATGCGGAAAGAGGCTGTACCCGATCAACAGCACGAGCGCGAGAACGGCCGCCGGACCGATGACCAGCAAGCGGCTCGGGCGCCGCGCTACGACGGCCGGCGGGGTTGCCGGGGGCGGCGCCGGATTTGGGGTTACGTTTTGCATCGGGGAACTCAACTTATTGCCTCCAGCGGCCGGCCGCCTTGCGCGAACGGCTCGAAACGCAAGCCCGCGTTCCATTCCTCGGCGAGCCGCATGCTCCACTCGCTCTCGAAGAGCGCGATGGGTCTACCTGCCGTATCCTCGACGAGTTTCGCGTTGGAGGGCCAGGTCGCAGCGGCCGCGACCGCCGCGTCGACTCCGACCCTCCGGGCGAGCGAAAACGCCAACCGGTAGAACTCCGTCTTTACGTTGTATTCGCTCGCGAGCCGGTACTTGGCGACCTCGAATTGCAACTCGCCGACGGCCGCGAAGATCGGCTCGGTCCGCGTCTGTCCGGCCGGATAGAACACCTGGATCGCGCCCTCTTCTGCGAGCTGCGCGATCCCTTTCTGAAACGACTTGTACGTACTCGTATCGACGTTCCGTACGCTTGCGAAATATTCGGGTTCGAACGAGGGAATCGGATCGTAGGCGAGCGGCGTTCCGGTACAGAGCGTGTCGCCGATCGCGAACGTTCCCGGATTGGCAAGCCCGACGACGTCGCCCGCGTACGCTTCTTCGACGACTTCACGCTCGCTCGCAAAGAGCTTCATCGCGCGCGTAACGCGAACGTCCTTTCCCGTGCGAACGTTGCGGACGGTCATGTCGCGCTCGAACTTCCCGCTGCAGACGCGCAAGAACGCAACCCGGTCCCGGTGCCGCGGATCCATGTTCGCTTGAATCTTGAAAACGAATCCCGAAAAATCGTCCGCGAGCGGCGAGATCAGCTCCGCTTTCGACTCCCCGGCGCGCGTCGCAAGCCGCGGCAGCGGCGCGGGCGACATTTCGAGGAAGCCGTCCAGGAACAGCGCGACCCCGAAATTCGTCACGGCGCTGCCGAAGAACACGGGCGTCGCGGCGCCGCTCATCAACGCCGACTCGTCGAAGCTCGTGCCCGCACCCTCGAGCAGTTCGAGCCCGTCGCGAAACTCGCGGTACGTCGTTTCGTCGCAAAGTGCTGCGAGCTGCGGATCGTTGAGATCCGTCACCCGGACGGGCGCACGCTTCGCGCCGTGCTCGGTGCGTTCGAATAAATGCACGTCGTGCGAGCGTCGATCGTAAACGCCGCGGAACGTCGGGCCGCTGCCGATCGGCCAATTGATCGGATACGTCCCGATGCCGAGTACCTTTTCAAGTTCGTCGAGCAGCTCGAGCGGATCGCGGCTGGGCCGGTCCATCTTGTTGATGAACGTGAACAGCGGGATGCGCCGCGCGCGGCAGATCGCGAACAGCTTTTTCGTTTGCGGCTCGACGCCTTTGGCTGCATCGATTAGCATCACCGCGCTGTCGGCGGCGAGCAGCGTGCGATACGTGTCTTCGCCGAAATCTTGGTGGCCGGGCGTGTCGAGCAAATTAAGCGTGTAGCCGCGGTAGGGGAACTGCAGGACCGTCGAGGTGATCGAGATGCCGCGCTCGCGCTCGAGCTCCATCCAGTCGGACGTCGCCTGACGCGCGCGGCGCCGCGCGGCCACTTGCCCCGCCGTCGCGATCGCGCCGCCGTAAAGCAGCAGCTTCTCGGTAAGCGTCGTCTTGCCGGCGTCGGGGTGCGAGATAATCGCGAACGTCCGCCGCTTCTCTACCGCAGCGGCGAGCGGCGTCGCCGCTGTATCCATCACTGCCTAGAGTACCCGACGGGCCACTAAGGTTGCCGATCGAAGCGTGGCGGTGTCCCGCCGTACAGGGTGTACGTGCGCACGTCCTCGTGGGCGCCGTCCACGCGGTCGAGGATCAGCGTCTTTCCCGCGATGTAGAACCGCGCGACCGGCGGGACGAGCAGACGATTGTCGCCGCGCACGACGACGGCCGACCGGCGTTCGACATCGAGCGTGCAATCGGCGATTACGAGTCGCACGCCGCTTGGGACGGGCACGGCGCCCGCCGGAAATTTCGCGCGCGCGAACGCCGGCGTCCCGGAGCGCTGCGCGTCTTGGTGGAAGCATTCGGGCAGGGCGGAAAGGGCCCAGGGCGCGCTGCCGCGCAGCGGGGGCGGCGTCTGCAGCGCTTCCTCGCGTTGAGCCGGGCCCGGCGTGGCTTGGCTACTTGAATAGCGCATGTCACCGGCCTTCGAATGGTGGGGCAAGTTCGTGATGACGACCAGGGCCGCAAGCACGAGGGCCGTCGCGATCGCGAGGTAGCGCAGTTATCGCCCCGCTCTCACTTCAGGATCGTCGACGCGATCGGCTCGCCCTCGGGCGTCACGACGTCGAGAACCGAACCGGCGCGATAGACGGAGTTCGGAACGATCCAGAGCGTATACGTGCGGTATGTGGCCGTGGGCTCGCCGCCGTCGGCGGGGCCGCGCTCGAACGCGACGATGCGGACGCGCTCCTCGTTCGCTCGGATTGACTCGATCGTTTCATGCCAGCCGGTGTCGGCATGCGGACCCATCAGAAGCAGCACGCCGAACTCGTGGTTGAAACGGACGGGAGCCCGAATCCCGAAGGCCTGAAGGTCGCGTTGGCTGCGGATGACCGCAATTTGGTTCGGCCCCGCCAGGTTGGTCGTGCCCTGCGCGTAGGTCTTGACGCGAACTTCGCGGCACCCCGTCAGCAGGAGCAGCAGCGCGCCCAGCGCGGCCAATCTCCTCATTGCCGACGCCTTCGAGGAACAGGCTCCTTGGCCTAGCGAATCTTCGCGTCCTAACGTGGATGTGCGTTTTGTCGTAGTTGCCATCCTCTGGTCCGCCGTCGCAGCGCCGGCTGGGGCGCTGCCGAGTGCCTTGCACCCGATCGGGCGGGGCCCGAACACGGTCGGCGTCTGCGGCAACGTCGTCGTGCATGCCAACAGCGCTATCGACGCCACCCTGCACGACGATCAGACGATCGAGCGCTCGATCGAGCGGCTTCATTCCCTCGATTTCGCATCTTCGACGCCGCTCCAGCACGACGGGGTTGCGGAGCTGCGGCGGCTCTCAGGCGACCTCGCCGATACCTCGGCCCACGGCACAAGCGAGGTCGGTCGCTTGCGGAACTACGCGCAGCGGATCGAAGAAGAACGTCAACGAACCGAACTCTCCGTTTTCGCGGACGCGCTCGCCAGCGCACTCGATCGCCAACAAAAAATGGGCGCAGATCTCAATCGCTTTCTCGTGCGATTGACGTACCACGAGATGCGCCAAGAGGCGGACCCCTCGAAAGTGATCGACCCCGACCCGCGGCCCTCGGTCGGCCCCGAGGCATTCACGCCCCAGGCGCATCCCGCAGAGCGTCTCGATGACCCGAACGAGGAAGCCCGAGCCACGGCCGCGGATTTCAGCACACGCCTTGCCGACGTGCGGCGCGACGAATCGCACGCGGCCGATCTCAGCGAAGCGGCGGTTGGTGGCTGCTGAGTCGAACCGGAAGCGGCGCGTCAAAGTCGTTGCTCAGCGAATTCTGCAAATTTAGACTGGGAGGGCCGTGAAACTTTTCCAAGGATTCGCGCTCGCCGGCGTCGTTTTGGCCTTGGCGCTCAGCCTGCTCGGCAGCTGGATACGCATCAACGAAGCGGGTCTGAGCTGCCCCGATTGGCCGCTCTGCCGGGGCGCGCTGATCCCCCCGCTCGAAGGCCGCGTCGTGCTCGAATGGACGCACCGCCTGCTCGCGTTCGTGGAAGCGTTCGTGGTGCTCGGCGCGATCGTGACCGGCCTGCGCGAACGCGGAGGGGTTGCCGGGGTAAGTGCGGCACTGTGGGCGCTCGGAACGGTCTTCGCGTTTCAGGTTTCGCTCGGCGGCTTAACCGTCGTGCTTGGGAATAGCCCGGTCTCGGTGATGGTGCATTGGGGGATGGGCATGGCACTGCTCGCGGCGCTGACCGCGCTTGCGTTGCTCGCGTTCGTCGCTCCGGAAACGAGCGGAGCGCGCGCCGCCCGGCCCCGGTCGAGCGAGAGCATCGCGCCGGCGCTCGCGCTCGCAGCCGCGTTCGCATTCGCGACGATGTGCGCGGGCGCGTACGTCAGCTCGAGCTATGCCGGCCTCGCATGTCCGACCCTGCCCGCTTGCAATGGGACGCTCTTCGGGCAAGGTGCCGCGCAACTCGCACAGATGCTGCATCGACTCGCGGCCTTCGGCTTTGCGATCGTCGCCGTCGTTGCGACATACGCCGCAGCGCGTGGTAGTTCGCGCCGCGTTGCCGGCGCAGCGCTCGCGGGTCTGGGACTGCTGCTCGTGCAAATCGGCCTCGGCGCCGCGAACGTCGCCTGGGCTTTGCCGCCGGCCTTGCGTGAGTTGCACGCGACCAACGCCGTCGCGACGTTCCTCGCGTTCGTCATTGCGGCCGTCCTCGCGGCACTCGAGCCGTATCGCGCGGCTGCGCGCGACCTCGAGCGGGCTCGCACGCGGCGCTTGGCGGCTGACGGATGAACGCGCTCGCCGGCTGGGGCGGCGTCGCCCGCGACTACTACGAGCTCACAAAGCCGCGCATCGCCTACCTGCTTTTGATCACGACGTTCGCCGCGATGATGATGGCGGAGCGCGGGCTGCCGCCGCTCGGCTTAACGCTTCTGACGCTCGTGGGCGGAGCGCTTGCAGCCGGTTCCGCCGGCGCCTTCAACTGCGTGCTCGATCGCGATATCGACCGTCTGATGAGCCGGACGATGAAGCGTCCGACCGCGACCGGACGTATCTCACCGCTCGCCGGATTCGTCTTTGCGACGCTCCTTGGGGCGCTCTCGTTCGGGCTTCTCTACCGCTTCGTCAACCCGCTCGCGGCCTGGCTCTCGCTCGGCGGAAACTTATACTACGTGCTCGTCTACACGCTCTGGCTCAAGCGCACGACGCCGTTGAACATCGTCATCGGCGGTGCGGCGGGGGCGGTTCCGCCGCTCGTCGGCTGGGCGGCGGTCGCGCACGGCGTCGGGGCGCCGGCGCTCGGTTTGTTCGCGTTGATCTTCCTGTGGACGCCGCCGCACTTCTGGGCGCTCGCGCTCGGAGCGAGCGCCGATTACGAACGCGCGAACGTGCCGATGCTGCCCAACGTCCACGGCGCGCGGCGCACGAAGATCGAGATATTCGCGTACACGCTCGTGCTCGTTGCCGTCTCGCTCGCGCTGACCCCGCTTGGAATTATGGGCCTGTGGTACTTCGTCCCAGCCGCGATCCTCGGCGCGATTTTCATCTGGGACGCGTGGAAAGTCTTGCGCGGTCCGACCGTGCCGTTCGCGCGCATGCTTTTCAAGTATTCGCTCGTCTATTTGGCCTTGATGTGCGCCGCGATGGTTCTCGATCGCGTGCTACGGTAAGCGCGAACGCGCAGGTCGCGGGCCACGCCTTCGACCGCTCGCAGCTTCCGCTGCTGCTCACGCTCGGGCTTGGCGTTTTCGCGGGCGCGCTCGATCTCGGCGTACTTTCGCCGGCGCTGCCGTCGCTTGCAAGAACGTTCGGCATCGCGCCGCGCGACGTCGCGTGGACGTTTACGCTGTACCTCTTTGCGAACGTCGTTGCGATCCCGATCGCGACGAAACTCTCCGACACGCTCGGGCGGCGCGTCATCTACACCGCTTGCGTTGCGCTGTTCGCCGCCGGCAGCGTGCTCGCGATCGTTGCCCCGACCTTTGCGATCTTTCTGCTCGCGCGCGCCCTGCAAGCCGCCGGTGCCGGCGGAATCTTTCCGGTCGCGACTGCGGCGATTGCGGACAGCGTCCCGCTCGAGCGTCGCGGATCGGCGCTCGGATTGCTCGGCGCGGTTTGGGGCCTCGCGGCGATTGTCGGCCCGAACGTCGGCGGCGCGATCACGCATTTCTTTTCGTGGCACTGGATCTTCGTCGCGAACGTCCCGCTCGCGGCGATCGTCATCGTCCTCGCGCAGCGCTACGTTCCGGCGCGTGCGGCGCGTGCTCGCGGTCCGCTCGACCTTGCCGGCCTCGGCGTTCTCTCCCTCGGGCTGCTCGGGGTCATGGTGGGTCTCACCCGGCTCGACACGCGGGCCGCTGCGTTCGATAACGGCGCCACGATCGGCGGTCTCGTGCTCGCCGCGCTCGCCTTCTTAGCCCTGGTTCCGATCGAACGCGCCGCGGCGGCGCCCGTCATCGCACCGGGATTGTTTGCGACGCGGCAACTCGCGCTTACGTATGCTCTCGAGGTGATGATCGGCCTGCTCGAAGGCGCGCTCTTTTTCATCCCGGCCGCACTCGTCGCCGCCGACGGGCTAACGCCGATTGCTGCGGGCGCGATCGCGGCGGTGGGCGCATTCATGTTCGTCGCCGTCATCCCGCTCGCGGGGCGAGCCCTCGATGCGTACGGCAGCCGCGCGGTTCTGCTTGCCGGCGCTAGTCTGTGCGCCTGCGGTCTTGGGTTGTTCGCCGCATCGCTAACGACGCTNNGGTGCGCCGACCCGCTACATCATCACCAACGAGGTCCCGGCTGCTTCGCGCGCGACCGGCGTCGGACTGCTCAGCATCTTCCTCATCATCGGTCAGATCTTCGGCGCGTCGCTCGCCGGCGGCGCAGTCGGTTCGCGCATCGACGACATCGCGGGCTACCGCCTCGCCTACGAGATCTTCGCCGCAATCGCCGTCGTCGCAGCGCTCGCAACCTTGCTGCTCGCTTCCCGCACGGAGGAACGGAAAGCGCCGGTCTCGTGATCGCACTTGTCACGTTGAGCTTGTCGAAACGCCGACGGGATCTCCGCCGTGCTCCGTTGGCCCTTCGACTGCGCTCGCTGCGCGAGCT
>PMHP01000158.1 GCA_003158195.1 Vulcanimicrobiota bacterium | reverse complement strand
AACCGGCGCGAATTACCGGAACCGGTGGTGCGGTGTGCCACCCCGTTGGCACGGTGGTCGCCTAGACTAGGATCGTCATGCAGCTTCTTAACGGAAAATTCGTCTACTCGGCGACCGATCTCAACAACTACCTGGAGTGCGGCCACCTCGTCGCCTTGGAGCGCCTCGTCGCGACCGGTGCCCAGGTGCGGCCCGAGCGCGACGAGACGATCGCGCTGATCGCCGCCAAGGGGCTCGCGCACGAGACGAACTACCTTGCGGAGCTTCAAGCCGAGCACAGCGACGTCGTTGCGATCACCGTGGCCGAGAATTCGCGGGCGGCTTTGCTGCGAGCGGAGAGCGATACGCTGGCGGCAATGGAGCGGGGCGCCCGCGTGATTTACCAGGGAACGTTCTTCGACGGGACGTTCGTGGGCAAATCCGACTTCCTGCTGCGCGTCGATGAGCCGGGCGCGCGGTGGCCGTGGAGCTACGAGGTCGCCGATACCAAGCTCGCACTGCACGACAAGCCCTACTTCATCATTCAGCTCTGCCACTACAGCGAACATCTCGCGCGCCTCCAAGACACCCCACCGAAACGGATGCACGTCGTCCTCGGCAACGGCGTCCGGAAGTCGTTTGCGGTCGAGGACTTCGCGGCATACTACCGGCACCTGAAGGCGTCGTTTTTGGCGCGCGGTGCGGCCGGTGACGCCTACCCGTTCAAGGTTCGTCATTGCGGGGTCTGCGACTGGTACGAGCTCTGCGAACAGCGTCGCGAGGACGACGATCACCTCAGCCTCGTTGCATGGATGCGGCGCGATCACGTCCGGGTTTTCGAAGATGCGGGCGTCGCGACGCTCGCGCAGTTGGCATCGCCCGCCACCACCCGGCCGACGGGGATGCAAGAGCCAACGTTCGAGCGGCTGCAACGCCAGGCTGCGCTGCAATTGCGCGGCCGCGAGACCGGCGACTATCACTACGAGCTTTTGGACCAGCGCCCGAATGAGGGCTTGGGTGCCCTTCCCGCGCCGGCGCCGGGCGATCTCTTTTTCGACATGGAAGGCGACCAGTTTTTCGAAATCGGCGTCGGTCTCGAGTACCTTTTCGGCTTCTACTGCCCGGGTGACGAGCAAAAGTTTCGGCCTTTCTGGGGTACGGATCGCGCCGCAGAGAAGAGCGCTTTCGAGGGGGCCGTCGACTTTATCGTGGAGCGCCGCAAGCGCTATCCATCGATGCACGTCTACCATTATGCCCCGTACGAAAAGACGGCGCTACGCAAGTTGATGCTACGCCACGATACGCGGGAAGAAGAAATCGACGACTTGCTGCGTCGCGAGGTGCTGGTCGACTTGTACGCGATCGTGCGCCAGTCGCTCGCGATCTCGCAGCCGAGCTACTCGATTAAGAAACTCGAGCCGTTTTACGGAATGGTGCGCACGGCGGACATTCGTAAAGGCGACGATTCGATCGTGATGTTCGAGCGCTGGCTGCAGGAGCCCGGGGAGCGGAAGCTCTTAGACGACATCGAGCGCTACAACGAGGAAGACTGCCGCTCGACCTGGCTGCTGCGCGACTGGCTCTTAGAACGCCGGGCAGAATACATCGGCAAACGTGGTACCGCGCTCGATTTTCGTCCGCTCAAGAATCCGGATGAACTCTGCCACGAGCCGGCGGATCCGAACTGTAAGCGTTGTGCCAACCGGAATCGCGACGAGCGCGAGGCGGCCAAGATATCGCTCGATCAGCAACGCCTGTTCGCAAGGTCCGGGGATGCAACGGCGCGACTGCTTGGACACCTGCTGTCCTACCATCGCCGCGAGGAGAAGCCGGTGTGGTGGACGCTCTTCGACCGCTGCGAGAACCCGGACCGGCTCCTCGAGTTCGATAAGGAAGCAATCGCCGGTTTGGAGCTGGCGGCGGAGATTCCGCCCTACAAGCACCGGCCGGGGGATCGGAACGACGTCTACACGTTCCGCTTTCCCGAGCAGTTCTATCACATCGACGGCCACGTCTACGATCCCGCCACCGGGAAACCGGCCGGCGAAATCGTCGCCATCGAACCGGATCTCAACCACCTCTATCTCAAGTGCGGAGCGGCGCCTGCCGACGCCGCGAGGATCAACGCACTCATTCCGGGCGGTCCGATTGTGGCCGGCATGCAAAAGGCGTCGCTCGGCCGCGTCGCAAGCGCGTACCTCGACGGGACGCTCGAACGCTCGTACCACGCGGCGTTCGACATCCTGCGCTCGGAGTTTCCGCGCCTGCGCGACCGGGCTGCCGGCGCGAAAATTCAACCGGCCGACGTATCTCCGGATTGCGTCTATGACGTCGTCGCCGCGCTCGACCACTCCTATCTCGCCGTGCAAGGTCCGCCGGGCACGGGGAAGACCTACGCGGGCGCGCGCGTCATCGCGCGGCTCGTACGCGAAGGCAAGCGCGTCGGTGTCATGGCGAACAGTCACAAGGCGATCCATAACATGCTGCACGAGATCGAACGCGTGACGTGCACCGATCCGGATGCTGGTCTGCGCGGACTCCACAAACAGAGCGGCCAAAACCCCGACTCGCCGTACATCTCGCATCAGCTGCTGCCCGCGATCGTCAGCCGCGACGACAACAGCGCCGCGGAGACGGGCGACTTCAACCTGATCTCGGGCAACGCATGGCTCTTCGCCCGGCCGGATATGGCCGGGCGGCTCGACTACCTGTTCATCGACGAAGCCGGGCAAGTATCGCTCGCTGACGCGGTTGCCGTCGCGCCGAGTGCCGCAAACCTCGTGCTGCTAGGCGACCCGATGCAGCTCGCGCAGGTCAGCCAAGGCACGCACGGCGAGGGCGCCGGCCGCTCGGTGCTCGAGCACCTGCTCGGCGAGCACGCCACGGTTCCCGAAGACCGCGGCATCCTTCTCGACAGGTCGTATCGCATGCAGCCGGACATCTGCAGTTACATCTCGCAAACGATGTACGACGGCCGGCTCGAGGCGGATCCGGAAACCGCGGCCAACCGTGTCGACTCGGATGGGCTGCGCGGGAGCGGTTTGCGATATCTCCCCGTCGTCCATACCGGCAACGGCCGGGAGTCTCCCGAGGAAGCGGCACGCATCGTCGCCGAGATCGCGTTGTTGCTGCGGGGAACGTTCGAGCGCAAAGATGAGGGGATCGCGCCGATCACCGAGCGTGACGTGCTGGTCGTCACACCCTACAACGCCCAACGCAAGCGGATCCACGCGGCGCTCGAGTCGGCCGGGCTCCACGACGTTCGCGTCGGCACCGTCGACAAGTTCCAAGGCCAAGAGGCGCCGATCGTGTTCTACTCGATGGCAACCTCGAGTGGCGAGGACATGCCGCGCAACATGGAGTTCCTTTTCGAAAAGAACCGTTTCAACGTCGCCGTCTCGCGCGCCCAGTGTCTCTGCATCCTGGTCTGTTCGCCGCAATTGCTGGACGTTCGCTGTAACCATGCCGAGCAAATGGCCCTCGTCAACATCATTTGCCGTTACACCGAATTCGCGTCGCAACCCGACCTTCAAACCGGCGCCCGAGCGACTTCTAGCGGCCGATGACGGTCAACGAGCGATCGAAGCTATGTATCCCGTCGGAAAACGAGACGATGAGGCGGCGCGCGCTCGTGCGAATCGCGGCCTGTTCGAAGGTTCCGCTACCGCTCGCGTAGCCGACGAAGCCGCCCCCCAAAGCCGTAGCCACGCGCAAGGCGGGGAACGAGCGCGCGTTCCAAGCCAGCACGACGGTCGTATCGTCGGTCGCGACCGCCTCGCCGCTCGGAATGTCGCTTGATACGGCGGTTCGCTCCGTACTCTGACCGTCCGCGGTCAACACGAGACGCGTGAGCGCGGAGGCGAGCGGCGAGGCGAGGGCAACCTCGAGTTTGAACGCTCCCGCGGCGCTGAACGGAAAGCTGAAGATCGTGCGCCCGTCGGCCCCGTAACCGATAAGGGCGGCTGAGCCAGGAACCGGCCGCGTCAACTCGGCTGCCGGCACGTGGACGTCGAACGCCGGATCGAGCGAAGGACCTGCGGCGTCGATGCGGCCGCTGACCTCAAGAGCCGCGCAATCTTGCGCGCTCACTTCGATTGCCGCGAGGGGAGTCGCCGGACATTGCGCCCGCGCACGCGGGTGCCAGAAGGTGACGAGCTCCGGCCGGAGCGGGGCGTCAAGCACGAAAAGCAGCGTCGCCGTAGCGAGCATGTGGGGCCTCCGGACGGAGCGAAGCTGTGCCGAAGATGCAACCGAAGCTCGACCGGCTCCTCCGCGCATCGCTGCGCGTCTTTTCGCCCTACCGGGCAGGTACGTCGGCCGACGAAGCGCGCCGGCGTTACGGCTTCGAAGAGCCCGTCAAGCTTTCACAGAACGAGAACCCGCTCGGTAGCTCCCCGCGCGCGCTCGAAGCCGTGCGATCGATCACAATCCTCAGCGACTACGACGAGGACGAACACTCGGCGCTCCGCGCGCGCCTCGCCGCGCCTTACGGGCTCGCGGTTGAAAACGTCGTGCTCGGGCACGGCAGCAACGAGCTCGTGCAATTGGCGTTCACCGCGTTCGTCGACCCGGGCGACGACGTCGTGTTCGCGAAGCCGAGTTTCTCGCTCTTTCGGAAGGATGCGCAGGTGGCGGGTGCGCGGTCGATCGAGGTTCCGCTACGCGACGGCGTCCACGATCTCGAAGCGATGCTGGCGGCGGTGACGCCGAAGACGAAGCTCGTCTTCGTTTGCGATCCCAACAATCCGACCGGCACGCGGGTCGCGCGCGCGGATTTTTTCGCATTTGCCGACGCCCTGGCCCCCGACGTGCTGCTCGTCATCGACCAGGCATACCGCGAATTCGCTGACGCGGCCGCGACCGACGGCGTCGAGCTCCTCCGGCGCAGGCCCGCGACGCTCGTGTTGCGGACGGTCTCGAAAATCTATGGCCTGGCCGCGGTGCGCTTCGGTTACGGGATCGGATCGCCGCAGATCGCCGCGTGGCTGGACCGGGTGCGCCTGCCGTTCAACGTTTCCCGGCCGGCGGCCGTAGCCGTGCTCGCTGCGCTCGACGACACCGACTTCGTGGACCGCAGCCTGGCCAACAACGAGCGTGGAAAAGCGCAACTCATGGAAGCGTTCGACCGGCTTGGTTTGCACGCGTATCCGAGCGCCGCGAACTTCGTTGCGGTCGCGGTCCCAACCCAAGCCGACACCGCATACGAAGCGCTGCTTGCGCGCGGGGTGATCGTGCGCTCCGGCGATAGCTTGGGGATGCCCGGGCGATTGCGCGTGACGATTGGAACGCCCCAAGAAAATGCCGCCTTCATCGGAGCGCTCGAGAAGCTGCTTCCCGAGTGGCGCGCGGCGCCGCTCGAGACCGCGGGCCGGTGAGTGGAAGCGCGACCCTGCGCACCGGCGGTGCGGCGGATCGCGAGTTCGTTCTCGACCTCGGCCGGCGCACCGTACTCAGCAGCCTCTCGGCAATCCGCGGCGCCGCGCCGCCGGTTGTCGAGATGTGTTACGAACGCCTGGTCGAGTTCGTCATGGAACGCTCGTACGTGCTGCTCATCGCCGAGACCGAATTCGATGGCCGAGTCGGTTTCGTGCTGATGCTCGACGACTTGCCGGACGAGGTGACGAGCCTACCGCAAGGCTTCATCGCCTACATGGCCGTCGAGCCGGGCGCGCGGCGCGAGGGCATCGCAGGCCGGCTGCTTGTCGCTGCCGAGGATGCCGCTCGCGCGCGCAATCTCGGGCACGTTGCCTTGATGGTCACCGAGGACAACGTGGCCGCGCGCGAATTGTACGCTCAGGCCGGCTACACGACCGAACGGCNNGGCGCTTGTTGTGCAAGCAGCTCTAGGCTCGGCGCTTTTCCGCCGGCGCGCGCTTGTCACCTTGGGCTCGCTCGCACTGGCGGTCGCGGCCCTTTGGCTTGCGTCGCGCATCCCGCGCACGCTGACGGTCTTCGTGATCGCCGCGTTCGTCGCGTTCGGCGTCGCCCCGATCTTGCGGCGGCTCGAACGCATCATCCCGCGTGGCCCCGCGATCGCGCTCATCTACCTTGCGCTGCTATCGATCATTATCGTGCTCATGGTCCTGGTCGTGCCGGCGA
>PMHP01000177.1 GCA_003158195.1 Vulcanimicrobiota bacterium | reverse complement strand
TGCGCGACCTCGTGTATGGGGCGCTTCGTTAGGAGACTGCTATATCGCGGCCGGCCGTGAGCTGATCGATCTCGGCGCTCCAGCTTGCGAGCCACTCGCGTTTCGTCCGCGCATCGAGCCACGACGCGCGAATGCCGTTGAGGCAGATCTCCTTGAGTTGTTCGGGCGAGCATTCCATCGCCGCGACGTAGCGATNNTGCGCATCAGGCCCGGATCGTCCGTGTTGAGCGTGAGCGCGAGACCGCTTTCGAGCATGCGGCGAATCGCGTGATCTGGGGCCGTCAGATCGCGCCAGTCGGTCGTATAGGTCGTCGTCGTCGGACACGCCGTGAAGAACGTGCCGAGGTCCCGGCAGTAGTCGACCAACTGCGCATCGTCGACGATGTGATATCCGTGATCGATCCGTTCGCAGCCAAGCAGCTCGAGCGAATCCCGAACGTACGACGCGGGCCCGATCTCTCCCGCGTGCGCCGTCACGTGAAGGCCGCCGCGCCGCGCGCGTTCGTACATCGGGGCGAATGGCCGGGGATCGTTCTCGAGGTAATCGAGGCCGATTCCGATCACCTCGTCGCGCGGTTCGGCAAGCACCATCTCGACGAACTCGAGGCCGCGCTGGGCCCCGAGTTCGCGATTGTGCGCCGGGATTAATCGCGCCACGATGCCGCGGTCTGCCGCGGCCTCTCGCATTCCCGCCGCGATGCCGTCGAGCATGCGTGGGTACGGCACGCCGCTGCGTTCCATGTGCGGCTGCGGGCTAAAAAACATTTCGACGTAGCGCGCGCCGCTGTCCGCCGCGCGCTCCAGCGCTTCGTACGTCGCACGCCGGAAATCGTCGGCATCGCGCATCGCGTCGCACACGACGTCGTACATGCCGAGAAACTGCGCGAGATCGACGAACTTGTAGATGTCGTCGATATCGGTAAACGGGAGTGTGACGCCGTGCTTTTGCGCGAGCGCGAGCACGGTCGGTTCGGCCACCGAGCCCTCGAGGTGCAAGTGCAGTTCGGCTTTGGGCAGAGCGCGCAGGAAGCGCTCGTTCTCGTCGTGCGTCATAGCAATCTCCGTTACGTCGTCGCCGCCTCTTCGGCACGAGGACGTCGCACCGCTTTTTCCAAGCGGTAAGGTCTTGCCGCCGGGCGCGCGAAGGATCGCCGGTGAAAAAAATTCGCGTGCATCGCACCCTCGCGCTCGTAGCGATCGTCGCGGTTGCAACGATCGGCCCGGCAGCCGCAACCCAACCCGCGGCAAGCCCGCAGCTCAGCGCGAGCCCCGTTGCCGCCACGAGCGCGATCCCATCAGCAGGTGCGACGGAAGCAGCCGATCCGTACCTTTGGCTCGAGGACGTCAGGAGTCCCAGAGCCATGGCCTGGGTAGAAGCGGAGAACGCAAAGTCGCTCGGCGTCTTGGAAGGCGATCGGCGCTTTAACGGCCTGTACGCGGACGCGTTAAAGATCGCCGAAGCGAAGGACCGGATTCCGGCTCCGTCATTTGCTGCCGGCGACATCTACAATTTTTGGCAAGACGCCGATCACGTTCGCGGCATCTGGCGCTACACGACGCCTGCCGGCTACCTGAGTAGTAAGCCGCACTGGAAAACGGCCTTGGATCTCGACGCACTCGCCAAGAGCCAACACGCCAATTGGGTGTGGGAAGGCGCCAGTTGCGTCTGGCCCGCGGAGCGGCGCTGCATGGTGTATCTCTCCGACGGCGGCGAGGACGCCTACACCGCTCGCGAATTTGACGTCAGCACGCAGAGCTTCGTCCGCGGCGGATTCGACTTACCGCGCGGCAAGCAAGACGTCGCATGGCAAGACCAGGGTACGCTGTTCGTGGCCCGCGAGTGGCAACCGGGTGAGCTAACGGCGTCAGGCTACCCGTATGTTGTCAAGCGTCTGCGTCGCGGCAACCCTCTTTCCTCGGCCGTCGAAGTCTTCCGCGGAGCCAAGAGCGACGTCGGCGTCAACACGACGGTCTATAACGATGTGCAGAACGAGCAGGCCGTCATCATCGATCGTGCGCTCACGTTCTTTACCTCGGAAAAATACCTGGTGACGGCGCGTGGCGTTCGCCGTTTGAACGTTCCGTCAAAAGTCAGCACGACGGCGCTGGTCGACGGCCGGCTGCTTTTCACGCTCGCGCAGGATTGGACCACCGGCGGAGAGACGTTCGCAGCCGGCTCGCTCGTCTCGGTCGACCTCGCGGCGCTGAAGTCCGATCCGGAACATCTCAAGCCGGAGCTCGTGTACGCGCCGGGTCCGCGCGATTCGCTCGGCGACGTCGGCACGACGCGCTCGCAGGTGATCGTCACGACGTACCACAACGTCCGCGGACGAGCGTTCGTGTACACTCCGCTTCCGAACGGCGGCTGGTCGAGCCGTTTCCTCGACTTGCCCGATAACGCGACGATCTCGCTCGAGGACGCTGACGCCCACGGGGATGCTGCATTTCTCGGCGTGACGAGTTTTCTTTCGCCGACGACCTTATGGCTTGCGAACACGCGCTCGGATTCACTCACGATCGCCAAGCAGCTTCCCGCGAGATTCGATGCATCCAAAGACGTTGTCGAGCAGCGCGAAGCGACATCAAAGGACGGAACGCAGATTCCGTACTTCATCGTGCATCCCAAGACAATGCCGCTCGACGGTTCAAATCCCACGATTCTGAACGCGTACGGCGGCTTCCAAGTCTCGCTGACCCCGACGTATTCCGGCCTGGTCGGCAAGCTGTGGTTGGAACGCGGTGGCGTGTACGCCGTCGCCNNAGTTCGGACCGGCCTGGCACGAAGCCGGCCTCGGGATGCACCGCCAGCGTATCTACGACGACTTCGCAGCCGTAGCCGAGGATCTCATCGCAAGCAAGGTGACGAGTCCGAGCCACCTCGGCATCGAGGGTGGTTCGAACGGCGGCTTGCTGATGGGCGTCGAGTTCACGCAGCACCCCGAGCTGTGGAACGCGGTCGACATGCAGGTCCCGTTGCTCGACATGCTGCGCTACGAAAAGATCGCCGCCGGCGCTTCCTGGGTCGGCGAATACGGCAGCGTCGCGGTGCCGGCCGAACGCGCGTTCCTCGCGTCGATCTCACCCTACAACAACCTCAAGCCGGGCGTGAAGTACCCCGAGCCGTTGATCTGGACGACGACGAAAGACGATCGCGTCGGCCCGCAGCACGCGCGCAAGTTCGCCGCCCGTCTCGCGGAGATGCACATCCCGTATCTGTACTACGAGGTGACCGAAGGCGGCCACGGTTCGGGCGCCAACCTCAACGAACGCGCGCACACAACCGCCCTCGAGATGACGTATTTCATCCGTCAGCTTTTCCCATTGTCACCGTGAGCGAAGGCGCGAAGCGCCGCAGTCGAACGGGCAACGGAGCAAGGCCAGATCCCGTCTGCGCCCCTCGACAGGCTCGGGACAGGCTTTCGACAAGCTCAGCGTGAAAGTCAGCTTTTGAAATGTCGATTCCGATTACGTCCACCTAGGAACTCTCCCCGCAAGCGTTGTAGCGAACCGTCAATCAACCTCATTCAAACGGGCTCGAGGCCCACGATACTGTTCGATTTGGTTCGCCGAAAGGTTGGTGCGAGCGCCAATCTGAGCTACGGGCTCTAAAGGCCCAGGCGTGACAACGGCGCTCGACACCGTGTAGGGGATGGTCAACAGACCATCCCCTATCTCATCTTATGAGCGTGACATGGCGCTTACCGCAAACGCTATCGCCACGTTTACGATTAACCCGAACAGTCCGACGTTGAGGCCCGCGATGGTCGGAGCGCCGAGCGCGGCGGCGATGACGACGACGGCGATTCCCGCGACGATACCGGCGCCGATGGCGGTGGCAGGCGGTCGCGCGCCTCGCAGCCCCAAGACGACGCCGGGGAAGAACTGGGTGACGCCGCTGTAGCCGATGAGGAGCAGACCGACGAGCGACGTGCGCGCGACCAGCCACCACGTAAGCGCGAGCGCCGCGACGACGATCACGAGGATCCGGGTGAGGCGCAACCGCTCGGCGTCGCTCGTTGCGTAACCGAACCCGTCACCGGCAACGTTCTTCGCGACCAGGCTAGCGGCGCCGAGGATTTGACCCGACGCGGGAACCAGTGCCGCGAGGCAACCGGCAAATGCGACGCATCCAAGCGTCCAGGATGGATAGTAGTGTTGAACGACGAGGAGAAACGACTGGTCCGCGGCCGGGCCCTTGAGGCCCGGAACGACTAAGAGCGCGGTAAATCCGGCGAAGTACACAAGGAGCAGCATGAGCTGATAGAACGGCAGAAAGATCGCGTTTCTGCGCAGCGTCGCGGCGCTGCGCGCGGAAAACACCGCAGCAATCGACTGCGGCCACATGAAGAAGCCAAGCGCGGTCAAAAGCACCGTCGAAACGAACCAGGTCGTACCTTGCGCGGACAGATCGTTTGCGAGCGTCATCCAATGGGGCCGAGTCGCCAGAACCCGGTCGATCGTGCCTGCCGGCGAGCCGAAAAAATGTATCGGCAGCGCGATCCCGGCGAATATCACCGCGATCAATACGGCGATATCCTTGATAACGCTCGCCCATGCCGTGCCGCGCAAGCCGGTCAAATACACGAACACCGTCATTAGAGCGAACGCGATGCCGACCGCGGTCGCCGAATTCAACGTCGAATACCCAGCGATGCGCAGCAAGATTTCAAGGCCGGTCAACTGCAAGGTCACGTACGGAACGAGGAAGACGAAGCCGACGCAGGCCACGAGGATGCCGAGACGCGGGCTCCCGTAGCGTTCCGCGAAGAAGTCCGCTTCGGTCAGCAACCCACGCTCTTTTGCGATCGTCCAGATCGGCGGAAGAAGAAAGTACGACAAGACGTACGCGCACGTACCGTAGCACAGGATGTAAAACGCGGGTGCACCCTTGCCGTACGCCCAGCCGGCCGCTCCAAGAAACGTGAAGCTCGTGTAGATTTCGCCGGCCAGGAGTAACCAGAGGAACAATGCGCCGAACGATCGGCCACCGACGATATACTCCTGCGGGTCGAGGTTTGCACGGCGAGCTGCGAGCGTCGCGAAGATCAAGACGCTTGCGATCCCAACGCCGACGATGCCGAGGCTTACCGATGCATTCACGGCGAGCGGTCCAGACGGGCGACGAGCCCGAGAAAAGCCGGCGTCAACAGGATCCAAAGGACGATCCATGCGAGCAAGAACGGCAGTCCGAAAATTCGCGGTTCGACTCGATTGACGAAGGGGATGGCGAGGGTCAGCATGGTGACCGGTATCGCCGCGAGAGCGTAGCGCATCATGCCGGGTGCGCGAGGAGCATCGTCGCTTCCCGCTCCCTCTCGTGCGCGCGCGCGAGCGCAACGATACGGTCGAGCAAGCGCTGCAACGGCCACGCGCCGGGGGCTTGGGCGCGAACGATCGTTGCACCGTCCGTCGCACCGAGACCGCCGCGAATTGCCGGGTCCTCGCCCAGTAGTCCCTGCAACAAAGCTGCCAGGCAAGCGCGACGCTGCGAATCCGCGCTTACGACGATTGCGGTTAGGAGCGCGCGCCCGGATCCGTCACCGTCCAGATCGCAGGCGTCGCGCACGACGAGCCGTCCGTCGATGCGCGCCGAGGTTCGCGAGCGCAGCCGCGCGCCGGCGCCGAGCACGACGATCTCGGCGTGCACGGCGAACCCGTCGCCCGAGACGTCGAACGCGGCGGAAACCTCGTGGGCGGATCTGGGCGCGAGCAGCAGAACCTCACCGGTGACATAGAGTTCTGCGCCGGCGGCGACGCGCGAGCGTGCGTCGCTGCGCGACGGCGCGTTGCCGGCAAAGACCGGCGTCGCCATCTGCGCGGCGACGACGAGCGTCGCGCCCGAAGCAACGACCGTATCCCGCGCAACGGCGTCACCTCCAAGCAGTCCAGGACCAAGGGTCGCGGTAACGACGCGAGCGGCGCCGCGGGGTTCGCGCAGCGCACGGCTCGCCCGCGCCAGCCCGTCGAAGCACAGCGTCGTCAACCGCGACCGTCCGTCGCGGTTGATGCAAACGAGCCCAAGGTGTCCGTCCACGTCAGGCCTCCCCGTCGAGCAGCGCGGCACGCTCGACGAACGCGACGACGGGATCGAGACCCGCACCGTGCCGCAGATCGGTAAACACAAAGGGCAAGCCGCGGCGCGCGCTCTCGGCGTCGCGCTGCATCCGGCCGAGGTCCGCGCCGACGTGGGGCGCGAGGTCGATCTTGTTGATGACAAGCAGGTCGGCGTTCGAGATTGCGGGGCCGCCTTTCGCCGGAATCTTGTCCCCGCCGGCAACGTCGATTACGTAGATCGTCGCGTCGGCAAGATCGGGGCTGAAGGTCGCGGCAAGGTTGTCCCCGCCGCTCTCGATGATCAGCAGACGCAAGTCCGGGAAACGCGCCTCGAGTTCCCGCACCGCCTCGAGGTTCATCGAGGCATCTTCGCGGATCGCGGTGTGCGGGCAGCCGCCGGTTTCGACGCCGACGATGCGCTCGGGCGGCAAGCAGCCGCTGCGGGTTAAGATTTGCGCGTCCTCGCGGGTGTAGATGTCGTTGGTGATCACGGCCATGTCGACGCGCGGATGGAACGCGCGCGCGAGCCGTTCGAGTAAGGCGGTCTTGCCCGCACCGACCGGGCCGCCGACGCCGATCCGGATCGCGCTCACGATGCGAACAACCGGCCGTCAAGCCAGGCGTGGCGCATCGCGTCGATCTCGCACGCGATCGCGCTCGCAGTCAGATCGTCGAGGGATTGCGCCGCCGCCGCCGTTTCGGCGGCAGCCGCAATCGCATCGCGGAGTGACCACAGCAGGCGTCCGATGTCGCGCTGACCGAGCGGTACCGCCCGGGCGGCCGCCGCCGCCAACATGCCGGCGGTCGAGCTGAGATAGGCGCAGCAGGCGTCGCGCGCCGCCGCCCCGATCGCGCGGTAGCCGAGCGCACACGCGATGGCCTGGTGTCCGTGCGCGCACCCTTCGTCGAGCGCCGCGCGATAACCGGCGATCGCGTGGTCTGCAATACCCATTGCATCGTACGCGTCGAGCGTTGCGCGCGCCAAGCGCCTGGCTGCGGATCGCAGCTCCGGCGCGAACACCGCCGCCGATAGAGCCGCATCAAGCTCTTCGATCGAGGCGCGCCCGTCGATCCAGAGCGCAATCGCGCGCGCGTCTAGGGTCGCCGCGCTCCTACAGAGGTACGCTTCGATCCAATCGCCGGCGCTTTGCGCATCGCGCAGGCCGCCTTCGAGGACCGCGGTCTCGAGACCGAAGGAATGGGAAAACGCTCCGCTTGGGAACGCGCTATCGCACAGTTGCAGGAGGCGCGGATCGATCATGACGCGTGCTCGTGCGGGGCGGCGGGGGTGACGAATGGCTCCGCGAGCACCCGTCGCGTCCGCTCCCAGGGCACGCGGGCACGCTCGCAGAGCGCCGCAATCGGTTCGCTGTAGCGCACGATCAGCGCGTCGTTCTCGCGTTGTATCGGAAGGTGCCGGTTTCCGAGCGCGTGCGCGAGTTCGAGCGCGGCTGCGATCGTCGCCGGCCGAGCCACGATCACATCGTCCGGCTGAACCTCGACGGCGACCACGCGTTCGGCGTCGGCATAGACGACGTCACCGTCACGCAGTCTTTTGTCGCCGAGCACGAGCGCGAGATCGCCGACGCTGCTGCTCGCGCGCACGATGCGCCGGTTCATCGCATCGCTCGGCACGCCGATGCGCTCGAGCGCGCGGCCGGTGAGGGGAAAATCGCGCAGGTTCCCGAGCGTGCGCTCGATGCGCCGGTGCATCAGAACAGCGCGTACCGCTGCGCGAGCGGCAAAGACGTAGCGGGCTCACACGTCATCAGGACACCGTCGGCGCGCACCTCGTACGTCGCCGGATCGACCTCAATGTGCGGAAGGGCGTCGTTGTGCACCATGTCCCGCTTGCCGATCGCGCGGCAGTTCGCGACCGGAACGAACGCACGGCGCGCCGGCACGCGATCGGTCAAGCCGCACTCGAGGCCGCGCTTCGACACGAACGTCACCGAACCGGACGCGGGCGCCGCGCCGAAAGCGCCCCACATCGGCAACATCCGAACGGGTTCCGGGGTTGGGATCGACGCGCCCGGATCGCCCATCGCCGCGAAGGCGATCGTGCCGCTCTTGATCACGAGTTCGGGCCGGAACCCGAAGAATGCCGGCTTCCACACGACCAGATCCGCAAGCTTTCCGACGGTCACGGAACCGACGTGCTCGGCGATCCCGTGGGCGATCGCCGGATTGATCGTATATTTCGCGACGTAGCGTTTCACGCGCAGGTTGTCGTTCCCCTCGGCTTCGCCGGCGAGCGGGCCGCGTTGCACGCGCATCTTGTGCGCGGTTTGCCAGGTCCGCATGATGACCTCGCCGATGCGTCCCATCGCCTGCGAGTCGGACGACATCATGCTGATCGCGCCCAGATCGTGGAGCACGTCCTCGGCCGCAATCGTCTCGCCGCGGATGCGCGAGTCGGCGAACGCGACGTCCTCGGGGATCGACGGGTCGAGGTGATGGCAGACCATCAGCATGTCGACGTGTTCGGCCAGCGTGTTGACCGTATACGGTCTCGTCGGGTTCGTCGAGGATGGCAATACGTAGGCTTCGCCCGCGATGCGAATGATGTCGGGCGCGTGCCCGCCGCCCGCGCCTTCGGTATGATAAGTGTGGATCGTGCGCCCCGCGATCGCGCGCAGCGTCTCTTCAAGGAAGCCCATTTCGTTGAGCGTGTCGGTGTGAATTGCGACTTGCACGTCGGTCGCATCGGCGACACGCAGGGCGGCGTCGATTGTCGCCGGGGTCGTGCCCCAATCTTCGTGGAGCTTCAGCCCGAGCGCCCCCGCGTCGATCTGTTCGTGCAGCGGTGCGGTCCCGCTCGCGTTGCCCTTGCCGAGAAAACCGACGTTGACCGGCAGCAGCTCGCTCGCCAAGAACATTTGATCGAGGTGCCAGCGGCCCGGCGTGCACGTCGTTGCGTTCGTCCCCGAGGCGGGACCCGTTCCGCCGCCGATCATTGTCGTCACACCGCTGCCGATCGCGACCGTCACCTGCTGCGGCGAGATGAAATGGATGTGCGTGTCGATCGCGCCGGCCGTAACGATCATGTTCTCGCCCGCGATCGCTTCGGTCGACGCGCCGACGATCATGCCCGGCGTGATGCCGTCCATGATCAGCGGATTGCCGGCCTTGCCGATCCCCGCGATGCGGCCGTCGCGCAGCCCGATGTCGGCCTTGTAAATCCCGCTCGCATCGATGACGATCGCGTTCGTGATCACGGTATCGAGCGCGCCCTCGGCGCGAGAGATCGTCGGATGCTGGCCCATCGCGTCGCGGATCACCTTCCCGCCGCCGAACGTCAACTCGTCGCCGTAACCGGTCAGGTCTCGCTCGATTGCGACCACCAAGCCGGTGTCGGCGAGCCGCAACCGGTCGCCGGTGGTCGGACCGTACAGCCGCGCGTAACGCTCGCGATCGATCTTCATTTGAAGCGCCGTTCACCGGCGGCTTCGACGAGGTCGACCGGCCGCTCGATCCCCGGTTCGAACCGCAGCGCCGTCCCCGCGGGGATGTCGAGCAGCATCCCGCGCGCCGCTTCGCGCTCGAACGCGAGCGCCGGGTTGACGTCGAAGAAGTGCGCGTGCGAGCCGACTTGCACGGGCCGGTCGCCGCTGTTCTTCACGACGATTCGCGCGCGCCGCCGGCCGGGCTTCAGCTCGATCTCCCCGGCGGCGACGAAGGTTTCGCCCGGAATCACGGGATCGGCTCGTGGACGGTGACGAGCTTGGTCCCGTCGGGAAACGTCGCCTCGATTTGAACCGACTCGATCATTTCGGCAACGCCTTCCATCACGTCCTCGCGGCTCAGCACCTCGCGCCCGGCCTGCATCAGCTCGGCGACGCTGCGCCCATCACGCGCCCCCTCGAGGACGAACGCGGCAATGATCGCGACACTCTCGGGATGGTTGAGCCGCAAGCCGCGCTTGCGCCGCCGCCACGCGATCTCGGCGGCGTAACTGAGCAGCAACTTGTCGCGCTCGACGTCGGTTAAGTGCACGTGCCCGTCCAAGACGACATGGGCGCCGTTTCGACCAAGCGAAATGGACTCCCACCGCCCCTTACAGCGCAGAACGCAAAAGCTTAGACGCCCTCGCGGCCGTAGGCGCCATCACATTCGTCCCCTGTCGGGTGTCGAAGACCTAACGCTGGGTTACTATTAAGCGGCTCGGCGCAAGTCGCTTTGCAACGGAGTCTGCCTTGACCCACCCGCTCATGTCTGTTTTGCGCCGGTTTATGCCTCTTGCTGCTCTCGCGTGCCTTGCCGGCTGCGGCGGTGGTGGCGGCGGTTCAACCCTGCCGGTACCCGGCACCTCGGTAGCCGCGACGGCGACGCCCGTCGCAACCAGCGCACCGGCACCGGCGCCGACTTCGACTGTGGTGATCTCAAGTGCGAATGGTCCGTGCCAGTTCCAGACGGCGAATCAACCGTTGCAGGCGGCGTTCTGCGAGACGTTCAGTGCACCGGCGCCGATCGGCAATCGTTCAGGCCCACTCGACGGCACGCTGTGGGGCGTCTCGCGGCAAACCGGACTGTACAATTGGGGCCAGGGTTGGGCCAACGCCGTTGCCCCGACCGTCTTGGATGCGTGCGGGCAATCGAGTCAGGTCTATCCGGATAACGACATTGCCGTCTGTAACGGGATGGTCTTCGAATCGGTCAACGACGATACGAGCGTGACGTCGCTTGCGATGTATCCGAAGCAACCCTTCGACATCGCCGGGCGTACGGGCACGGTCACCTTTGACGTCAGCGACGATACCACGGGCTCGCATACGGTTTGGCCGGAGCTGTGGTATTCCGATCAACCGGTGCCGGACCCGTTCACGCACTTCTCGTCGTGGCAATCGGTTCCGGTCAACGGCTTTGGGCTTCGGATCGAAAGTTCTTGTCCGGCCAACTCCGGCGGAGGCTGCGGGATCCGCCAGTACTGCCCGGAACAACCGGAGTCGTCCGCGATCGTCACGGTCGGTTCCGCGGTCGTCGTCAACAACTATGTGGCCAATGACTCAGCGTTCGGTGGCAATGTCTTGGTGAAGGACCTGGATTGTGTCAAAGCGTCGACGGGTCCGGGAAACAACAATCACTTCGAAGTGCGCTTCTCGCAAAAGGAGGTCGACGTCTACGGGACCGATGCCGGAACGACCGCGCCGCTGCGGCACCTCGCCGTCATCACGAATATGAGCCTCACCCTCACCCGCGGACTCTTGTGGATCGAAGACGTGCATTACAACGCGGATAAAGAGGGAGCAATGGACCAGCGAATCCACACGTTCAGCTGGACGAACATCGGATTCGATGGTCCGATCCTGGCGCGCGACCTCGCCTTCGACGTAGCGGACAGTCTGATGATGACCAACTCCGCTCAGTTCCCCGATACCCAACCCGATTCGGCGATGCAGATTCCGGGGAACCTGCTCAACCTCGGCTATTCATGGTTCCCGAACACTCCGCCGCTCGCGCTGACGGTACCCGGTGTCTACAATATCGGGAATGCCAACGGGGCGTTCCTGACGCTCAACGCCTTCACGCAAGACCCCGTCACATTGAATTACCAGATAAACAACGGCGCATGGCAGTCTTTTGTCTGGCCGTTCCCGACGTGCTCAGCGCAGGGCGCCACAAGCGCGTGTGCGCAAGTGACGATGGCCTTACCGGTTTCGCTCTCCGATATCCAGGCCGGTACCAATACGATCCAACTGAACGCGAGCGATGCGATCTCATTCTCCAACGTCGATTTGATCTTGCGCGGAGCCGCCGGCGTCCCACCGGCACCGGTTACCACCTCGAGCCATCACGGCTTGAACCCGGCAAGCACTAGGACACGAAGCGGACTGCACTAGCGCCAGGGAACCTCGTTCCGGCGACGCATCTCTCGTTCGTGAAAAAAGCCGTCTGCTTTATCGTTGCCTCCATGCTTTGCACGGCTGGTGGCGGGTCCGCCGGAGCGCGTCCCATCCAATCGGACGATCTGCGGCGGATCGTGGCCTTCACCTCGCCGTCGATCTCGCCGGATGGGACGCGCATCGCGTTTGTCGTCACACGCATCGCGTGGAGCGAAGACCGGTACGATCGCGACCTCGAGATCGTCGACGTGGCGACGCATGCGCGCCGCACGCTGACGTATCATCGCAAAGGGTTGTCGGACCCCGCGTTCTCGCCCGACGGGACGAAGCTCGCCTTTCTCGCAAACGTCGGCTCGGGTGACGATGCGAAAGCGGAGGTCTGGGTGATGCCGCTCGACGGCGGCGACGCGCGCCCGGTGACGGCGGCTTCCGAAGGCGTCGAGCAGTTCGTTTGGCGTCCGGATGGCGCGGCTTTGGCCTACGCGGCCCAGGACCCCAAGCCGAAGCGCACGGGTGACGACAAGTTCCGCGACAGCTTCGTCTTCACAACCGAAGCGATCACCGCTCGCGAAGAGCCGAGGCCGGTCCACCTGTTCGTCGTTCCCGCCGCGGGCGGGCGCGCGCGCCGGCTCACCTCCGGCCCAAAAAGCGTGACGACCGGCGAGGCGCGGTCGACGCTTTCGTGGTCGCCCGACGGGACGCGGCTTGCATTTCTCCTCGCGCCCGACGCAGTTTTGAATGACGCGGACCGGGCTCTCGTCAACATCGTCGACGTCGCGACCGGGAAGGTTTCACAGCTTACGGCGCACGACGGCTTCGAAGCCGATCCGCGCTTCTCGCCCGATGGTAAACATATCGCCTACCTGCACTCGAACGGCGACAACCAGATCAATCTCACGGAGGCTTACGTGACCGTGCCCGAAGGCGGCGAAGGCACGGCGGTTTCGCATCCGTTCGATCGCACGGTGCGCGAGTACGCCTGGCTGCCCGATTCGAGCGGTCTTTATTTTGCCTGCGCGGACCAGACGATGACGACGCTCGTGCACGCGCCGCTGGAAGGCGCTCTGCAACGAGTCGACCTCGGCGGGCTCGCCCTCGCATCCCCACTCGCAGGCGCACTCGCGCGCGACGGCACGCTCGCGTTCGTTGCAACGAAAGTCGATGTCCCGTCAGAAGTGTACGTGCGCTCCAAGGATGGTGCAATCGTAAAGCTCACGGACGACAATGCCCCGATCGCGGCGCTCGATCTCGCGCCGGCGGAAAGCGTTACGTTTCCGACGACGCTCGGACCCACGGGCGATGCGGTCCTGTACGAGCCGCCCGGATTTAATCCGGCGCACCGCTACCCGCTCGTGCTGCTCGTTCACGGCGGTCCGACCTCCGCTTCGGTGCTTTCGTTCGATCGGTTTGCGCAGTTGCTCGCAGCGCGCGGATGGCTCGTCCTCGAGCCGAACTATCGCGGGAGCACCAATCTTGGCCTGACGTATCAACGTGGCGTTTTATACGACCCGGAAGACGGCCCGGGGAGGGATGTGATGGCGGCGGTCGATGCGGTACGCGCGCGCGGCATCGTCGACGATCGCCGCATCGCGGTCTCGGGCTGGTCGTACGGAGGCATCATGACCGCTTGGATGATCTCGAAGTATCACATTTGGCGGGCCGCGGTATCCGGAGCGTCCGTGGACGATTGGGCAACGGACTACGGCGTCGCGGACGATTCCGACGCCGATCGCGCGCTTTTTCACGGTTCGCCGTTCGCCGGCGATCCGGCGGAGTGGCGAAACACATCCGCGATCTCGTACGTGCGCTACGTAACGACGCCCGTGCTTATCTTATCCGACGTCGGGGATAATCGCGATCCGTTCGCGACCTCCTCAATGTACTGGCGTGCGCTGCGCGACAACCACAAGGACGCGACCTTGCGCGTATGGCCGGTCGACGGACACTTCCCACGAGATCCCGTGCGCGCCGCGGACGTCTACGATCATTGGATCGACTACATCGCGCGCCACTTCTGATCGCTTTGTCACGCTGAGCGGAGCGCCGCAGGCGCGCAGTCGAAGCGCCGACGAGATCTGGCCTTGCACCGGCGGTCCTTCGACTTCGGGCCTACGGCCCTGCGCTCAGGATGACACGGAGCTTGAATATGGCGTGCAGGTCGTTAGGGTTGCATCGAAGTTTGATTGGAGCGTTGCGATGACGTTCGGGTCTGAAAAGACCGCGCCCCAGTCGATCTGATAAGGCACACCGGCCGTCGAGTTCGACGAGCCGAACCATGCCGTCGTTCCGATGATTGCGAGCTTTTCGCTTCCCGAGCCGGGGTTTAACTCGACGTCGATGCCGGCTTGCTGCATCTGCGTGAGCGTCGTCTTTTCGCTCGTCGAGACATCGCTCTTCAAAACGATCGCGTGGACGGTCAGCCCCGCCTGCGCCCGCGCAATCAGGGCGTTCGCAACGTTGCCTGCGCCGAACGACTCGGTCATATAGTCGATCGTGGACCCGCTCGTGCTGCTGATATAGGTCGTTTCGAGCGACAGCGCATCTTGTTTGACCGTGTCGAGGGTGGGAGAATCGGTGGGGTTGAGCGCGATCGCGTTGCCGATTGCCAAAAGGTCGGCGACCCCGGTGTCGCTTACGATGACGTCGGTCGAATCCCAATTGCGCCCGTCGAGGTATGCGGTGCCGTCGACGATCGCGAGCTTGGCGTGAAGCGGCTGCGCGTTCGGACTTTGATTCCCGGCATCCCACATGACCGTGCCGCCGGCATTTGCGATATTCTGCGCCGACTGCATGTCTTCTTGATAGACGTCACCCAGACTCTGTACGAAGCTGTCGCTCGGAAGTGAAACCTCGACGCTCGCGCCGGCCGCTGCGGCGCTGACGAGCGCTTGTTCCAGAGTGCTGCTCGGATTGAGCAAGTACGTGCTGAACTGGATGGTCTTTCCGGCCGCGACGATGCTTTCGAACGAGGCTTCACTCACAACGGCAAACGGACCGGCGTCTACCGGATACGCGCCGGTCGGCGCCGCGCTGGGACTGCTGGACGGAGTCGCGGCCGGGCTCGGGGACGGCGTCGGATTCGCCGTTTGTGCGCACAAGACAAACGCGAAAACCACAAGGACCAGGCGAAGTCGTGAGTCCACGGTGCCTCCGATTTCTGTTTAGGGTGCAGCATTGGCTGCGATGCACTGGCGTTCAGTCTGCCAAACGGCAAGCGGATAGCGTCAAGATGGGAAGGAATCGAGGAGGATGGTCGAGGTCTTTCTTCGCCCCGCAAACCTCGCCGAAGCTCTGGACGCGCTTGCCGGGGCAGGGCCCGAAACACGCCTGGTCGCAGGCGGGACGGACCTCATGGTCGAGCTTGGTCGAGGCGTCAAGCCGGCCAGCCGCTTGATCGACTTGACCGCGCTCGAAGACGAACTGCGGTTCGTCACAACGAGGCCGGGGGCGCTCACGTTTGGCGCGTTGACGACCCACAACGACGTGCTTGAGGGGGAGGCGTTCCGGCAGGCCGCGCTTCCACTGGTTCAAGCCTGTGCCGAGGTCGGCGCGCCGCAAATTCGCGCTCGCGGGACGATTGCCGGCAACCTGGTAACGGCCTCGCCCGCAAACGACACGATTACGGCGCTCGTCGCGCTCGAGGCGGAAGTCGAGTTAGCCGGGCGCGACGGCCGCCGCCGGCTCGCCGTCGAACATTTTTGCACCGGGTTTCGCGCCACGGCGCTGCGCCCGGGGGAGCTCGTCCGCGCGATCACGGTGCGCTCGCTCGGGCCGGCGCGCCGCGGAATTTTTCTGAAGTTGGGATTGCGCCGTGCGCAGGCGATTGCGGTCGTGAATGTCGCGATCGTCCTCGAATTCGAAGGCGCGACCGTCACGGCTGCGCGGATCGCGCTTGGCTGCGTCGGACCGACGATACTCCGCGCCAAAACGGCGGAGGCGCTTTTGATCGGCCGGCCCCTCGACCGCGCGATCGGCACAGCCGCCGCCGCAGCAGCGGCGACCGACGCGGTGCCGATCGACGACATCCGTGGGTCTGCCGGCTATCGCCGGACGACGATCGCGGCGCTCGTCGAGCGCGCACTCGAGCGCATCGCCGACGGAACCGAGTCGGCCGGTCTGCCGGCGGATCCGGTGTTGCTAGAAACGCCGAATGCGCGTTACGCCGTCGAGCCGTTTAGCGGGATCGTCGTCGCAACGATCAACGGCCGTCGCCGCCATCTCGCCGACGTCGCTGGGCTCTCGCTCCTCGACGCCCTGCGCGACCGCGCGGGGCTGACCGGAGCGAAAGAAGGCTGCGCCGAGGGTGAGTGCGGTGCGTGCACCGTTTGGCTCGACGGTCGCGCGGTGATGTCGTGCTTGGTGCCTGCGCCGCAAGCGCACGGCGCGACCGTCACGACGATCGAGGGCCTAGCCGGCGAGGATCTGCATCCGGTTCAGCAGGCCTTCATCGATTACGGTGCGGTGCAGTGCGGATTTTGCATCCCCGGGATGATTATGGCCGGCGCGAAGCTGATCGACGAGTTCACCGCGCCGTCGAGCGACGAGATCCGCACCGCGATTAGCGGAAACATCTGCCGCTGCACGGGCTACGCCAAAATCGTCGCGGCGATCGAAGCGGCCGCGGTCGGCGAGGAAGTGGACGAGCGCGTCGAGGTCGGCGCGTGACCTATATCGGAACGCGGCACCCGCGTCAGGATGCACGCGACAAGGTGACCGGAGCAGCCGCATATCCGGCCGACGTGATTCGGCCCGAGATGCTGCGGTTGAAGGTCGTCTTTGCGCGCCGTCCACACGCCCGGATCGTCGCGATCGACCCGTCGGCCGCGCTCGCGGCTCCCGGTGTCGTCGCGGTGCTGACCGCCGCCGACGTGCCGCACAACCGCTACGGTTTGGTCGAGAGCGATCAGCCGGTGCTGTGCGAGGACGTCGTGCGGCACTTCGGCGATCGGGTCGCGCTGGTCGTCGCCGAAAACGATGCGGCGGCCGCACGCGGCGCCGCGCTCGTGCGCGTGACCTACGAAGATTTGCCGGCGGTCGGCGACGCGCACGCTGCGATGGCGCCGGGTGCGCCTCGCGTGCACGCCGGGCGCGACAACGTGCTACGGCACCAGAAGTTGCGCAGCGGCGACGCACGGGCCGCGCTCGCCGCAGCGGACGTCGTCGTGTCCGGGACGTTCACGACGTCATGGCAAGAGCACGCGTATTTGCAGCCCGATGCTGCGGTCGCATTCGTCGACGATGCCGGCCGGCTCGTCGTCGAGACCGCCGGCCAGTGGCTCCACGAAGACCGCCGGCAACTTGCGGAGATCTTCGCGTTGTCCGAAGACCAGGTCGTCGTGCGCTACGCGAAGATCGGCGGCGCGTTCGGCGGGCGCGAGGATCTCTCGGTGCAGCCGTTGGCGGCGCTCGCGGCGTGGAAACTGCGGCGGCCGGTTGCGATTCGCTGGAGCCGGGAAGAGTCGATCATCGGGCACCACAAGCGCCATCCATTCGCGATCGACGCGACCTGGGGGGCGCTGGCCGACGGGACGATCACCGCAGTCGAAGCGACGCTCGTCGCCGACGGGGGTGCTTACGCTTCGACGAGCGCCGTGGTCCTCGAGTGCGCGATGACCTTTGTGTGCGGGCCGTACGCCGTCCCGAACGTCGCGGCAGACGGATTCGTCTGCTACACGAATAACGTGCCGAGCGGCGCGTTTCGCGGCTTCGGTTCGCCGCAAGCGCATTTCGCCGCCGAATCGATGATCGCGCGCGTTGCCGAGGCCCTGCACCTCGATCCGCTCGACGTGCGGCGCAAGAACCTCTATCGGGAGGGTAGCCTCAACCCGTCCGGTTCGGCGATGCCGCGCGGCGTGAGCGCGGTCCCGGTACTCGAACGCTGCATCGAAGAAGCGGCGCTGCGCATTTCCCGTCACGCCGGCGTAATGCATGGCAGCGAACGCCGCGGCGTCGGCTTCGCAAACGGGATCAAGAACGTCGGGTACTCGTTTGGTTTCCCCGAGCAGTGCACGGCGACCGTCGCGTTGACGGTGCTTGACAGCGTGCGCGGCGCGAACGTTCGCATCGGCGCGGCCGACGTCGGACAAGGCGTGCACCTGATCCTGCGTCAGATCGTCGCCGAGACGCTGCGCGTTCCACTCGAGACGGTCAGCCTCGTCACGGACGACAGCGCGGAGGCGCCAAACGCGGGCTCCGCGTCCGCTTCGCGCATGACGTTGATGGCCGGGCGTGCCGTGAAGGATGCCGCCGAACTCGCGTTAGCGCGGCTCGCGACGACCGGTGACGGCTCGGCAACCGTAACCTACCGGCCGCCTCGCACGACGCCGCTCGACGAGCTCGGGCAGTGCGACCCGCACTACTCCTACGGGTATGTCGCGCAAGCAGTCGAGGTCGCCGTCGACACGGCGACGGGATGCGTGCGCATTCTGAAGGTCGTGAGCGTCAACGATGTCGGCCGCGCGATCAATCGGCAGCAGGTCGAAGGACAGATCGAGGGTTGCATCGCGCAGGCGATCGGTTACACCCTATGCGAAGATTTTCGCATAAGCGAGGGGCGGATCCTCACGCCGAATTTCAGCACCTACTTGCTGCCGACCGCGCTCGACGTTCCGCTCGAGATTTTTCCGGTCATCATGGAGACGCCCGATCCCAACGGTCCGTTCGGCGCGCGCGGGATGGCGGAGATGCCGCTCGTTCCGTTTGCCGCCGCGGTTGCCGCGGCAGTTCACGATGCGACCGGCGTTTGGCTTTCGGATCTTCCGTTCACGCCCGAACGCGTGCTCGCGGCGCTGGCCGCGCGCGACGCGCAGCCCGTCCCTATCCTCCGCTGACGAGCGCGCGGGCAAGCACGTTGTGGTGCGCGATGAGGCGCTCCACGTCGAGCCGGGTGAACGCGCCACCCTCGACGAGCGGCACGCCGTTGACGATCGTGAAATCGACGTTTGGCGGGCGGCAGAAAACGAGCGCCGCGAGCGCGTCGTGGACGGCGCCGCCCGCGAGCGGGAGCGAGTCGAGCCGTACGCCGACGATGTCCGCCGCCATTCCGGGGCCGAGCGCTCCGATGTCGTCGCGGCCGAGCACCTGGGCGCCCCCGCGTGTCGCGAGGCGCAAGACGTCGCGCGCGCTCGCGGCTTGCGGTCCG
>PMHP01000042.1:295-6469 GCA_003158195.1 Vulcanimicrobiota bacterium | reverse complement strand
ATACGACCTCGAGGACCACCCGCCGTATGCGATCGGGAACCGCTACGAGCACCTGGCGCTCGAACTCGACGGCGACTTCCCGGCCCAGATCGAGCAGTTGCGCGAAAAGGGCGTCAAGGTTCTCTCCGGCCCGAAAAAGTCGCCCGGTGGCGGGCGCTGGCTCGCTTTCGTCGAGGACCCCAACGGCATTCCAGTCGAGGTGCTCGAGGCACGAAGCGGCCCAATTACCTAGGGATTCTTGGCGGGAGCCTCACAGGATTCGAAGGCAAAGCTGTACACGCTGACGCCTGGGACTTCGGGCGTCAGGTGCAACTCGTGAAATGCCATTTTGGCGTTCATGACGAGATCGTACGCGCGCGGTGCGTCGACGGTGACGTATGACTTCCCGGCGGCATCGTACTGAATATCATCTCCGGCGTCCGTTTTCTGCAGCGGTGCCCCGTCCTGGGTCACATCGACGCGTACGGGCGCATTCTTTGGGGGACTAAGAACGCCGACGACCTGAATCGCGTGGTAGCGCATGGCCAGATATCCGGGGCCGGTTCCCGCGATTGCCGCCTCGCGGCTCATATGCCATCCGCCCTGGAGGTAGATCGCGCCGTCGGTGTGCTTCGCCGTGGTATCGGTGTACATCGAGTCGCGCTTGGGGTCGCTGGATTTGTCGGCGTTCGCGATCTGCGTGTGTTCGAGAAGTACCTCCGGCGTCTTGAGATAGCAGACCGCTCCCGGCTTTACGTAGCTATCCTGCGGGAGCAACGCCATAACCGGGGGCAACGTGAGTTTCTTATTTGCCGCTAGCAATAGTGATTGGATCTTCGTCTCGGTCTGCTGATAGCTACCCTCCCCGGAGACGGTGTCGACGAGACGGCCATCCTGATCGAACAGATATTCGTGAGGCCAAGAGTCGTTCCCATAGCGGCCCCAAATAGCATCGTTCGTATCGAGAACCACGGGCCATTCAATATCTAAGCGACGCGTCGCCGCCTTGACGTTCTGCTCCTCGCCCGAAAACTCGAATTCCGGCGTATGTACTCCGACGATCACCAAGCCGTCGGTGTGATAGCGCTCGTACCAGGCGCGCAAATACGGCAGCGTGCGGAGGCAATTGATGCAGGTGTACTCCCAAAAATCGACCAGCACGACCTTCCCGTTCAGGTCACGTGTTCCGAGCGGAAGGCTATTAAGCCAGCCGGTGTTGCCGGTGAAGCCGGGGATGCCGTAGGTGCCGGTATCCAACCCGAGAGTCGTGATGAGAAATCCGAGGCCGAGCAACCACAAACGGACTTGACGTCGCATCGTTGTAATTCGTCTCTCCCCGAGGCTGCTAGGAAATACTCGTCGATTTCTTGCCTACCCTGCCGCTCTCACCCGGGTTTTTCTTTCCGGGAGCGAACGCAACTCGCCGTGACAGCGCTTCTCGTCCGTGGCGGGCACGTCGTCGATCCCGCGCAGGGGCTCGATGCGCTGCGCGACGTTCTGCTGCGCGATGGCCGCGTCGCCGCGATCGGCGAACATTTCGACGCGGGCGACGCCGAGATTTTCGATGCGACCGGGGCGTTCGTCGCGCCCGGTTTCATCGACATGCACGTCCACCTGCGCGAACCGGGTCAGACGCATAAGGAAACGATCGCAACCGGCTGCGCGGCCGCGGTCGCCGGCGGCTTCACCGCCGTCGCATGCATGCCGAACACCGAGCCCGCGCTCGATTCGCCCGCGCTGATCGCCGAAGTGCTGCGGCTTGCAAGTGCGGCTGGGCTTGCGCGGGTGTATCCAATTGGTGCGATCACGCGTGGCCGCGCGGGGAAGGAGCTCGCGCCGTATTGGCGGCTGCACGATGCCGGCGCCGTCGCGTTCAGCGACGACGGCTCCCCGGTCGCCGATCCCCGCGTGCTGCGCCAGGCGGCGCTCTACGCCCGCGACGTCCCGGGCGTCTTCATCTCGCACTGCGAGGACGGCGTGCTGCGCGGCGACGCGGTGATGAACGAAGGGACGCGCAGCTTCGAACTCGGCCTCGACGGCTCGCCCGGGCTCGCGGAGGACGTCAACGTCGCGCGCGACGTCCTGATCGCCGGCGACACGAAGAAGCCGTTTCATATCGCACACGTCTCGACCGCGATGAGCGTCGAGCTCGTCCGCTTCGCGCGTGTTCAGAACATCGCGATCACCTGCGAAGTCACCCCGCACCATCTCTCGATCGGCGACGATCGATTCGAGGGCTTCCGTGCCGATGCAAAGGTCAATCCGCCGTTGCGCCTCGAGCGCGACATCGCTGCCCTGCGGGCTGCCGTCCGCGACGGCACGATCGACGCGTTCGCGAGCGATCACGCCCCGCACACCCGCGAGGAGAAGGCACAACTGCTCGCCGATGCGCCCGTCGGTTTCAGCGGCCTCGAAACGGCGCTCGGCGCGTACGCAGCTGCACTCCCGGATCTCCCGATTGCGCGCTTCGTGACGCTGCTCTCGGTCAATCCGGCTCGCATACTTCGAGTACCCGGCGGATCGTTGCGCGTCGGCGACCCAGCCGACGTCACCATTTTCGCCGAGCGCTCGTGGCGCGTCGATGCGAGCACGTTTTATTCACTGGGGAAAAACACACCGTTCGACGGCGCATTGTTTCCGCGGCGCGCAATCGCAACGATCGTCGGCGGCGCCGTCGTTATGCGCGAGGGTGTCGTTCGCGAGCGAGCGGAACTGGAGCGGCGATGAAGATGCCGCATCAAACGCGAGGCCAATTCGCGTGTGGTGCGGCCGCACTATGCGTCGCCGCAGGTACGGCGCGCCGAGCCGTCGCGGCGGGCGGCTATGCGCAAACGGTGCTCGCGAAGCGGCCGGTCGCCTATTGGCGACTCGGCGAGCGCACTGGACCGACGGCCTCCGATGCGACCGGGAACGGCCACGCGGGGACGTATCGCGGCAATCCGGCGTTGGGAGAGCCGGGTGCGATCGCAAACGATCCGGACGGCGCCGTTCGTCTCGGTGGCCACCACGATTACGTCGAGATTTCTGACAGCGTCCATTTCAGTCAGCCGGCGAGCGGGCGGGGATTGACGGTCGAAGTTTGGATGCGCCCGGACGTGCTCGTATTCCCGGGCCAGACGGCGCAGACGTACGTGCACTGGCTCGGCAAAGGCGATACCGGCGATTTCGAGTGGGGCTTTCGTTTCTACAGTCAAGACTCGGCCTCGCGTCCGAATCGCATCTCAGCGTACATCTGGAATGCGTCAGGCGGCGAAGGTGCCGGTGCGTACTTTCAAGACCGGCTGGTCGCCGGCCGCTGGATTCACGTCGTTGCGGGTTTCGACCCGGGCGACGGTTCCGATCCGAATGCGGGCGTCAGCATTTACCGCGACGGCGTCTTGCGCGGCAACCCGCGCCGCACGCGAGGGGCGCGTTATGCGAGCTACAACATCGTCCCGGCCCACGGGGCCGCTCCGTTGCGCTTGGGCACGCGCGACCTCGACAGCTTCTTTACCGGCGCGCTCGACGACGTTGCCGTCTATCCGCGCGTCCTGAGCGCCGCTGAGATTGCCGACAACTTCCGCGCGGCGACGGGATAGATCGTGACGCAAACACTGCCGGCGCTGTTTTTCGGCCACGGCAATCCGATGAATGCGGTGCAACGCAACGTCTACACCGACGCATGGGCCGCCATCGCCAAGCAGCTTCCGCGGCCGCGCGCCGTCCTTGCGATCTCGGCGCATTGGTATCTCCCCGGTACCTTTGTGACCGCGATGCGCGAGCCGCGAACGATCCACGATTTCGGCGGCTTTCCGCGCGAATTGTACGAGGTAGAATACTCCGCGCACGGCGATCCCGCGCTCGCGCGCCGGGTCCAGGACCTGCTCGCGCCAACGCCCGTCGGCCGTGATCACCGCTGGGGCCTCGATCACGGCACGTGGTCGGTGCTCCGTCACCTCTTTCCCTTGGCCGACGTTCCCGTCGTGCAACTGAGCATCGACGAAACGCAGCCACCGAAAGTCCATTACGAGATCGGCCGGCGCCTCGCGCCGTTGCGCGATGAAGGCATCCTCATCATCGGGAGCGGCAACATCGTGCACAACCTTCACGCTTACGCGTGGGGCAAACATCCCGTCGACCCATTCGATTGGGCCGTCCGCTTCGAAGACCGCGCTCGCGCGCTCCTCCTCGCCGGCGACGACGCCCCGCTCGTCGACTACGAAGCCCTCGGCCCCGACGCGATCCTCGCCGTCCCCACTCCCGAGCACTACTTACCCTTACTCTACGTCATCGCAGCCCGCAAAGAAGGCGACCAAACGCACTTCCCCGTGCAAGGCTTCGACGGAGGCTCAATCTCCATGCTAACCGTCCAAATCGGCACCCCCTAACCGAAGCACCAACCTTGTCATGTGAGCGAAGCGCGAACAAAAAACTTGTCAAACAAATGAAGCGCTCACCTTTTCATGTGAGCGAAGCGTAACAAGAACTTGTCATCCTGAGCGGAGCGCCGCAGGCGCGCAGTCGAAGGGGCCGACGGTGCATCGCGATATCCCGTCGGCGCTTCGACAAGCTCAGCGTGACAAGGTTGGTCTAAGAACGACACAACGCTTCGCAGTCAGCTACACGCACGCTCGACAAGAGCGGCGTAGCATCCACGCTTCGCGTAGTGCACGTGCAGATAGCTCGTCGCGTCATTTACAAGGAGGCGCTGCACGAGCGCTTCCAGGTTCGCGCCGTCGGCGAGGTCGGCGTCGATCATCATATGGGTCGCATCGAATGCGCGGACGGAGAGCTGTCTCCCCCGCAGAGAGGCGGGGATTTCATCGACGAACGACGCCGTTCGCGACGCGTTCTCCCGAACGTATATGGCATGCGATGCGTGGAACGGCGTATCGGCAGGCTGGTGGACGTAATGCACGAGCAGCACGCGCTCGCCTGGTTCGGCGTCCTCGAGCGTCACGCGGCACGGGAAGCCAGGTTTGGCGTCCGCGATGTAGCGCCGCGCTCCTGCGCGGGCGAGGGCCTCGTCGTCGAGACCGAATAGAGAGGTGAACGGCTCGGCGCGGAGCCCGGAGACGCGGAAGGACATAGACATACCCTAAGGATGCCGGAACGCGGGCCCGGCGTCGTCTCGAAACTTGCGATGTCATTCGTTCTCCAGGGGCCCACGAGGCGCAGGCCAAAAGAGGGCCCTTTGAGATGAAGAAGCCCGCCTCGCTGCTGCTCGCCGACGGAACGCGCTTCGACGGCGACGGCATCGGGTACGATGCGCTGGCGCTCGGCGAGGCCGTGTTCTATACCGGTATGACCGGCTACGAAGAAGCACTGACCGACCCGTCGTACGCCGGCCAAATCCTCACCTTCACGTACCCGATGATCGGAAACTACGGNNGAGCGACCTCGCAACGTGGCTCACCGAACAACGCGTCCCGACCCTCGTCGGCATCGATACGCGGGCGCTGACGACCGTGCTGCGCGAGCACGGCACGATTCGCGCGGCGCTCGCGGTCGGTACGAGCGCGCTCGAGCGGATGGAGGCCGCGCTCGCGCCGTACGCGCGCGAATCCAGCACGGTCGGCCTGGTTGCGGACGTCGCCACGCGCAGCGTCCAAAGCGTCGCACCCGATGCATCCGGACCNNACCGTCGTGCCCTACGGCGTGACGCGCGAAGAGCTGCTCGCGCGCAAACCCGACGCCGTCGTGATCTCGCCCGGTCCCGGCGATCCGACGGATCTGCCCGAGACGATCGAAACGTTGCGCGGCCTCGTCGGCGTGGTACCGATGTTCGGCGTATGTCTGGGCCACCAGTTGCTCGCGCTTGCCTGCGGGGCGAAAACGTATAAGCTGCCTTACGGCCATCGCGGCGGCAATCAACCGGTGAAGGACCTTATCGGCGACACCGTCCTCGTCACGGCGCACAATCACGGTTATGCCGTCGACGGTCCGTCGCTGCCGGACGAACTCGAGCCGACGATGATCAACCTCAACGACGGCACGAACGNNTTACCGATCGCGGCCGTGCAGTTCCACCCCGAAGCCTCGCCCGGCCCGTTCGATGCGCGCTATCTCTTCGCCCAGTGGATCGATTCGTTAACCGCGTAGCCGCCGTCCTCGCGAGCGTCGTTTTCTCAGCGTCGGTAGCCGGCGCGCAGACGCTCACGAGCCTGCACGTCCGAAAATTCGAACTCTCGCTCGACCAGCAATCGGTGAGTGTCG
>PMHP01000042.1:0-242 GCA_003158195.1 Vulcanimicrobiota bacterium | reverse complement strand
CACGATCGGCCCCGCGACGCTTGCAGCGGTCGACGCGCAGACCGGACGCCCGCGAACGTTCGAGTCGAATCTCGTGACGATCCACGTTACGGGCCAACCGAAGATCGCGAACGACACCGAAGTGACGAGCGCCGTGACCGATATGCTGTGGGCCGCAGCGCGGACGGCCGGAACGTTCGTGCTGGTCGCGCTTGCGTTATGGGGTCTGCTATGGGCGGCTTTTCGCCGGCCGCACGCGCCGT
>PMHP01000184.1 GCA_003158195.1 Vulcanimicrobiota bacterium | reverse complement strand
TCGTGCGTGCCTTCGTAGGTGTTGACGGTCTCAAGGTTACAGAGCACGCGCATGACGTGAAATTCGTCGGCAATGCCGTTGCCGCCGTGCATGTCGCGCGCCGCGCGCGCGATGTCGAGCGCCTTGCCGCAATTGTTGCGCTTCAAGAGCGAGATCACTGGCGGTGACGCCTTGCCCTGCTCGATCATCCGCGTCAGCCGCAGCGCCGCCTGCAGGCCGAGCGCCGCCACGTGCGCCGCCGGCGGACGCGTCCCCCGCATCGCCGCAACTGCGAGCAGCACGCCGCTCATCAAGCCGACGACGACGAGGGCCTCAATCAGCGAAAAGCCACGCTGGCGTTCCACGCTCCGGTTAGTGCCCGCCATTCCCGACCGTGGACCACCGCCCAACTGATTGGTCGAGTCAAAGTTAAGCGTATAACTCGCTCGCACAACACCCAACTGTCGAAAAGCGAGCAAGTGCGGCCATGGCAACGATTGCAAAAGATGCGAAGCTCGTAACCCTGATCAACGTCTTCACCGTGACGCCGGACCGGCAGGAGCAGCTCGTCCGCATGCTCGACGAAGCGACCGAAGAAGTCATGCAGCACCAGCCGGGCTTCATCTCCGCCAACATTCACGCCAGTCGCGACGGCCACCACGTCACGGACTACGCGCAATGGGAGTCCGAAGACGCCTTCCAGAGNNAAGAGCCCTGCGGCCGAGCCTCAATCGGTAGCCCGAGCTCTTCAAGCCCGGCTTAGCTGCAACTCTTAGGGAGGGACGGCCCTCTGTGCCGATGTCGTCTAGTTCCTTAAGGAGTAACGCCTCGTATGCGATAGCGCACGTGGATTACTCCGGTGCTGAAACGGCGCGTCTCGAGCAGTTCGAGATTCCGTCGTAAGGCGGCTCGGAATGCCGGCTTTCCGCCGCCGACGACTATCGGGTTGAGAAACAGGTGACATTCGTCGACGAGATCGGCTTCGAGCGCAAGCCCCGCAAGCTCGGCGCCGCCAATGTTGATGTCGTGCTCCGATTCACGCTTGAGCTTCCGAACAACCTCGAGGTTGAAGTCCCGCTCGACACGCGTGTTGCGTCTCGTAGCGCCTGCCAGCGTTCGTGAAAAGACGATCTTCTCGGCCTTCTGCCAGACCCGTGCGAAGTCGCGGTGTTCGGGTGGATAGTCCTCGATCACCGGCGCATCAAAGTAGGCCATCGTCTCATAGAGTCGCCGCCCATAGAGATAGGTTCCGATCGGCCGCACCAACTCAGTGATGAACGCGTGTACTTGATCGGGATTGACCCAATCGAAGGCACCGGTGTCGTCCTCCACGCAACCGTCGAGCGACGTACTGGTGATGTAGATCAGCTTCGACATACGAAAGGAGTACGTTTCGTGCGGAATACGCATGACGACCTCCTCCGCGCTTGTCATGCTTAGCTCGTCGAAGCGCCGACGGGATCTGGCCTTGCACCGTCGGCCCTTCGACTGCGCGCCGGAGCCTGTCCTGAGCCTGCGAAGGGGCGCTCCCCTCTGGGTGACAAAATTTTGATCCGCTTTCGTGTGGCTGCGTGGGCCATGTACAACTCAATAAGAGTCGCTTATTGAGTTCGTTTGACGTTATCTTCGTTCGGCGCTCACCCTAACGCGTCGGTTGCCTTCTGAATGCAGGTTTCGAGACGGTCGAGCGCCGTTTTCATATCCGCGTCGCGGTTGGTCGTTTCGAAAGCGGCGTAGTTGAGTTCGGGGAGGGGGATAACGTTGCGGTCGATCGTGTGCCAGTACTTGTTGTACGTGAGGCCGTCCGGCATCCAGAAAACGTCGCGCGCGATCATCGCCTTCTTCTCGAGGGTGTCGAGGGTGGATGGATCGCCGGAACGCTCGGCTGCGAGCAGGCGCGCGTCGAACGCTTTCGCAGCAACCTCGTAGGCCGTGGCTTTGTCGCGTAGCGCGCTTAGGTCGATGCCGTCGTACTGGTCGAGTTTCTTTGCGGCGTCGATGTCCTTGACGAGTTGGGTCGCGACGTCGGTTAGGCGGAGCGGCATCTCGACGGCGCCGGCGGCGCGCATCGCCTGAACGCCGGTGAACTGCGCCATGGCGACGGCTTCTTTCATGCCGGGATCGTACGTCTTGATGCCCTCAATGTTGTCCTCGGCGCTATGGTGCGCGCCGAAGTGACCGTAGAAGCCGGTCGTCGAGCTCGGGATACCGAGCCAATAGATGAAGGTCTGATGATCCGAACCGCCGCCCGGCGGGACCGTCACCGGCTTCTTCGGCGTGTCGACGGCGATCAGCGGTTTGCTGTCGGGACCTTTGACGTACGATGCGATCTCGCGACCGAAGGCCCAGAGCTCGGGACTCATCGAGGCGACGAACGGCGGGCCGTTCGTGAGTTGATCGGTGTTGATGTACTGCACGACGTGCTTGCGCAGAAAATCTTGGTGCGCGTACGCGAGCGAGATCGAGCCCCAGAGGCCGAGTTCGTGGCCGTCCCACGAGGCGATCTCGATCGAGCGGCTCGGGCGCCAGCCGGCGTCGTGAAGCTTCTTGAAGGCGTCGGCGTCCTGCATCATGACGGTCGTCCCGCTGCCGGGATCGATCGCACCGAAGGTTTGCGCGTCTCGGTGGCTGCCGATCATGACGAATTCGTGCGGCTTCGTCGCGCCCTCCATCGTGCCGATTACGACCCAAATCGTCACGAGCTTGCGCTCCATCTTGACGGCGAGGTGGACTTTCTCGTTTCCGCCGACGCGTTCGATCATCTCGAAACCACCATGCCAGTCGTGCGGCACGACCGGGCCGGTCATCCCGGCGAGCAACGTGCGCGCGACCGACTGCGTCACGTCCATCTCAGGGATGTCGGCGTGCTGCGTCTGCTCCCACGCGAGATGTTTTTTGCCGGGGAACGGCGCTTCGCCCGGGAGCGTCGGGTCGCCCGGCGGTGCGATCGCCCCGATGCCGGGCTTCGGACCGCCGATGCGCTCGGTCATGTACGCGTTTTTCCAGTTGCCGTTCGGCCACGTCTCGCCGCCGTACACGCCGTCGTCCATCGGATCCCAGTAGACGATGAGGCCCGCGACGCCATGTTTCTTGAGTAACTCCCAACTCTTCGCGCCAAGCTGGGGATCGCGCGAGGACGCGCCGATGCGTTCGATGACGATCGATCCGGGCGGCATCGTCACACCCATGTCGTCGAAGGCTGCCCAATCGTCGGGCGTCCCGTGATTGAGATAGAAGATTGGCCCCGTGACGTCGCCGTCGCCGGAATTTTCCATGAACGACGGGCCGGCNNTCTCCACGTCGAACCCGTCGGCCTTGAGGCGCTCCGAAACGAACTGCGCCGTCGCATAATCCGCCGGAGTCCCCGCGCGATGCGGCACCGACGAAAGCTTCTCTTCGATTGCCATCGCGTTCTCGGGCGAGGGCACCGCAATGAACTGATCCTCCCATTTACGTTCGTCGACCACGCTCTGCCCGGATGGCCAACCAACGAGGGAATCAAGGTTCGATCTAGCGTCGGCAATCGGCGACGGCGCGGGCGCCGCCCCTGCATCCGCCGCGCGCAAAGGCCGAACGGGAAACCCGCACGCGACGATTGCCGCCGCCAAGACAAGCGAAACGAGAACACGACGCATGCGGCGTCGTTTCACGCCGGACCCGGTGTCAGCCTTGCGGCGAGGAGCCTACCGCTGTCGGCTGCCGGGCGGCGAGTGCGCCAACCCTGCGCGCTAGCCACGAATGCGGCTGCTTTGCCGCTTCGCGAGCTGCGACTTCAAAGAACCGCGTTTCACCGGTGAGCTCGGCCAGGTCGACTGCAACGGTCGCGGCGCGCCAGACGTACCCGACTTCGGACCAGATTTGGAAGCTTTCTCGAAGGAGCGAAATAGCGCGCTCGCGATGCCCTTCGGCAACCAATACCGCCGCGTGAGCGGCACACTCGTTGGCCCGATGGCGGCGATTGCCGCTCGCCGGCATTTCCAAGGGAGATACGGGCGACTTCAAGGCCAAGTAACGATCGTAGAGACGGCGCGCCTCCTTCGGATCACACGGCGCGATGCGGTGAGCGAGCGTGAAGAGGGCTGCCCGTTCCGGACCACTACACGTCTCCCAATCAATAGATTTTGTTAGACGCGCAGCGTATTCGAGATCCTCAGTCGCCGTAACGAGTTCCCCGAGTTCTCGGGCCAGAAAGCTACGATCGACCACCGACGTTACTCGAAGAGCGAGACTCGGAGCGCAATCCGCGGAGCGACGGAAGAAGCGGAAGGCCGCCAAGTGGTCTCCCATCCGGGCACGGCCCCAAGCAAGTGCACGATAAACTTCGTATTCGAAAAGAGCAGTATGGTCATTCCAAGCTATCCGTTGGGCTCGATCCGACACATAGTTGCACAGATCAGGCTCTTCGAGATCTCGCGCGAGGACGGCTAAATTGGCAAGCATCGCGGCCTCAACGCGAAGATCGACTACCTGCGCGCGATCGAACTCTTCGAAGCCCTTTGCTAGCGATTGGGCCTGCGCGACATAGTCTTCGCAAAGTGCTTCGGTCAGACCACGCAGGTCGTAAGCACGCGCGCGCCAGTAACTCGGCGAAAAGAACGGGCCCTCCGGAGGCCGTTGCACCCATCCGGGCCAGTTCTCGCTCACCTCGAGCACTCGGTCGACTCCGTTGAGAGCATCGTCGAGACGGCCTTGAGTCCAAGCGAGGAACGCACTTATGTACTCGATCTCGCATTCGAGGGCGGGGGAACCGGAAGAGAATGCGCGAGCGCGGGCCTCCACGAGGGTTTGCTCAGCCTCCGGATCTCGGAGCCCGACCATCGCTGACGCCTTGAGTATGAGCAACTCACCGCCATCGTCATGCGAAAGGCGGGCGGTGTCATGGGCAGCTATCGTGGCTAGTGCCTCGGTGTAGCGTCCGGCGCGCACGAATGCCCGAGCGCGTAACGCTGAAGCCTGCGGTGTGGAGTACTCGCTGAGCGCCTCGGAGCAAAAGGCAAAGTCGGCACTGCAGAACGCCCGCAGTGCCGTCTCGAAATTACCCTTACGCGGTCTTAGTCGCGTAACCGTCTTGCTCAGAGCTCTCCCTTAAACCAAAAGAAACAAGGGCGGAAACCCGCCCTCCCCTCAGTATCGGCTCCGAAGGCACATTCTCCTACAACACCGACAATCAGCTCCGGCTGGCCGGAGCACCGAGATCAGCCTAGTTGCCCAGCGCCCCAGCCTTCCAAGATGCTTATAAGGCTATGGCCTATCAAGGTTCCTAGACCAAAGAAATCGGCGAGGTAAACGTGGCAAACTACTGGGGCGAATGAAATTACGGCTAACATTGAAAGTCCTTTGGATGGACGAAGAGCCCGGGGATTAGCCGGCTGCAAGGCCTTGCAAGCGTACGAGCTGTGATCAGGAACACACATCCGCCTTTAGGCCCTAAACCCTTCATTTCAGGCCGAAAGACCTACTCCTGCGATGTAACTGTTAGTAAGAAGTTCATACCAACAAGCGCTCTCTCGTATGCTAAGCGACTAAGCGCAGTGGCCCTGAGATCAAGGCCGCGCTTAAGAAGCGGAGTGAGCGGTTTCGAGGGCGGCGAGCCTGCGGGCCAACCACGAATGCGGCTGGTTCGCCGCTTCACGAGCGGCGACGTCAAAGAAGCGCCTTTCGCCGGTAAGTTCGGCGAGGTCGGCGGCAACGGTCGCGGCGCGCCAGGCGTAGCCGACTTCGGACCAGATCCGAAAGCTTTCTTGAAGCAGGGAGATCGCGCGTTCGCGTTCGCCCTCAGCAACAAGCACTGCGGCATGGGCGGAGCATTCATCGGCGCGTTGGCGACGGTCGCGCTTGAAGATTTCGCTTGGGGAAACGGGTGATTCTATTGAAAAGTAGCGATCGATCAGGCGACGGGCTTGCCCGGGGTCTATCGGCGCAACGCCGGCTGCGAGCGCGTAAAGCGTCGATCGCTCGACGCCACTCAATTCGTCCCAGTTGACGCCATTGGCAATCTCGACCTCAAGATTGAAGTCATAACTCGCCGCGTCGTTCTCACCAAGTTCGTGCCCCAAAAAGGTACGGTCCACGATTGCGCGGATTCGCAATGCCGCCGACGGAGCAACCTCCGCGGACCGGCGCAGATACCGGAATGCCCCGAGGTGGTCCCCGTAACGAGCTTGGCTCCATCCGAGTGCGCGAAAAACTTCGAATTCGAGGGACGCGGTGTTCTGATTCCAAGCAACCGCTTCGCTGCGACTGCGAACATACTCGGCAATCTCCGGGGATGCAACGTCTCGCGCAAGAATCGCCAGGTTGCGAAGCATCGACGCCTCGGCGAACAGATCGATGACCGGTCCGCTATCGAACTCCTCGAACGCAGCCATCAGCGAGACGGCTTGAGCCGCGTAATCCTCTCTGAGAGCCTCGCTAACGCCGCGCAGTTCGTGCGCACGTGCGCGCCAGTAGGCTGCTGACCTCCAAGGCTCGGCTCGCCCAGAGTCGAGCCAGNNCCGTGCCCGACCGCCAGCACCCGCTCTACACCAACCAACGCCTCGACGACGCGGCCTTCCATCCAGCTAAGCCTGGCGGCCAGGTATTCAACTTCGCACTCTACCGCAGCACAACCGGACGAGTAGGCGCGCGCGCGGGCATCCACAAGCGTGGCCTCAGCCCGATGATCGTTGAGCAAGGAAAACGCCGACGCTCGCAGAGCGAGAATCTCCGCAGCGCAGCCGTCCGGAGCACCATCCAGCTCGATCGCGGAGACCGCCGAAAGTGCTTCGCCATAGTGGCCGCACCGCAAAAGTGCACGCGCTCGCAACGCGACTGCCGACAGGCTACCGCTACGCGAGAGCGTTTCCGCGCAGAGGGCAAAGTCAGCCACCCGATACGCTAGCAGAGCAGTGTCGGATTCGCCGTCAGGCGGCGCAGCGGCCGAGTTTCTCAGCGGTACCCTTTCGTCGATGGTCGATGACGGTGAGAGGCGGGCTAAACCCCTCTCACCGAGCTTATCGGCCGAACTCCAAGCGACACCTTAGGTCGGCGGACTTCCCTTCGACGAGAACCTTACGGTGCTAAAGCGCCCCAACCACTCTCAGCCAATCCGCCCCAACCATTCATCGGGAGCATCACCATGTGGCTCAAAAGCGAGGCGAATCCGCTGAGGTGCATCGCGAAGCTCGACACCCCGGAAAAGAAGGCAACCAATTCCATTTCAAGTCCTCTGTAACAACAAAAAAAGTTCCAGGGCCTGAAACCCGGAGCAAGGTGAGGACACTGTACGTTATGTGACCTGGATCACATGTGCGCCTTAGGACCCTAATTAACGTCTTTTGGGACCAAAGTGCCCAATAAGCGACCGGAAAGTCGAAAGTAGCAACGCCGAGCGGGAGCTCAGATGCCCGCGTACCAGGCGTAGCCGGCGTCTTCCCAGTAGCCGCCTTGGCCGCCGAAGATGTCCTTGAAGTTGGAGACCAGGGCGATGTTCCGGATCCACTTCGTGCTCTTGTAGCCGAGCTGGGTCGGGACGCGCAGGCGGACCGGAGCGCCGTGGGCGGCGTCGATCGGCTTGCCGTTGAGGTCGAGGGCGAGCATCGTCTGCGGGTGGACGGCCTGCGCCATATTGAGGCTGCCGTAGAACTGCTGGCCGCTCTGGTCGTGATCGTACGAATAGAAGACGACGTAACGCGCCTCGGGCTTCGGGCGCACGAGCTTCAAGAACGAACCGAGCGACAACCCGCGCCAGGCACCGACGACGCTCCAGCCTTCGACGCAGTCGTGGCGGGTGATCTGGTCGAGCGTGGCGAGCGCGCGAAGCTGACGCAGCGTGAAGGTTTGCGGATGGTCGACGAGCCCGCCGACCGGCAGCCGATACGTCGTGAAATCGCTTTCGATGAGCGACAAGTACTCGGGCTGATGCGGCGTATCGAGGCTGTTTACCGGATAGTCGAGCGTGACGTCTCCAGGCCTGTACAACCGCGCCGTCCCACGCGTTCCAATGATCGCCTGATTGAGCGTCTCCGCCGAGTTCAGAATCGGCTGGGCCGGTTGCCACTCGTTGAGACCGTTGGTGATCTTCGCGCAGCCGGCAAGCGCTGCGGCGATGCTTGAAGCAACGAAGACCTTGCGCTTCACGGCCCCGTCCCTTCATGTTTGCCGAGGCGGTACGTGCCGAGAATCATGCTGCGCATGTTGTTGACGAAGCCGGTCGCGACGACCAAGAAGACGTGCCCGAAGAAGAACCCAATGAACGCGAGCATCGCAACGAAATGCCACGTGCGCGCGAACTGACGTCCACCGAGCAGCCACACGATCGGTTGCGCGACCGCATCAAATCCCGGCGCGAGCACGAGGCCCGTCACGATCACGAACGGCGTGAGCACGAACAGCACGAGCGTATATCCGGCCTTCTGCAGCGGATTGTACTTACCGTGATCGGGCGGTTCTTTGCGCAGCCGGAGGTAGTAGGCTTGCATCGGCCACAACTTCGGCAGATCGGATGGCCGTAGAATGAGCAGCGACAGCTCCCCCCGTCCGATGCCCCAAATCAGGTACACCGCGCCCGCAAGCACGAGAACCCAGCCGAAAAAGAAATGCCAGCGGCGGCCGCCCGCGAGATCTTGATAACCCGGGAACGTGATCCAGCCGGGGAACCCGCGTGCCGTCTCGCCGCCCTGGCCGTCGTCGGTGTAGCCGAGCAGATGCGTCGTCGTCAGTTCGTGGCCGAGGATCGTCGTCACCCCGACGGAGCCGGCGGGCGTAGTGCGCCCATCGAGCGAGAGGACGCGACGCGCGGGATCGCTCTTGTCGGAGGCGTCGAGATATGGCGCCGCGTTAAAGATCTGCAGCCCGCTCATCGTCAGCACGATCATTGCGATGAAGACGACCCAGTGCGTCGTTCGCGTCACGAGCGAGTGGCGCCGGACGACCACACCGGCCTCGCTCGAGCGCGCCCGGGGCAGCGGTGCCGACGAACCGGCGGTTGCATCCATGCCCGCATCCTATCACCCCGAGCCGGTCGCCACGGTAAGGGAGCCGACAACGCCATGCGAAAAGCGGCCCGGATGGAGCCCACCCTGCTGACGGTGCGCCGCGACGGACCGGTCGCGCACCTCGCACTCGCCCGGCCCGAGGTGAGAAACGCCTTCAATGCCGAGCTCATCGCCGAGTTGCGGTCCGCCCTCGAACGGCTTGATGCCGACGCCGGCGTGCGCGCGGTCGTTCTCTCGGGCGCGGGCAAAACGTTTTGCGGCGGCGCCGACGTCAACTGGATGCGCGCCTCGCTCGACCTCACTCGCGAGGCGAATCTCGAGGACGCGCGCGCGATGTCGCGCATGTTCCGCACGCTCGACCGCCTCACGAAGCCGGTGATCGGAAGAATTCACGGCGCAGCTTTGGGCGGCGGTGCGGGCCTCGTCGCGTGCTGCGATGTCGCAATCGCTTCGGCCGATGCGCTCTTCGGCTTCACCGAAACGAAGCTTGGGATCATGCCGGCCGTCATCTCGCCATTCGTGCTCGCGAAGATCGGCAGCTCGCACGCGCGCGCGCTGGCACTCACCGGCGAGCGCTTCAGCGCGGCGCGCGCGCTTGCGATCGGGCTCGTCCACGAAGTCGTCGCAACGGAAGCGGATCTGGATGCCGCGATCGATCGCGTAACGAACGAAGTGCGCAGCGCAAGCCCCACCGGGATCGCCGCGACCAAAGCGCTGTTCGCGCGCGTCCGGGAAGAACCGTACGACGCGACGCTCGAGACGACGGCCCAAGCGATCGCCGCGCAGCGGACCAGCGCCGAAGGTCAGGACGGATTGCGCGCGTTTCTCGAAAAGCGGCCGGCTGCGTGGATGGCGTGAAGCCGATCCGGCGGCTGCTCGTCGCGAATCGCGGCGAGATCGCCGTGCGGATCGCGCGCGCGGCCCGCGAGGGCGGGATCGTGCCGCTCGGCATCTACTCCGAAGCCGACGCGCACGCGTATCACCTCGAGTTCATGGACGATGCCGCGTGCGTCGGCCCGGCGCCCGCGGCCGAATCGTATCTCGACATCGCGCGCGTTATCGGGGCCGCGCGCGAATTGCGCGCCGACGCCGTCCATCCCGGTTATGGTTTCCTCTCCGAACGTGCGCCGTTTGCGCGCGCGGCCCGCGACGCCGGGCTCGTCTTCGTCGGCCCGACGCCGGAAGCGATTGCCGCGATGGGCGACAAGATCGAAGCTAAGCGCCGCGCGCGCGAACACGACGTGCCGGTCGTCCCCGGCTACGACGGCGCCGATCAAAGCCCCGCAGCGCTTCGGTCCGAGGCCGAACGCATCGGTACGCCCGTGCTCGTCAAAGCCAGTGCCGGCGGGGGTGGGCGCGGGATGCGCGTCGTCACGGACCTCGCGCAGTTCGACGAAGCCCTCGAATCGGCAAAACGCGAAGCGCTGGCCGCTTTCGGCGACGACACCGTGCTGCTCGAAAAATACCTCGTGCGCCCGCGCCACATCGAATTTCAAATTCTCGCCGATACGCACGGCAACACCATCCATCTCGGCGAGCGCGAGTGCTCGATCCAGCGCCGCCATCAGAAAGTCGTCGAAGAAGCGCCGTCGGTCGCGCTCGACGCCGAGTTGCGCGAACGGATGGGCGCGGCCGCCGTGCGCGCGGCGCGCTCGGTCGGTTACACGAACGCCGGGACCGTCGAATTTCTCCTCGACGCAAACCGCGACTTCTACTTCTTAGAGATGAACGCGCGGCTGCAGGTCGAGCATCCCGTCACCGAGCTCGTGTACGGACTCGACCTCGTGCGTCTGCAATTCGCGATCGCTTCGGGTGCGCGTCTCGATCTCGCGCAGCGCGACGTCGTGCCGCGCGGCTGGGCGATCGAAGCGCGGATCAATGCCGAGGATCCCGGCAACGGCTACCTGCCGGCCACCGGAACGATCGTGCGCTTCGAACCGCCGGCCGGCCCCGGCATTCGCCTCGATGCGGGGGTGCGCGCGGGCAGCGAGATTTCGATTCACTACGATTCGATGCTCGCGAAACTGATCGCCTTCGGACCCGATCGCGACAGCGCCGTCGCGCGCTTGAGCGAAGCCCTCGAAACGTTCCGCATCGACGGCGTGCGCACCAACCTGCCGCTCCTCCTTGGAATCGCACGCAACGCGGCGTTCCGCGAAGGCAATACGACGACCGCATTCCTCGTCGAACAAGCCGGCCTCATCGACGGCTCGGCCGAGGAGCCGCAGGAAGCCGCGCTGATCGCAATCGCAGCGGTACTCAGCGACCCGCGCGCCTGGCGGGTCGGGCACGCGGGCATCCCGGTCCGGCTCGCCGGCACGCGCCGGACGTTCGCGGTCACCGGTTCGCAGCGCGGCGACGAAACCTGGCAGCTCCGCGGGGACCCCAGCGGCGAATTCGAGCTGGACGTAGCGGGCGACCGGATCGTCGTCCGCATGGAGGGCAAGCGCTTCGCCGGGCACGCGACGGTCGACCCGAGCGGCGTCGCGGTCGTGTACGACGCGCGGAGCTACCGCTTCGCGTTCGCGCCGCCGCCCGCGCTGGGAGCGACCGGGGGCACCGCGGCCGGCCTCGGGGCAATCGTCTCGCCGATGCCCGGCAAGATCGTCAAGGTCGAGGTGCGGCCCGGCGACACCGTCCTGGAACGCGACCTCCTTGTGGTCCTCGAAGCGATGAAGATGGAGCACCGCATCGAAGCTACACGGGACGGCGTCGTGAAAAGCGTCGCCGTCGCCCCCGGAGCGCTCGTCGCGGGAGGGGCCACGCTCGTGGAACTTGAGGCATGACAGAAAAAAGGAAGGGTTTGGCCGCCGGACATTGGGGGAAACGCGCGGCATGAGCGCGCTTTCGCTGTCGTCGTTGCCATCGCGCGTCAAGGTCTGCGAGATGGGCCCGCGCGACGGACTGCAAAACGAGTCCGGCGTCGTCGCCACGACCGCTAAGATCCACTACATCGATCTCCTGTCCGCAAGCGGCCTTGCCGTCATCGAGACGACGTCGTTCGTGCGACCGAGTTCCATCCCGCAGCTCGCCGATGCCGAAGAGGTCATGGCCGGGATCGAGCGCCGCCCGGGCGTCACCTATCTTTGCCTCGTTCCAAACTTGCGCGGCCTCGATCGCGCACGCGCCGCCGGCGTGCGGGCAATCGCGGTCTTCACCGCCGCTTCGGATGCGTTTACGCAGCGCAACATCAACATGACGATCGACGAGTCGCTCGAAACCTTTCGCGCCGTGGTGAAAGCGGCGCGAGCCGAGGGCATGTGGGTTCGCGGGTACGTCTCGACCGCGTTCGGCTGCCCGTACCAGGGTGCGGTTCCGGTCGAGAACGTCGCGCGCGTTGCGAACGCGCTCGCAGAGATGGGCGTCGACGAGATCTCGATCGGCGACACGATCGGCGTCGCCACGCCGAACCAAGTCGTCGCAGTCGCGGGCGCGCTTCAGACGCAGATGCCGGTCGAGCGGCTCGCGATGCATTTCCACGACACGCGCGGGACTGCGCTCGCCAATGTCGTCGCAGCGCTGCAGATGAACGTCACGATCTTCGATAGCTCGAGCGGCGGCCTCGGTGGTTGCCCGTACGCGCCTGGGGCGAGCGGGAATCTTGCGACCGAAGATCTGCTCTACATGCTCCACGGCATGGGGATCGAAACCGGCGTCGACCTCGCGCGCGTCCGCGACGCTTCGCGTTTCATCGCCGGTGCGCTCGGACGCGACGTCGTCTCGCGCGCCTATCGCGCTCTCGAAGCGGCTGCCGCGCGCGTATGAACGGCGATCGTTTTCCGGCCGTCATGGGCGCCGCCGTTCACGGGCGCATTCTTGCGGACAACGCCGCCGGTTCGCAATTGCCCGACAGCGCGCTCGAGCGCGTGCAGCACTACCTGGCTTACGACAACGCGCAACGCGGGTCGATCTTTGCGCGCACCGCGAAGGTCGGCGAGCTCGCCGACCAGGCGAAAGCCGAGTTCGCGGCGCTGCTGCAAGTCTCCGAAAGTCACATCGGGGTCGGCGCCAACGCGACAACGATCGCGATGTCGTTCTCGCGACTGCTCGCGAGCGTCGTCCAGCGCGGCGATCGCGTCGTCGTAACGGCTGCCGATCACGAAGCGAACGTCGCGCCGTGGGTTTGGCTGCGCCGCTTCGGCGCGCAGGTCGACGTCGTGCCGGTCGACGCACACGGCGACCTCGACGAAGCGAAGTACCGCGCCTTCCTCGACCGCGCCCCGGTGCTCGTCGCCCTGCCGTGGGCTTCCAACGCGACCGGAACCGTCTTTGACGTCGGGCGGCTCGCGCAACTGGCAAAGAACGCGCGCGCGACCGTCGTGGTCGACGGCGTGCAGGCGCTGCCGCATTTCGCGCTCGAGGTCGATCCCGCGATCGACTTCGCCTTCTTCTCCGCTTATAAGATGTACGCGCCGCACCTCGGCTTCTGGTATGCGAGTCGCACGCTGCTCGATCGTTTCGTCCGCAACGACGACGCGCACGCGCCGGGCCACGACCCGCGCTTCTGGACCCTCGAGTGCGGAACGCAGAGCTACGAAGCGATGGCCGGATGGCTCGGCACGATGAGTTACTTCCGCGACATCGCCGCGCTTCCGCGACTCGCGCTCGAAGAGATCGCGCGCTACGAGATCGAACTTTCGGCGTACGTCTGCACGAAGTTCGCCGAGCGTGAACCGCGCTTGCGGCTCTACGGCCGGCCGCCGTCGTCGGCTCGCCTTCCGGTGTTTGCGTTCAACATCGAAGGGATGCCGAGCGACGAGTTGGCGGAGCGCTTCGAGGTCGCGCAAATTGAGGCGCGCGTCGGCGACTACTACGCGCCGCGGCTGATGGCGCGCCTGGCGCCCGAGACGCGCGGCCGGGCCGTGCGCCTCAGCTTCGCGCACTACAACACGCACGAAGAGGTCGATCGCTGCTTCGACGTCATCGATTCGGCCCTGGGCGGCGCCCCGGGCGAACC
>PMHP01000239.1 GCA_003158195.1 Vulcanimicrobiota bacterium | reverse complement strand
AGATCATCGAACGATTGGGCCCGGAGCACCTCGAAACCGGCCGTCCCATCCTCTATACGTCGGCGGACAGCGTCTTCCAAGTTGCGGCGCACGAAGAGGTCGTGCCGCTCCCGACCTTGTACGAGTGGTGCGAACGGGCCCGAGCCGTGCTCGTCCCTCCACACTNNGGCGTCGGAAAGATCTGCGATATTTTCACCGGTCGAGGCGTGGCCTCATCGGTGCGCGTCGTGGACAACGAGGATGCAATGGCTCGCACGTTCGAGTTATTGAGCACGGTCGATGCGGGGTTCGTCTTTGTGAACTTGAATGATTTTGACACGAAGTTCGGTCATCGGCGTGACGTCCGCGGATACGCGGCAGCGCTCGAGCGGCTGGACCGCCACGTGCCGACGCTCGAGTCGCTTCTCCGTCCCGGCGACCTAGCGATCTTCACGGCCGATCACGGCTGCGATCCGACCGCGCCCGGCACCGATCATACCCGCGAATATGCGCCGTTCATCGAAATCGGCATGCGTCGCGGGCTCGGCGGAACGCTGAGCGGCTTCGAACACGTCGGCGCTCGCGTCGAAGAAACGTTGTTAGCGGCCGCCGAGGCGACGTCGTGATCGCGACCCGGCCGCGACCCATGGCGGGAGTGAGGGCGCGCGCGGTGCCGGCGTCATGGCTCGTCGTCAAGCGCGGCATGGACGTGACGATCGCGGGCGTGGCGCTGGTCGGCCTTTCGCCGCTCGTTGCGCTGGCCGCAATTGGGATCGTCTGTGCCTCTCCCGGTTCCCCGTTCTTCTTGCAGGAGCGCGTCGGCAAGGACGGACGGCCGTTCAAACTCTTCAAGCTGCGCACGATGTTCAACGGTGCGCACCTCGATCACGACAAAATGCGCGCCCTTAGCGAGGTCGACGGACCCGTACTGAAGATTCGTAACGATCCGCGGCTGCACGCGCTCGGTAAGCTGCTCCGGCGAACGAGCATCGACGAGCTGCCGAACCTGATCAACGTTTTGCGCGGCGAAATGTCGATCGTCGGCCCGCGCCCCCCGCTCCCGAGCGAAGTCGCCGACTACGACGAGTTCGCGCGCCGCCGGCTGACGGTCAAGCCGGGCATAACCTGCCTGTGGCAGATATCCGGCCGCTCGAACGTCTCTTTCGAAGAGTGGATGCGCCTCGACAACGAATACATCGACACGTGGTCCCCCTTGACAGACTTGGCAATCCTCGCGAAGACCGTCCCCGCGGTAATCGTCGGTGAGGGCGCGCATTAGCGCGGAGGTCCTCCCATGAAGCCGCAGTTGCGGGCACTGCCGGCGGCGGCACCATCTCACGTTTCGCTGGCGCGGTCGACGATTCTGGTCATGGCGGCGACGCTTGCGTCGAGCATACTTGGGTTTGGGCGAGAGGTCGTGAGCGCGCGCTATTACGGGACCCAATGGCAGCTGGATTCGTTCTTGGCGGCAGCGACGATTCCGACGATTTTGTTCGGGGTGTTCAACGGGGCCCTGGTGAGCGCGCTCGTGCCGGTGTTCTCGGATTACGTTGCGCGCGGGGAAGACGAGTCGGCGCGGCGGCTTGCGAGCACGATTTTTAATGTACTTCTAATCGGGCTCGCTGCGCTCGCGGTCGTCGGGTGGTTCTTCGCTCCCTTCTACGTCCCGATCGTCGCGCAAGGCTTCCCGCGAGCTCAGCTCGACATGACGATCGGGATGACGCGTTGGTTCATGCCGAGCGTCGTCGCGACGAGTCTGGCGGGCGTCCTCAGCGCGATGCTCAACGCGCGCAACCGCTTCTCGGCCTCGGCCGTCGGCGGTATCGCGATCAACCTCGTTACGATCCTGATCGTGCTCGTCTTCGAACCGCAACTCGGCATTTGGGCGCTGGTGCTGGGGACGGTGCTCGGATTGACCGCGCAGTTGATCGTTCAGATCCCCGCCGCGGTGCGCTACCGGTTGTACCGCCCCGTCATCGATCTGCACCATCCCGGGCTTTCCAAGATCTGGATCATGCTCGGCCCGATCATCGTCGGCTCGGCGGCCGGGCAACTCGCGATTTTCTTCGACCGGCACTTCGCCTCGACGCTCTCGCCCGGCTACATCGCGGGCATGAACTACGCAACCAAGCTCGTCGGCTTTCCGCAGCAGATTTTCGCGGCAGCGATCGCGACCGTGATCTTTCCGCTCTTGGCCTCGCAGTTTGCGAGCGCCAATCGGGCGGGGGTCAAACGCAGCGTCGTCATGGGGCTGCGCCTGGTCAACCTCGTGACGATTCCATCGGTCTGCGGGCTGATCGTGCTCGCGCGTCCCATCGTGGCGGCCCTGTTCGAACGCGGCGAGTTCCGTTCGACGGCGACCGATCTGTGCTCGGGGCTCTTGCCGTTTGCCGCGATCGGCCTCGTTGGAGTCGCCGCCAGCATCGTCCTCACGCGGTGCTGCTTCGCGTGCAAGGAAACGCGGTGGACGGTCGGGATCTCGGTGTTCACCGTGCTTCTGAATGTCGCGCTCTCGGTCGCCTGGCTCGGGACGCTCGGCGCGCGGGGTCTCTTGCTTGCGAATTCGGTGAGCGGCATCGTGCAGGCGGTGTTGCTCTTTGCGCTCGTGTGGCGCCTCGTTCACGGGCTCGATTGGAAGACGATTCTCTGGTCGTCGGTGCGGATCGGTATCTGCTCGCTTGCGATGATGTCCGCTCTGCACTGGATCGCAACCTTGGGCGCCGTGGTCGAGCCGTCGTTTGGCGCGCGCGCATGGTATCTTGCCGGGCAGGTTGCGATCGGATCGCTCGTCTTCGTCGGCACGGCATGGCTGCTCGGGGTTGAGGAACTCTCGATCGCGGCCCGGCTGATCCTGCAAAAGTTCGAGGGGCGCGTGCCGAGCCCGCCCGAGAACCGCGAAGTCCCGATCGCATGATCGCGGGAGTACGGCGTTTCGCGGCGGGCGACTTCNNTCAACGTGCTCGGCTACGCGTTCCATTTCGCAATCAGCCGCAAGGTCGGCGTCGTGCAGTACGGCGTCCTCGCCGCACTCAACGCGCTCTACATGGTCAGCATGGTCGTTACCCAAATCGCAAGCACCGTCGTCATCAAGTATGCGGCGGAGTTCCGGGTGACGAACGACGAGGCGCACTTGGCGGCACTGGCGCGGCGCCTGAGCCTGTACGGCTCGGCCGCCGGGATCGTTGCGATCGGCATCGGGGCCGTGTGTGCTCCCGCGATCGCCGCGTACTTGAACATCCAAAGCGTCCCCGCCGTGACGTTGAGCATCGTCGTCATGGGGATCACGATGGTAACGCCGACCTTGCGCGCGGTCTTCGCCGGTATCGAAGACTTCCGGATGTTTTCGATCAGCGCCGTGATGGAGTCGACCTTGAAGGCCGTGCTCGGCATCGGAGCCGTGTATGCGGGGTACGGGGTCGTCGGAGCTTTTGNNCTGATCGCCGCCCGGGCGGTGCTCGGCATCGGCGCCGTCTACGCGGGATACGGCGTCGTCGGAGCTTTTGGGGGCTGGGCGGCCGGCTGCGTCGTCACGCTCGCCTACACGATGACCGCTTTGCTCGCGCGCTTTCGGCACGCGCCGCGCGCCGTGCTGTTCATCGATTTTCGGCGTTTGGTCGGAACGATGACGGGCGTAACGGCCTCAACCGTGCTGTTGACCGCGATTACGTACGCGGACGTCATCATCGTCAAGCACTATGCCGATCCAACCACCGCCGGATTGTACGGTGCGCTGTCGCTCTCGGGCAAGATTCTGCTCTTTCTCGTCGCCTTCGTACCGCTCGTGCTGCTCCCGAAGACCTCGCGCCGGGCGGTCGGCGGGACCTCCGCGGTCGGGCCTCTGATCGGCGCCGTCGGTGTGGTGCTCGCGCTTTCGGGCGCCGGACTCGTCGCCTACTACGCGTTTCCCGCGTTCATCATCACGACGCTCGCAGGGCCTTCCTTCGCGCCGGCAGCGCCGTTCGTCTTTACGTACGGCATCGCGATGGTGTTGCTGGGGGCGCTCAACACGGTGATCGCGTATAAGATCGGGATTCATCGTTTCGACTTTGTCTGGCCGCTGGCATTGTGCGCCGCAGCGGAGTTAGGTGGGATCGCGTTCTACCATACCTCGCTCGCGCAGATCATCGAGATACTGGTCGCGGGTAACGCGGTTGCGCTCGCCGCCTCGCTCTATCGGATTAACGCCCCGCTGCGATCCGTCGCGCCCGCTCAGCGCTCCGACGCGGCGGCATGAGCGCGCGCGCGGCGGGTGGCCCGCGCTTGCGCTAAGATCGCGGCCGTCTCGGGTGCGTCGAACGCCGCCGCGATCCGGACGGCCGCGTTGCCGTCCCCGAAGAGCGGCGGGCGCTCGGGCTGAACCCCCGGAGGGTCGCGGCAGAACGCGGCGATCGCGGCCGAGTCGGCGCCGGCTAGCCGGTTCCAGCCCGCATCGACCGTGTTCGTCCACTCGGTCGTATCGCGCAGCGTCACGCACGGCACTCCGGCAAAATACGCCTCGCGCTGAACGCCGCCGGAATCGGTGAAGATCGTGCGCGCCGCGCATTCGAGCGCGACGATTTCGAGATATCCGAGGGGCTCGGTAGCGACGATCGGCGATGGCAGGACGATGTCGAATTCCGTCAGCCGCGCGCGGGTGCGCGGATGGACGGGAAAGATGACCGGCAGCGGTGCGTCGCTGAAGCCGTCGACGATCGCGCGCAGACGCTCCCGATCGTCGGTGTTTTCGGCGCGATGCAGGGTGAGCAGAGCAAAGGGCGCGCGGGCAAGCGCGCTCAGGCTTTCCGTCAGGGACGCCGCGGCTCGCTCGCGGGCGCGCAAGAACAGATCGTACATGACGTCACCGCAAACGTAGATGCCGCGCACGATCCCTTCGGCGGCCAGGCGCACGCGCGCGTCGTCGTCGGTGACGAGTTGGAGGTCGGCGAGGTGGTCGGTAACGACGCGATTGATCTCTTCGGGCATCGTGCGATCGTACGAACGCATCCCGGCTTCGACATGGGCGAGCGGCAGGAGCAGTTGTTTGGCGACGATCGCACCGGCGAGCGTGCTATTCGTGTCCCCGCGCACGACCACGAGGTCGGCATCGAGCGGCGCGATCGCGCTCGCTAACGCCCCGATCATGTTGCCGGTCTGAATGCTGGGAGAGCGCGATTCGATTCCCAGGTTAAGATCGGGCCGGGGGATGGCGAGGTCCTCGAAGAACCTACCCGACATCCCCGCGTCGTAATGTTGGCCCGTATGGATGAGAATTTCCTCATGCCGGCGGCGCAGTTCGCGCGAAAGGACCGCTACTTGCACAAATTCGGGGCGGGCCCCGACGACTGAAATGATCCGCACCCGCGTTGCGTTCGGTTGCAACGCACCCCGCTCCGTTACAGCGCGTGTATAGGAAGGCGGGATCTTGCCGATGGTACAATGGATGAGAAGGGGCCGTTCGCATATGATCGACTCGGAGCTTAGCGTTCCGCTGGTCGTCCCACAACTTGGCGAAGAAGAGGTCGCGGCCGTCGCGGCCGTCCTGCGTTCGGGCCAATTGGCCCAAGGCCCCGAGGTCGCCGCCTTCGAACGTGAGTTCGCGTCCCTGTCCGGCTGCCCGTTTGCGGTTGCGATGAACTCGGGGACGGCCGCCATCCATGCTGCGCTCGAGGCGCTGGACGTCGGCGGCGGGGACGAGGTTGTGACGACGCCCTTCACGTTCGCGGCGACCTCGACCCCGATTCTCATGCAGCGCGCGACCCCGCGCTTCGTCGACATCGACCCCCGCACGTTCAATCTCGATCCGGCGGCGGCGATGGCGGCCTGCGGTGCCGCAACGAAGGCCGTCGTGCTCGTCGATCTCTTCGGGCTTCCGATCGATCCGAGCGGTGTCGCCGGGTTAAAGGCGCGCGGCATCCGTGTGATCGAGGACGCCTGCCAGGCGGTCGGCGCGCGGCGGGCGGGCATTCCGGCTGGAGCGATCGGCGAGGTCGGCACGTTTTCGTTCTATGCGACGAAGAATCTCACGACGGGCGAAGGCGGAATGCTGACGACCGGCATCGCGGCGGTGGCCGAAGCCGCTCGGCGCTTTCGCCATCACGGACAGGGCGAACGATACGAGTACGTTACCCTTGGATATAATTACCGGATGACGGACGTCGCCGCGGCAATCGGGCGCGTCCAACTCGGCCGGCTGGCCGCAGCCGGTTCGGCGCGGCGCGCGAACGCGGCGTTCTACGACCAAGAACTCGGCGGCATCCCCGGGATCGCGACCCCGTACGTGCCGGCCGGGAGCGTGCACGCGTACCATCAGTATTCACTGACGATCGACGCCAAGGAAACCCCGAACGGCGCAAACCGTGATGCGGTCCGCGCGTTCCTTGCCGAGCACCGGGTCGGTTCGGGCATCTACTATCCGACGCCGCTGCACGTGCATCCGCTGTTTGCGCCGCTCGGTTACGGGCCGGGTGATTTTCCGATCGCCGAACGAATCGCAACGCAGATCCTCGCGCTCCCGATTCATCCCGCGCTCGAGCGCGCGCAGCTCGAACAGACGGTGCGCGCGTTGCGCCAAGCGGTCGGAGCCGCTTAACGGTGATGGAAGACGTGCGGATCGGCGTCGTGGGATACGGGGCAATCGGGCGGCATCACGCGCGCAATCTGCGTGAAATGCCGGGCGTCGTGCTCGTCGGGATCGCCGACATTTTACCGAGCGCCCGCGACGCGGCTGAGGCGGCGGGCTTTCGGGCATTCGCGACGAGCGCGGCGCTGCTGGACGCGGGGATCGACGCCGCAGTCATCGCGGTTCCTTCGAGCATGCACGAGGACGTCGCCGAAGAATTCGTCGACCGCTCCGTGGCTCTGCTCGTCGAGAAGCCGCTCGCGCACACGATGCTTGCGGCTAAGCGCCTGATGTCGCGTTGCGCGCGTGCCGGGGTGCCGCTCATGGTCGGTTACGTCGAGCGCTACAATCCGGCGCTGGAAGTGGTGCGCAATTTCGTCGCCGACGGTAACCTCGGACGGCTCATCAGCATGTCCGCGCGCCGCGTCGGCGTTCTGCCGCCGCGCATCCGCGACGCGAGCGTCCTCGTCGACATCGGGGTCCACGACATCGATATCGCCGCCTGGATCACCTGCGCGCGCTTGAATCTGCTCTGCGCGCAAGGCGGTATGGCCGTGCTCGAGGATCGGCTCGATTTCGCAACCTTGATGCTCGATGCCGCCGGAACGGTCGTTTCGATCGAGGCGAATTGGATCACGCCCGTCAAGGTGCGCGAACTCTCGATCACCGGGACCAACGGGTATTGTCACGTCGACTACATGACGCAAGTAGCGACCTTCGCGCCGGGCCAAAGCTTCGCGCCGACGAGCGATTACCAAGAACTCGTCAAGCAGTACGAGGAGGGCACGCTGATCCAGCTTCCGGTGCAAAAGCGCGAGCCGCTCGCGCGCGAACTGGAAGTCTTCATCGAGGGCGTGCGCGGCGCGGCGCTGCCGAACCCGGGCCTGGCGCTGGCCTCGCTGCGCATAGCCGAAGAAGCGACCGCCGTCATCAATAGGAATTCACACGCGATCGTCCTAGCTAATCCGGCGTGACCGCAATCGCCCCAGGCGCGTTCGTGCACGAGACGGCGCTCGTAGAAGAGGGCGCGTCGATTGGCGCGGGGACGCGCGTCTGGCATCAAGCGCAGGTGCGCACGCGCGCCCAGATCGGTGCGCGCTGCATCATCGGCAAGGGCGTCTTCGTCGATTTCGACGTGACGATCGGCGACGATTCGAAGCTCCAAAACTACGCGTGCGTTTACCACGGCGTCATCCTGGGGCGCGGCGTATTCGTCGGTCCGCACGTCGTGTTTACGAACGACATGCGTCCGCGAGCGACCGCTCCGACATTCGCGCCGCTTCGCGACGGGGATTGGGAAGTCGGCGAGACGACCGTCGATGACGGCGCATCGATCGGCGCGAACGCGACGATTTTGCCGGGCATCCGGATCGGGCGCTGGGCGATGATCGGTGCCGGCTCCGTCGTCACCCGCGACGTCCCGGCCTACGGCCTCGTCGCGGGCACACCGGCGCGGCGCCTCGGGTGGGTTTGCGCGTGCGGCTCGCGCCTGGCGGACGATGCGAGCGCGTGTCCGCGCTGCGGGCCGCTGCCCTCCGATCATCCGCTCGTTCGCTAATTCGGCCCGGCTTGCGGGAGCGCTCGCCGTCGTGCCGGCTGCGCTCGTGTATGCGCTGACGGCGCAGCGCGACGTCGCGTTTTGGGATACGGGCGAGATGCAAACGGTTCCGTGGATCGCCGGGATCGCACACCCAACGGGGTTTCCGCTGTTCGTAATGCTCGGCTGGGGGTTTTCGCACGCGCTCCCGCTGGGAAGCGTCGCTTGGCGCTTGTCGTTCTTCTCGGGTCTCGCCGTCGTTGGTGCGGCCTGGCTTTTGTTTGCCGTCGTCCGCGACGAGACGTCGCGTCCGTGGCTTGGGTGCGGCGCCGCGATCGTCTTCGAGACCGCGCACACGGTTTGGGCCCGCGCGACGCGCGCCGAGGTTCACGATCTCGCGCTGCTGTTCGTCGCGGGATCGATCTTCTGGATGCTGCGCTTCTACCGCCGCGGTTCGCGACCCGATTTCGTCCGTTCCGTCGCGTCGCTCGGTTGCGCGCTCGCCGTCCACCCGGTCGCGCTGTTCGTTATTCCGGGACTCGCCGTACTCGGAGTCGCACGGCGCGCGGGGCTCGACCCGAAGACGCTGTGCTTGGCGCTTGGTTCGGGGACCCTCGCGCTCGCCGCGTACGCCTATCTGCCGCTGCGCAGCCTCGTCGTCACGCGGGAGCGGCTGGATCCGACGCTGGCGCTCGGACTGCCGCCGGGGCAGCCGTTTTGGGACTACGCGCATCCGGCGGACCCGTCGCGCTTCTGGTGGCTCGTGCGCGGAGCGCAATTCCATACCGCGGACGGCTTCGCCGGATACGCGCGGCCCGCAGCGCTTGCCGGCGCTTACGGGCATGCGCTCGCGATGCTTCTGGGCGACTTGGGAGCTGTTGCGAGCGTGCTCGCCGCCGTCGGAGCGGTCGCGCTCCTGCGCCAAGATCGCGTGCGCGGCGCGGCTTGGCTGCTGTTCGCGCTCGTGCCGGTACCGTTCGCGTTCTCCTACGTGCAGGAAGCGGATCCGTTTCGTTACCTCCTCGGATTCGATTTCGCCGTCACCGCACTCGCCGGAATCGGGTGCGCGACGCTCGTTTCGCTCGCCGAGCGAAGCCTTCCGTGGAAAACCGTTTGGGGCGTCGCGGGCGTTTGGTTGTTGCTCGTGATCGGCGGATGGAACATCTATCGCAATCTCGACATCCCGACGGTCAATAGCGATCGTCACGCGCGCGAGATGCTGACGCGCGTCGTCGCGAGCAGCCCGCCGCATGCGATCGTCGTCGCCAACTGGACGTACGCTACGGCACTGGCGTACGGCGCCTACGTCGACGGCACGCTCGGCCCGCGACATGTCGTGGCCGCGCGCCTCGAAGATTCCGGGCAAAACGTTCGGACGTGGTCGCAGCGCTACTGCGTTCTGGTCGTCACCGATTCGCGTACGCCCGATTTCGCGGGCGCGCCGATCCGTACGCGCGCCCTCAACGCTATGGTACCGTACGTTCTGCAAGTCGAATCGGACAGCGGTCCGCGCTGCGCGCCAAGAGGAACTTCGCGCGCCACTCCGCATTAGAGGCCGGTGTCCAGATCAGCTTGGTCGCTCGTCGCAGCGTTCACCGCAGCGGCACTCGCGACGGCGTGTTCCTCGAAGCCCACCCCCAGCCCGTCGAGCCCGGCCGTCATGCCTTCGCCTGGGCCGCCGGTTTCGAACGGCTTGCGCGACCCGCAGATTCGCCACGTCGTCTTCGTCGTGCAGGAGAACCGCAGCTTCGATAACCTCTTTCAGGGTTATCCCGGCGCGGATACCGTGGCCTTCGGCACCACGCACGACGGCAAGAAAATTCGCTTGCATCCGACGCGATTCGAAGACGGCCAAGACATCGGTCACTATCACTACAGCTTCCTCGCGGCATACGATAACGGGCGTAACGACGGCTTCGACGAGGAGCACGGCTACGGCATCGTGCACGGCAAGTACATGCGCACCTCGGAGCCGCCGACCTACCCGTACGCGTACGTGCCGCGCGCTCAAGTGACGACGTACTTCGATCTCGCGAAAGAGTACGTTCTGGCCGATCGGATGTTCCAGTCCAATAGCGGGCCGAGTTTTCCGGCACACCTGTACTTGGTTGCCGGCCAGTCCGGCAGCATCGACGAAGTGCCTTCGCTCCGGCCCTGGGGCTGCGACGCTCCCAAAAGCGATCGCGTGGCCTACCTGCGGCGCGACGGGCTCGATCAGGCGCCCGGGGTCTATCCCTGTTTCGATTTTCGCACGATCACGGACGAACTCGACGCCAAGCATCTGAGTTGGCGCTACTACATCCCGCCGATCGAGACCCTGGCCGGCTCGACCTACGGGTCCGCCTTCGACGCGATTCGGCACGTCCGTTTCGGGCCGGATTTCAAACGCGAGGTCAGCCCGGAGACGACGATCTTCTCGGATCTGAAGATCGGGGCGCTGCCGAACGTTTCTTGGGTCGTTCCGACGATGACGAATTCCGACCATCCGCAATCGAAATCGGCGACGGGTCCCGACTGGGTCGCAACGGTCGTGAACGCGATCGGTCGCAGTCCGCAGTGGCGTTCGACCGCGATCTTCGTCGTTTGGGACGACTGGGGCGGCTGGTACGATCACGTGGTCCCGCCGCAGCTCGATCCGATGGGGCTCGGCTACCGGGTTCCGCTGCTTGTGATCTCTCCCTACGCCAAGCGAGGTTACGTCTCGCACGTTCAGCACGAGTTCGGCAGCATGCTGCGCTTCACCGAAGAGACGTTCGGTTTGGATCCGCTCAGTCTAACCGATTCACGCGCCGACGATTTGCGCGATTGCTTCACTTTCGGCCGGGCGCCGCGCGCTTTTCACTTCGTTCGAGCCGCACACGATGAGAGCTTCTTCCTGCTGCAGCCCCCTTCCGACGAGCCGAACGATCAGGCATGAATCTCCTTGCGACGATAACGACCAAACAAGCCTCCGTGATCCGCGCGCGCTGGAAGCTGGAAGGCGGGATCCCCATCGTCCCGGGCCAGCGCGCGATCAGCGTGCAAAACCGCCCGGCGAAAATCGAGTTGACGACGCTCGAGCAGTTGACCTGGCCGAAGGAAGGTTACGTGTTGCGCGAGCCGGACGACGCGGGGTCCTCACTGCCCGACCACCCCGCGATTGCGGGCGGCATGGTCGTCTACGATTGGACGGCGAAACGCATCGTCTGGGAGTCGGATTGGGGCGATCGGCTCATCACGCCGCACGGCTTCGTGCTGGCGGACGGAATCGCGTACGTGGCCGACCTTGAGGGCGCGAACATTTTCAAAGTCTCGCTCTCCGAGCCCGGCAAACTGCTCGGGCGCATCTCACATCCTGCGCTCAACGACATCCACGGCATCGCTCGAACCAAGCGCGGTCTGCTGGTCGCCAATTGCGGCACCGATTGTCTGGTCGAGCTCGATTTCGAGGGCAACGCGCTGTGGGAGTGGTGGGCGGCGGAGCACGGCTTGACGATGACGCCCTCCGGCCTCTCACGCAGTTCCGGTCGCGGACGGGAACATCGCAACCAGTTCTACCACACGCGCTACCAAACGACGCACGTCAACAACGTCGATGCCTACGGCGACGACGACGAATACGTCTTGGCAACGCTGTTCCACCAAGGAATGATCGTTCGAATCGATCGCACGCGGCCACCCGAGCAGCAGCGCGCGGAGATCGTGCTCGCGGGGCTCGCGCGTCCGCACGGGCCGATTCCGTACAGCGGCGGCTGGCTCGTATGCAATTCGCTCGGTAAAGAAATCGTCGTGCTGAACGCAGCGCTCGCGGTCGTCGAGAGTATCCCCTACGACGGCGGCTGGATTCAAGATGCGACCGAGCTTTCGAACGGCAACATCGTTCTCAACGACGTCGACAATCACGTGCTGGTCGAGCTGGATGCGCGCGATCGCCGGGAGGTCGCCCGCGTCGAATACGACGCGGACTGGCGGATGGCGGAGATCCGCGAACTGCCCGGGCGCTGGAATTAGCGGCGATGGATCTCCGTTTCACGCTCGCGGGGCTGATCGTCGGACTGCTGGTCGGCATCTCGGGGGTCGGCGGCAGCTCGATTCTCGCGCCGATTCTGATTCTGTTTTTGGGCGTGAAACCGATCGTCGCCGTCGGCACGGACCTCCTCTATAGCGTGCCGACCAAACTGCTCGCGACCTACGTGCACTGGCGCGCGCGCAACATCGACGGCCGCGTCGTGCTCACGCTCGTCATCGGCGGCGCACCGGGTGTGGTGCTCGGCCTGCTCACCGTCGCGGCCGTGCGCTCGCACATGTCGTATGCCGATTTCAACGCGGCCGCCAGGCACTGGATCGGGGTCGCGATTTTGCTCGCAAGCGCCGGGGCGCTCGCCGCGCAGTTCTTCGCCCGGCGCAAAGGGGCGGCCGAAGAGGCCCCGCCGCGCGATGTGCCCACGCGTGCAGCCCTGATCGCGACCGGTTTTGTGGTCGGCTGGCTCGTCAGCCTGACGTCGGTCGGCAGCGGCTCGGTAACGTTGCCGCTGCTTATGTTCGCGCTTCCGCGGGTGCAATTACGACGTCTGATCGGTTCGGAGATCGCCTACGCCGCATGCATCATCCCGGTCGCCGCCGCCGGCCACTCACTTGCCGGCGACGTCAACTGGCGCGCGTCCCTCAGCCTAATCGTAGGCTCTCTCCCCGGCGCCTACGCCGGCAGCAAACTCTGCTCCCGCGTCGACGAAAACTGGCTGCGCCCGGCCATCGTCGGCGTCCTCGCCTTCGCCGGAAGCCGTCTGATCTAGACGGAGTGTTGCGGAGCTCCGGCGGCCCTTAGACTTCGCTCGCTGCGCGAGCTTCGCTCACGGCGACATGCGTTTTAAAACCGGCGAACGTTAGTCAAATTCACCGAACGGAAAATTTGCTCGACTTTGTCGACGTTGTCGAGGTGGGCGAAGTACGCGACGACCGAGCGGCCGCGTTCGAGCGCCTCGACGTAGTTGTCGACCTCACCGTCGGGAATCTCGAGATCGCCGAGACGGTCGGGGAGCGTTTCGTTCCGGAAAAAAGCCGAGTGCCCGGGAGGGCTGTTGATGCCGGGGACGCGCATGCCCAAGTCCGACGTAAGGATGTCGCCACCTGAGGTCGCGAGCCCGCGCGAGACGCCTTGCGTCGATTCGTCGGGGCCGATCACTTGCAACGGGTCGGTCGGTAAACCCGCGTCGGCCAAGGCTTGATGGAGCGCGTGGACGTCGCCGTCTTGCGAAAGCCCGGTCACGACGAGTGCCATGGAATCCCCCTGCGAAATCGGTTGCGAGGTGCTGGCATTTCGCGCTCCGCCGCAAGCGCCCTACGCAGGCCGATTCATCGGCGGCGTCGAGCCGGGCGGCGGGGAAATCGGCGGGACGGGACTGCCGATGAACGAGTGGAACGAGGTCTCGCGCACGAACGCGAGCAGCGCGGCGCCGAGACCGACGAGAACCACCAGAGCCGAAACGGCCCAACCGACGACCGGCAGCGTCTCGGCCGCCGTGGTGACGATCAGACCGAGGACGAGCGCACCGAGCGGCGACGGGGTTGCGCGCGGGTGCAGCAACTCGGAGAGACGGCGCCCGATCAGTAGCGCGACCGCCGCGTTACCGATCCAGAGGCCGGCGAACAGCGCTGCGATCTCGAGCGGAATCAGGGGCAGCCCGATGACGCTAAGCAAGAGCAGGATCGCGATCGGAATCGCGCCGACCAGCGCCATCGTGCCGGTCGCAAACGACAAGCCGGGGTGGAGTTCGACGCGGTCGAGCGCGACCCGCACGCGCAGCGGGAAGAGCAGGAACACGAACACCACGACGACGTCCCAAGCAAGCTTCTTGAGGATGCCCTTGTTCTCGGCGATAAAATCGTCGGAGCTCGCCGGCGCGAACGAAGGGACGAACGCGTCGACCGAATTGCTGCCGAAGGCGTCGATGACGCGGCCGTTGACCTGGCAGCCGTCGAGCGGGTTGAACGACCCGCCGTAGTTTCTGACGTTGCCGTCGATCACGCCGCCGTCTTCGCAGGTGACCGAACCGAAAACGATGTCGAGGTCGCCGCGAACTTCGTCGCCGTCGCCGATCGTCTCGTTCGTAAACCATACCGTCTTGTCGTGGTTGTACGTCTTCGCCGACGCGAACGAAAACGAAGCCGCAAGAATCGCGACGAACGCCGCAACGAGAATGATGAGGGTGAACGTCGGCCGGGAGCCTCGTCTGGTCAGCACGGTTCGGAACCTCCATCGATCGCCGCGCGGCGCGCGCGCAGGACGGCGTACAGCGTGACGACGCAGGCCGCGAAGACGAGGTCGAGCGCGATGACCGCACCCATCGCGGCCGTCACGTCGAACGTCTGTCTTCCAAAAAGATGGCCCGTCGTACTCGAGAGCGCGACGAACATCGTCGCCCCGCGGGCGAGGCCCGCACCGAGGGTCGCGAGCATCGCGCGCGCGGCGTTTCCGTCGAACATCAGGAACGCGCCGATTGCAACCCACGCGAAAACGACGTAGGCGCCCAGCACCGCGAAATGTTCCGAACGGTGCGCGCGCGGCGCGGGCAGCGGGCGCACGTCAGCCATCACTTTGAACGTGAAATTCGGCGCGGGTTCGAGTTGCCGCGGCGCGAGCAGCAGGCCGTCGATCGCGCGCAGCTCGGCGAGCAACTCGGTGCAGGAAACGCAGGTTCGCAGGTGTTCGGCGAGACGCGCGCCGAGCGCCGGCGGCAACTCGCCGTCGAGGTACGCGGCGAGCAACGGCTCAAAAGACGAGCAGTGCATGCGGTACCCCCGAGGACGAGCGTTTTTGGGCCAGCGCGTCGACCGCTTTGCGCTCGCGTTCGAGCATCTTGGCAGCGAGCGCGAGTTTTCCACGGTGGATCAGCGTCTTCACGTTGCCAAGCGAGAGGCCCATCGTCTCGGCGATCGTTTGGTATTCCATGTTGTCGTAATAGCGCAGGGCAAGGACGGTGCGGGTCCGCTCGGGCAAATCCGCAAGCGCCGCGCGGACGTCGGCTTCGGCTTCGGCGCGCAGGATGCCGCCGGCCGGATCGGCTTCGACCGAGAGGTCGGGCAGCGCGTTCTCGATGGTCCGGTCCTCGCCGAGCTCCTGGGCCTGGGGACGGCGCAAGGTCTTGCCGAGGTGCGTGCGCACGACGTTGCGCGCGATGTGGTAAATCCAGGTCGAGAAGCGGCCGAGGCTCGGATTGAAGGTGCCGAGGTGCGCGTAGCTGCGCAAAAAGGTCTCTTGAGCGAGATCCGCTACGTCCGCTTGGCTCCTCACGCCGGCACCGATAAAGTTGGTGATTCCTCGTTTATAACGATCGACTAGGACAGCGAAGCGTTCGCGTTCGCCGCCGAGTACGAGCTGGACCAACTGCTCGTCGGTCGGCTCTCCGATCGTCATCCTCCTCGCTTCTTTCTTGGCCCTCAACTACCCGGGACGGCCCAGGAAGTTACGGACAAATGGGCGCGCCGAAGGCGCGCTGAAACGCTCCGAGGCATGGAATTGCGAATCGACGCCGGCCTCGTCCGCGGGGCGCGGCGGCTGGCCGCCGAGATCGTCGAGCCGGTCGGGAGCTTCATCGAAGCCCATTCGACCGTCTCGGTCGAGCGCGCGGTGCTCCGCTTGCTCGGCGTCGACGGTGTCGGCCGGGACGACGTTCCGTTGCCCAATCTGTTCGTCGAACGGCTTGGCCCCGAGCGCCTCTGCCGTGGGGCAGCCCACTATCTCGGAGCGTTGGTCGCGGAGACGGGCCGCACGCCCGACGACGTCGCGGGCGCGGTCGGCGACGGGACGCTCGATCTAAACACGGCCGATCTGACACCGGACGCGGCCGCGCGCGGCGCGCTCGCGAAGACCGTCGTGCGCGCGCTCGGACGGCTCGACGCGCGTCGCGAAGAGCGGGCCGCGTTGCTCGAGCGGCTGCCGCAAGCGCCGCCGCCGCTGCTCTACGTGATCGTCGCCAGCGGCAACATCTACGAGGACCGGACCGCCGCCATCGCAGCGGCCGAAGCCGGCGCGCAGATCGTTGCGGTCATCCGCTCGACCGGTCAGTCGCTGCTCGACTTCGTGCCATACGGCGCGACGACCGAGGGCTTCGGCGGTACTTACGCTACCCAAGAGAATTTCCGGATCATGCGCGAAGCGCTCGACGCCGTCTCGGAGCGTTTGGGGCGCTACGTGATGCTCACCAATTATGCGAGCGGCCTGTGCATGCCCGAGATCGCGGCGATGGCGGCCCTCGAGCGGCTCGACATGCTGCTCAACGACTCGATGTACGGTATCCTGTTCCGCGACATCAACATGAAGCGTACGTTCGTCGACCAGCACTTCTCGCGGATGCTCAACGCCCGCAGCGGCATCGTCATCAATACGGGCGAGGACAACTATCTCACGACCGCGGATGCGGTCGAACAGGCGCCCGCGGTGCTCGCCTCGCAGTTCATCAACGAAGCTTTCGCGCATCGTGCCGGGATGCCCGACGCACAGATCGGGCTCGGCGATGCCTACGAGATCGACCCCGCACTCGAGGACGGCTTCTTATTTGCGGTCGCGCAGGCGCAACTCGCGCGCCAGTGTTTTCCGGACGCGCCGCTCAAGTACATGCCGCCGACCAAGCACATGACGGGCGATGTCTTCAAGGGTCATCTGATCGACGCGATGTTCAATCTGTGCTCGGTCATGACGCACCAGACGATCCATCTCTGCGGGATGCTGACCGAAGCGATCCACACCCCGTTCCTCGGCGACCGGGCGCTCGCCCTCGAGAACGCGCGTTATGTGATGAACACCGCGCGCCACTTCGGCGACGAGATCGAATTCAAACCCGGCGGCATCGTCGAACGACGCGCGCAAAGCGTCTTGCGCGACACGCACGCTCTGCTCGAGCGCGTCGCCGTCCTCGGACTGATGGATTCGATCGACGCGAAGATCTTCGCCGACGTCAAGCGCTCGCCCGGCGGCGGCCGCGGCCTCGAGGGCGTCTTCGCGCGCGACGCGGAGTACTGGAATCCGATCGAGGAAGCGCTGGCGCGTCGACCCGCGGTGCAGGTGGTGTGAACCGATGCTCTTCATGATCGTCGAGCGTTTCAAGAACCGCGACCCGGCCCCGATCTACAAGCGTCTTAGCGAACGCGGCCGGATGATGCCGCCGGGCCTCACGTACGTCGACAGCTGGATCGAGGCGAACTTCGAGCGTTGTTTCCAACTGATGGAAACCGACGATCTGCGCTTACTTCAACGCTGGATCGTCGCCTGGAACGACCTCATGGATTTCGAGATCGTCCCAGTCGTCCCATCCGCGCAAACGCGCGCGCTCTTCGAAGGCCCCGAAGCCCCGACTTTGTCACGCT
>PMHP01000087.1:306-17671 GCA_003158195.1 Vulcanimicrobiota bacterium | reverse complement strand
CTTGGTGTAATACTCGACGCGGTAGTAGCCGTAGTATTGATTGCTCGTGCCGAAACCGATGCGCAGCTTAATCCAGTAGCCTTCGGCTGAGTCGTACCCGATCAGCGGGAGAAAGCTCGCCTGCCGGCGCGGGTCCGCGACCTCGACTAGCGGTATCACGAGTAGCGGAATGTAGAAGATCGCCGTCGGGCCCAGGAACACGACGGCCTTGCGCGCGATCAGCTTGTCGCCCGGAATGATGTCGATCGTGCGCGCCTCGACGTGGTATCCGGCGTGCGGGTTCTCGCAGGTCGTGAAGGTTGCGCGCTCGCCGTGCGTCACCCCGTCGGACCGCGTCACGAGCGACTCCGCGCCGAAGTGCATCTTGCCTTGCTGGACCCCTTCGATCGACTCGCCCTGTCCTTGCAGCAAGGTCGCGCGACGCGTGCGCGTATCGAACAGGATCTTGTCCGCATAGAGAATCGAATCTTGCGCCCGATTGACGAGATACGTGTGTCCCGTAACCGTAATCGTGTGGTCGCCGTCGTAATGCGCGCGGTCGCCGACGATCTGACCCTCGGTGTAGAAGAGGTGCACGTTGCCGACGAGATCGGAGGGCTGATGCTCGTCGCTCGAGCCGTAGAGTTTGTCGGCGACGGTGACGATCGAGTCGGGGCCGAGGGTTGGGCGGGGGATCGCTGGGCTTGGGCTCGGCGACGGCGCGGACCCCAAGGCTGGGTTTTTGACCGGGATCTCGGGCGGGCTGCTCGAGCGCTCGATGAACACGGGGCCGGTGTTACTGTTGGTCGGCTGGGCGCTCGGCAACGGCGGCGGTGACATCTCGGGCGAACCGATCGGCGTCGGGGGTATCAGCTGACCCGGGCCGGGCGGCGGGGCCTTCGGGATCGGAAGCAACGTCGGCGTCGGGCTCGGCGTCGGCGTCGAGCCGCTTGCCTCGGGTGACGCGCTCGCCTCGGGCGACGAGGTCGCTTCGGATGAGGGCGCCGGCGAGGGCGAGGGCGAGGGCGTTTCGTTTTGCGCGACGACCGCGGGCAGGGCGCCCGGCGGGGGCGTTTCGCCTCGCGCGAGCTTCACGGGCATGGCCTCGGTAAGCATCTGATGGATCGCCGCGTACTCGTGCGCCCGAGCCGCCTTCGAGGGCGGGCCACCGCAGGAGCGCTTCATCAGCGCGAGCAGGCGCGAGTCGACCGGAACCTGGGGCGCGGTCGCGCTGAGGCCCGCGATCGCGTTCGCACCGAGTGCCAGCAGCACGATGACGGCGCCCGCGACCCGCGCGCGCCGCAGCGTCGTCAGTGTTCCACGCGCCAAAACATGAGCGCTCCGGCCGTTCCCATGATGATGTTCGGAGCCCAAGCCGCAAGATAGGGGTTCATCGCTTCGTTCTTACCGAGCGCCGAGAACGCCGACATCATCAGGTAATAGATGAAGAACAAGACGATCGCTAGCGCGACCCCAAGCGCCCGGCCCAAGTTCTTCCCTTTCTTCCCGAGCTGCGCGGCAAGCGGCAGCGAGAGCACGACGGCAATAAACGACGCGAACGGAAACGAGAGCCGCTGCGCGAGGGTAATCTTTAGCACGTCGAGCGACTGGCCTCCTTGGCCCGTCGCCTGCATCGCGTTGATCTGCGATTTCAAAGTCTTCGAATTCACCGCATAGGGATCGTTGGTCGTCGAGTTGACGAACTGGTCGATCGACTCACCGAGGGGCAGCCCGATGTCGAGGGTCTTTTGAACGGCGTCGCCGTTGACTTCGCCGCTTGGCTTGAACTGGGTCACGCGTGCCTTCACGAGATGAAGGATCGAGCCGTTGACGGTCGCCGTTTGCGCGTTGACGACGGTCTTGTATGGGCTGGTCGTCGCGTTCTGGAAGATCATGACGTTCGTAAGCGTCTTCTTGTCGTCGCTGATGTTGCCGACGTAAAAAACGTTGCCGGTCGAATCGTCCTTACGGAAGAACCCAGGAACGATCGGCAGTTCCTGGGTGTGATAGACGATCTGATAGAAAGAACGCGTCGAGAGGTCGGTCGTGACCGGTGCGATCGTCTCGTTGACGTAGTAGGAGAGGCCGAACATCGCCGCCCCGAAAGCCAGCGGCGTCAGGCAGATGCGCAGAAACGTCACGCCCGAGGTGCGCAGGGCGTTGAGCTCGTTGTCGCCGGCCAGGCGCCCGAAAGCGAGCAACGTCGCGAACAGGCACGCGAACGGGAAGGCTAGCGGCGTGCTCTGCGGGACGCGGAACAAGAGAAACCGCAACACGAGAAACGGCGGCGCGTGTGCGTTGATGATGTAGTCGGCCGCCAAGAAAAAGATGTTGACGAACCAAAAGAGCAGATACGCACCGAATGCGAAGGCAAACCACGGTACGATTTCGCGCAGGATGTAGGCGTCGAGTATCGGGACGCGTGAAGCCAAGCGCAGCGGCGCGAGCGTAGCTGCCCGAAATCCCGAAACGGTCGCCATGAGGACCTAGGGCGTTCTTAGTTCGTGGTCGAGTGCAGCTCGGCTTGCACCCTGGCTACGTAGGCGCGCGTCTCGGAGAACGACGGAATGCCGCGCGCGAAGTCGACGGCGCCCGGGCCCGCGTTGTACGCCGCAAGCGCTAGCGACATGTTGTTGTGATAGCGATGCAAGAGATCGTGCATATAGCGGCATCCCCCCGAGACGTTTTCATACGGATCGAACGCGTTGAGAACGCCGTACGTCGCCGAGGTATCGGGCATCAGTTGCATGAGACCCTGGGCTCCGGCCCGGCTGACCGCCGCCGGATCGCCGTGGGATTCGACGTCGATTATGGCCGAAACGAGCTGCGGCGAGAGGCCGTTGTCGCGCGCGTCGGCCAGCACGATGCGTTGCAGCGCTGCCTGGTCCATTGAATGTGGCCCGTACGGCACCCATCCGCCGCCGCTACAGCCGCAGAGGGCCCCCAGCACCAGAAAAGCTGCGAGGAATCTCACTTCATTCTTTGTTTTCGGCCGAAAACGGCAGCCCGCCTCCGCCGGAGGAGTATTCTCAAAGCCGCGACCTAACGCCGGGCGGGCCTCCTGCGTGACGCGGCAAGGTTCGAAAACGGGGACATCGACCCGCTCACGTTGCCGTTTTAGGTCTTTTGGAAGCTATCTTCGTCGAGCGTGGCCCCGACGTGGGCGATCACCGTCCCGAGCCGCTCGCCCCGCGAAACGACCGTTCGGGTCGTTAGGTCGAGCTTCAACGGGACGAGCTTGCTGATATCGTACGTCGCAAAACCGGTCGTCGTTGCATCGAACGCCTTGACCCCCTGGGACGAACTCGAACCGGATATCGCCAGGCCGATCGTATGGCCTGCGTCGTCGACGGACGTGATCGTGTAGGTCGTCAGCGCCGAAACGCCGCCGCCGTACGAATGTGCGCTCCATTTCGCGCCGACGGTGACCGTGTCGGCTTTGACGAAGCCGCGCGCGAGGTAAGGCAAGAGCGCTTGCTCTTCTTCCGTACAGGCGACATTCGGGCCGAGCATGAGGTCGTCGCCGAGTATTCCGACGCGGAACGGCGGCGAGCGGTCCTGTGAGATGTCGACGGCGAGGCCGCCATCGGCGGTCGCAGCAACGACGTCGACCGAAACCGTGGAACGTCTGTGCGCCTCGGGGCCGTCGTCATTCACAAGGCCCGAGCTCAGGCCGATACCGATGCCCGACACCTTCGTTTGGATCGTGCTTTGGGAGTCGTAATCGACACCGAAGGCCATGTGCCGTATGACCGTGAGGGCGGCAGCGGGCGCGTCAGCGCCCAGTACGGCCTCTTTCGGGGCGGCGGCAAACCCGGCCGTAGCGCAAAACGCGAAGGCCACCGCCGCCACTAGCGACATCCGGTTCTTCAACGATCGATAGCCTCACTCAGGGTTCGCCCAAGCTCCAAGCGCACCGAAGCGCGCCCCAGCGCGGCCGGGCTTCTTGATTGCGTGGGGCTGCGCCTATGCGACGCCGTATCGCCCGCGCGACCGTGTCGCTTGGTGTGGTTTTCGTTTCGTTTCGGAAACTGAACGCACTTCCGGTTGCATGGGACCATCGGCACGGGTATAGTGGTGCAAAGTGGCTTTAAGTGGGGCGAAGTGGAGGATATTCCCTGGCTCGCGATGTTCCGCGTTTTACCGGCCGCGCCGAGCACGCCCTCGATGAGAAGGGCCGGCTTGTCGTCCCCGCGCGCTTTCGCGACCGCCTCGGCGCGAAGTTCATCGTGACGATCGCCGAGCCCGACCCGTGTCTGGCGCTCTACCCGCAAGTCACCTGGGAAGCATTTTGCGAGCGGCTCGATGCGGCCGAAGTCAAGGACGAGCGCTTCCGGCGCTTCGTTCGCCACGTGTTCGCGAACACCGAGGAGGTCGGCTGCGACGCCCAGGGCCGGCTGCTCATCCCGCCGGCGCTGCGCGCCTACGCAGCGATCGACCGCGACGCCGTCACCATCGGATCGCTGACTCGGGTCGAAGTGTGGGCGAAGGAGCGGCTCGGGATGCTGGCGCCGTCGCCCGACGAGGCGGCTGCGTTCACAACGGAGCTCGGGCTCTATTAATGAACACGTCGCCGTCCTGCTGGCCGAATCGCTCGACGCGCTCGCCGTTCGGCCGGGCGGCGTGTATCTCGACGCGACCTTCGGGGCCGGCGGCCACAGCCGGGCGATCGTCGAGCGCGGCGGTACCGTCGTCGCGTTTGACCGCGACCCGCACGTCGCCGTCCCCCCGGACCTCGCCGGCTCGGTCACCTTGGTTCGCGAGAATTTTGCCGCCGCCGCCGAGGCCCTCGACCGGCTCGGAATCGGGGCCTTGGACGGTGCGCTCTTTGACCTCGGCGTCTCGTCGATGCAATTCGACCGGGCCGAACGCGGCTTCTCGCTTGCGGCCGACGGACCGCTCGACATGCGGATGAACGATGCGAACGGCCCGACCGCTTACGATTTGCTGGCGCGTTCGAGCGAGGCAGAACTCGCCGACCTGTTCTTCATTTACGGCGAAGAGCGCCAGGCGCGCCGGATCGCGCGCGCCGTCGTGGCGGCCCGAGCATCGGGGCGGCTGCCGTCGGGGACGCTCGCGCTTGCGAAGCTCGTCTCGGGGGTCGTCCACGTGCGCGGCAAGCGCGAGCGCATCCACCCCGCGACACGGGTCTTTCAAGCGCTGCGAATCGTCGTCAACGACGAACTGGGCGCGCTCGAGTCCGGGCTCGATGCCGCGATCGGCCGTCTGCGTCCGGGCGCTCGCATCACGGCGATCAGCTTTCATTCGCTCGAGGACCGTATCGTCAAGCGGCGTTTGCGCGACGACGACCGGCTCGTCGTGCTGACCAAGAAACCGCTAACCCCAAGCGACGCGGAACTCGCGCGCAATCCGCGTTCGCGCAGCGCGAAGCTTCGCATCGCGGAGCGTGCCCCGTGATCGCGCGCGTGCTCGAAGTGCCGCTCCCCGAGCCCGCGCCGCGCCGGCGGGCCGGAACGCGCGCGGGCCGAAGCGCAGTCGGACGGCGTCGCGAGCAGCGGCTGCGCGCGCGCTACGCGCCGCTTGGCCGGATCGCCGCCATCGTGCTTGGGTTCACGTTTGTCATCGTTGCCTATCTTGCGCTCCTTGCGAACGTGACGCGCCTGAACTACGAACTGAGCAAGAGCGCGCACCTGCGAGCGCGGCTCGTCGACCAAAGCGCGCGGCTCGAAGATCAAATCGCGCGCCTCGAGTCGCGCGAGCGGCTCTCGCGCCTTGCCGCCAAACTCGGCATGCGCGAGGCCGGGACCTTCGCCGAGGTCGCGCTGCCGGCACCGGCGCAGCCCCCCCAGCCGAGCGGTATCGCCCTCCTTAGCTGGCTGAAATAACCGTGGGCCGCCGCCGGCCCGACGAAGCGTCGGTGCGCGCCCATGCGGTGCGAGCGAAGATCGTCTTTTACATCTTCTTCTGTTGCGCGCTGTTCATCGGCGTGCGGCTGTACATCGTCCAAGTTCGCGACGGCCCCGCGCTCGCCGCGCGCGCTTACGAGCAGCGCTTGGCGACCGTTAATTTCCCCGCGCACCGGGGTGCGATCTTCGATCGCGAGGGGACGCTGCTCGTGCGCTCGCTACCGTCGCAGAGCGTCTACGCGACGACCGGAGAGCTTGGACCGGTCCAAGCGAGCGCGCGCGCGCTCGCAAGTGCGCTGCACGGGACCTCCTACGCCGCACTGCTCGACGCATTGCAAAGCCACGCGCCGTACGCTCAGATCGCGCACAAGATTTCGCACGACGAGGCCGATGCGATCGCGCGGCTCGATCTGCCCGGCATCAGCGTCGTCCCCGAGCCGACCGGGGTGCGCTTCGTCCCCTCCGGGCGTTTGGCCGCATCGGTGATCGGGTTCACCGGGTTCGACGAGAACGGGCTCGACGGCGTTGAGTATTCGTTCGACGGTGTGCTGCGCGGCACGCCGGGCCGCATGGTTCTCGAAACCGACGAGTTCGGGCGCGCGCTGCCGTTCGCGCAGCCCCGCGTCGTGATCGCAGCCAAAGCGGGACACTCGATCGCGCTTACGATCGATTCGTACCTGCAGTACGAAGTCCAAGACATCTTGCGGCAGACGGTCGCGCAGTGGCACGCCGAGAGCGGTTGCGCGCTCGTGCTCGATCCCGAAACCGGAGAGATTCTCGCGCTCGCCAACGTCCCCGATTACGACGTGCGCGACTACGCACGTTATCCCGCGGACTCGCGGCGCGACCGCGTCGTCATGGACGCCTACGAACCGGGCTCGACGTTTAAGCTGATCACCGCGGCGGCGGCACTCGACAGCGGCAAGGTGACGCCGCGCGATCGCTTCCCCGCGCGCGACGAGCTGCACGTTGCCGGCAGTACGATCCACAACGCGGAGGACGGGTTCCTTGCCGGAACCGGCAGCTCGGAGACCCTCGAGGACATCATCGCCTATTCGCATAACGTCGGCGCCGCCGAGGTCGGCATGCGCATCGGCGGCGCAACGATGTACGAGATGATGCGCCGGTTCGGATTCGGCGCGTCGACCGAGGTCGGACTGCCCGGCGAGAACCCCGGTATTCTTCCGCCGCTCGCAGACTGGAGCGCGACCTCGCTGCCGACGATGTCCTTCGGACACGGCGTTGCGGTCACGCCGCTTGCGCTCGCGCGCGCTTACGCCGCGATCGCGAACGGCGGCTTACTGCTGCGGCCGCGCATTCTGTCGGCGATCATCGACAGTGACGGAAGCGAAATCTACCGCTACGACCGCGAGATCGAGCGCCGCGTCATGTCGCCGAAGACAGCGGCGATCCTGCGCGGCTACCTGCGCGCCGTCGTGCTGCGCGGAACCGGGAATCCAACCGCGCGCGTCGCCGGCTATACGACCGCCGGTAAGACGGGGACGGCGCAAGTCGCCGAGAATGGCGTCTACGTTCCCGGAGAGTACGTTGCGTCGTTTGTCGGGTTCGTGCCCGCCCAATCTGCGCGTTACGTGATCCTCGTGAAAATCAGTAAGCCGCGCGGCGCGATTTACGGCAGCGTTGTCGCCGCCCCGGCATTCGCCCGGATCGCGCGGGTCGCGATGCTGCACGCGGGCGTGTTTCCCACAGCGGCGCGCTTGGTTCGCCTGGAAAGGCCGTCGAAACGCAACTTATGACCGATTCCCCTGCTCGCGCCGTCGAAATCGCTCCGCTCGTCGCGGCGCTCGAGGGTGCGCGCGTGCTGGGCGAGCTTCCCCGGGCTACTTCGGGCATCGCGCACGACTCGCGCCGCGTCCGGCCGGGAGCGATCTTTGTCGCGCTGCGCGGCGAACGAAAAGACGGCCACGCGTTCCTCGAGGCGGCGGGGCGCGCGGGCGCGGGGACGGTCGTCGTCGACGATGTGTACCTGCAGGCGAACGGTCCGCCGGCCGGCGTCGCGACGGTCGCGGTCGCCGACACGCGGCGCGCGCTTTCCCGTCTAGCCGCCGCGTTCTTCGGGTTTCCCGCGCGCTCGTTGCGGATCGCGGGGGTGACCGGAACCAACGGCAAGACGACGACGACCCACCTTGCCGGCGCGATCCTCGATGCGGCCGGGATTGCGTCGGGGACGATCGGAACGCTCGGCGCGCGCTTCGGCGGCGCGATGTGGTCGCTCGACAACACGACGCCGCTCGCGCTCGAACTGCAGGGCTTGCTCGCCGAGATGCGCGATCGCGGCGCGCAAGCGGTTGCGATGGAGGTCAGTTCGCACGCGCTCGCACTCGATCGCGTCGCCGACATCGAGTTCGAAATCGGCGTGCTGACCAACGTGACCCGCGACCACCTTGATTTTCACGAGAGCTTCGAGGCGTACGCGGCGGCCAAACGCCGCCTCTTCGAGCGCTCGCGGGGCTGCGCGTTCGGCATCGACGACCTGACGGGACGGCGCTGGTCGGGTGAGTTCGCGCGCGCGGGCGCCGTGGTAAGCACGTTTGGATTTTCCGAGGACGCAACCGTCCGCGCCCGCGACGTTACCTTGCACGCAAGCGGCAGCTCGTTCGTGGTCGACGGACGCCGCTTCAACCTGCGTTTACCCGCGCGCTTCAACGTCGAGAACGCGCTAGCGGCGCTCTGCGTGGCACGCGCCTATGGCGTCGCCGACGAGATTTCGGCGAGCGCGCTCGCCGCGGTCGAGAGCGTGCCGGGGCGGATGGAGCATCTCGACGGCGGCGGCGTCGACGTGCTCGTCGACTACGCGCATACGCCGGATGCCCTCGAGGTCGTTCTGCGGGCTGGCCGTGAGATGTCCGCGGGCGCTCTCGTCGTCGTCTTCGGCTGCGGCGGCGATCGCGATCGGGGCAAGCGGCCGCTGATGGGCCGCATCGCAAGCGTGCTTGCCGATCGCGCTGTCGTGACCAGCGACAACCCGCGCCGCGAGGATCCGCAAGCGATTGTCGACGACATCCTCGCGGGGATCGGCGATGCACCGGGCGTGCGCGTCGAGATCGACCGTCGCGCCGCGATCCGTAGCGCGATCGCGGGGGCTGCGCCCGGCGACCTCGTCGTGATCGCCGGGAAGGGCCACGAGACATTTCAGATCGTCGGAGAGACAGCCCAGCATTTCGACGATCGCGATGAAGCGCGCGGCGCGCTTGCCGCGCGCGACGGTGCGGTGAGGCCGTGAGGGTTCCGCTCCACGAAGCGGCCGCCGCGGCGCAGGCCCGGCTCGTCAACGAGGGCGCGCTTCCATCGCAGCTGCGTTTTGTGACGGACACGCGGACGCTTGCGGCCGGCGACGTCTTTGTTGCGCTGCGCGGCGAACGATTCGACGGACATGCGTACCTGACCGAAGCGCTCGCGCGCGGCGCGGCGGCGCTCGTCGTCGACGATCCGAGCGCGATTCCGGACGATGCCGCGGCGTTCGTCGTCCGCGACACGCGCGCGGCGTACCTTGCGTTCGCCGGCATCGCGCGCCGTCATTCGCAGGCGCGCGTCGTCGCGGTGACCGGAAGTGCGGGCAAGACGACGACCAAAACGTTCTTGGCGCAGGTGCTCGAACGGCTTGCCGGCGAGAACGCCGTGGTCGCGACGCCGCGAAACGAAAACAACGAGATCGGCGTCGCCAAGGTGCTCCTCGGCCTGCCGGAGGACGCTGCGTACGTCGTGCTCGAGTTCGGCGCGCGGCATTTCGGCGAGATCGAACCGCTCGCGCGTGCGGCGCTACCCGAAGTCGGCGTGGTCACCAATATCGGCGAAGCTCACCTCGAAATCTTCGGCTCGCTCGAGCGGCTCGCGCAGACGAAGTACGGCATCTTTGCAACCGGTGCTCGTCCCGTTCTCAACGCAGGCGACGCCACCTCGCTTCGGCGGGCGCAGGTACTTGATACCGGCGTCACGTGGTTCGCGACGAGCGAGGGGCCGCGCGTCCGCAATCGCGGCGACGATCGAACGGTGCTGATGCTGCGAACTCCCGAGTGTGACGCCCTCCTCGTCGTCGCCGCGGAGGCGGAGCCGCGCGAGAACTCCGGCATGTTTCGCACCGACTTGCGCATCCCAGGCGAACACAATCGCGAGAATGTCGCGGGCGCGGCCGCAGCGGCGATCGCGCTTGGTTTCCCATCGGCGGCGGTCGCCGCGTCGCTCTCGGGGCTCACGCTGCCGCCCGGACGTTACGAGCGCATGAAGCTCGGTACGCTCGACCTCATCTACGATGCGTACAATGCGTCGACCAGCGGCACGCTTGCGACCTTGGCCTCGTTCGCCCAGGAAGGCGCGACCCGCCGGATAGCGGTGCTCGGGAGCATGGCGGAGCTCGGGGACGATTCGGTTGGGATGCACGAGCGCGTCGGGCTCGCCGCCGCGCACGCGAATCTCGACGCGCTGCTGGTCGGCGGCGATTTCGCTGCGGACATCGCGCGCGGCGCCGCCGTCGGCGGATTCCCCGAAACGAGCATCATCGTCTACGCGGACAACGCCGCGGCCGTCGCATGGTTGCGCGAGCATACGCGCGCGGGCGACCTCGTGCTGCTCAAAGCGTCGCGCCGGTACAAGCTCGAAGAGATCGTCGAGGGTCTGCGGGGCTCGCATGCTGCACGCTAGCGCGCTTCCGGTGACGATCGGACGCTCGGCTCCCGAACGCAAACGCGCGCCGCTGGGAGCCTCGTTCGTCGCGATTCCCGTGCGCACGGCGCTCGTTCGGGCGGGCGACGATCTCGCCGCGCTGGTTGCCGCGGCCGTGCGCGGCATCGCCGGGCCGCTCGACGTCGTCGCCGTCTCCGAGACCGCGGTTGCGATCGCTCAGAACCGGATGATCGCCGCCGAGACGATTCGCCCGAGCCGGCTCGCCTACGTCCTCTCGCGCCGCGCGAGCGCGCTTGCGACCGTCAACCAACCGGAGTCGCTGCAGCTCGTCATCGACCAGGCCGGCGCGTGGAAAGTCGTGTGGGCGGCGTTCGCCCACGCGATCGGGCATCTGTTTGGTAAGCCCGGCATCTTCTACCGGATTTTGGGCGAATCGATAGCGGCGATCGACGGCTACACCGGCACGCTTCCGCCGTTCGAACGCACGATCGTGCTCGGTCCGCAAGATCCGGACCGGGTCGCGGCCGAAATTGCCGCGCGTGCCGGCGCTCGCACGGCGATCGTCGATGCCAACGATCTCGGCAGCGTGAAGGTCTTAGGCGCTTCGGCGGGCGTCCCGCGCGAGCGCGTCGCGGCCGCGCTGCGCCGCAATCCGCACGGCAACGGCGACGAGCAGACGCCGATCGTCGTGCTCGCTTGGCGGGGAAGCGGACGCAGCCCGCTCGCCGAGCCGGAATGAACGAAGCGCTCGGGCTCGTGACGCTCTTCGTCACCGTGCTCGCGCTGACGATTGCGGCGGGCAAACCGCTCATCGCCTATTTGCAGCGCCTCTCGCTGCGCCAGCACGCTTACGAGGACGCGCCGAAAACGCATGCCGGAAAGACCGGAACGCCGACGATGGGCGGCCTGCTCTTCGTGATCGCGCTTGCCGCGGCGTGCGCCTGGCACCCCGATCGCACGACCTTCGCGCTGGCCTTTGCGGGCCTCGGATGCGGTGCGATCGGTGCAGCCGACGATCTGGTTTCGATCCGCAAGGGCCGTAATCGCGGTTTGCGTGCGCGCGAAAAATTCTTGCTCACGATCGCCGTCGCCGTCGCATTTCTCGCCGTTGCGGACGGAGCCATCGAGCCGCAGGTGCGTGACGTCGTCTTCGCCGCCGGCGGCGCAGTGCTGCACGTGCCGCATTGGCTTTGGTACGTGCTCGGGCTCTTGGCCATGGTCGCGACGACGAACGCGGTCAACCTCACCGACGGTTTGGACGGGCTCGCTGCGGGAACGATCCTTCCACCACTAGCAGTATTTGCATGGCTCGGATGGCGATCGGGCGTTGCAGGCGTCACGTTCGTCGACGTCGCGCTCGCTGCGGGGACGCTCGGTTTCCTCGTTTACAACCGCTATCCGGCGCGCGTTTTCATGGGCGATACCGGAGCGCTCGCGCTCGGTGGAATCTTGGCCGCCGGTGCCGTCGTTACCGGTACGCATCTGCTGCTGCCGATCGTCGGCGGCGTATTCGCCGCCGCAGCGCTCTCGGTAATCCTTCAAGTCGCATCGTACAAGCTCACCCGCAAACGGATCTTTCGCATGAGCCCTCTACAGCACCACTTCGAACTTGGCGGCTGGCACGAAACGACGGTCACCGCCCGCTTCTGGACCGCGTCCGCGCTGCTCTCGCTTGCCGGCGCCGCGATCGCCCAATGATGGCGGATGCACGCGAGCGCGTGCTCGTCATTGGCCTCGGACGCAGCGGCATCGCGAGCTGCCGGGTGCTGCGCGCGCGCGGCGCGACGGTGTTCGCGACCGACGAGAAACCCGCCGAGGACCTTGCGGAAACGATCGCCGAGCTCGAAAGCGCAGGCGTGCGCTTCGTCGCACCGGGCGCGATCGAAGCGGTTTCGCCGGAACTGACGGCCGCCGTGCTCTCGCCCGGCGTTCCGCTCAACGGCGAACTCGTCCGCCGCGTCCAGGCGGCGCGCATTCCGGTCTACTCGGAGATCGAGATCGCGTACCGCATCTCGAAGGCGCCGATCGTTGCGATCACCGGAACGAAGGGGAAGACGACGACGACCGCACTCGTCGCCAAGATGTTCGCGCGCGCCGGCAAGGCGACGCGCGTCGGGGGGAACATCGGCAACGCGCTGATCGCCGAGACGTTCGCCGCTGCCCCGGGCGACTGGGTGATCGCGGAGGTCTCGTCGTTCCAACTCGAGGCAATCCGCTCGTTCAAACCGCGCATTTCGGCGATCCTCAACCTCTCGCCCGATCATCTCGACCGCTACCATTCGATGGACGAGTACGGCGAAGCNNCCGATCGTCGGCGAACTCGCCGAAGGCGAGTCGGCAAAACGCATCCCGGCGCGCGCATGGTGGTTTGCGCTCGCACCGCACCGGATGACGACGGTCTACGTGCGCCACGAGCGCATCACGTACGCCCCGCAATCCGGCGACCCGCGTCCGGTCGAGATCATGCCGGTCAGCGAGATCCCGCTGCTCGGAAAGCACAACGTCGCAAACGTCTTGGCCGCGGTCTCGATCGGCCTCGCCGCGGACCTAAACCCCGAAGCGCTGCGCGCTGCGGTGCGGGAGTTCGAGGCGCTACCGCACCGTTTACAGCTGGTCGCCGTTGCGAACGGCGTCACGTTCGTCGACGATTCGAAATCGACCAATCCGGGCTCGGTCGTCGCGGCCGTCGAAGCGTTCTCGCAGCCGATCGTCCTGATAGCCGGCGGCAAGTCGAAACGCACCGATTTTCGAGCGATGGGCCGGGCCGTCGAGAAGCGCACGAAGGCCGTCGTGCTCATCGGCGAAGCGGCCGACGAAATCGCGAGCGCAATCGACTCGACCAAAGCGGCCCGTGCGTCGTCGATGGATGAAGCCGTCGCAATTGCCCGCAGTCTCGCCGAGCCGGGTGACCTCGTACTGCTATCGCCCGGCTGCGCTTCGTTTGACATGTTCGCGTCCGCCGAGGCGCGCGGCGACGCGTTCGCCCACGCGGTCCACGGGCTGGCCACCGCGCGTGGTTGAACGCGCGCAATCTCGCCTAGGCCCGGATCCGATCATCGTGGGCACGATCGGGACGCTCGTCGCAATCGGGCTCGTCATGATCTTTTCCGCCTCGAGCGTCGTCGCGGTCGCGTTGCACCACGACGCGATCTATTACTTGAAGCGGCAGATCGCGTGGCTCGCGGTCGCAACGATCGCGGCGTACGCCGCCTATCGGGTGGACTACCGCAAACTTCGGCGGCTCGCTCCGTTCGCGCTCGGCGCAAACGTCTTCGCGCTCGTGCTCGTGCTCGTCCCCCACGTCGGAACCTTAGCGGGCGGGGCGACGCGCTGGCTTGGCGTGGGGCCGGTGCAATTCGAACCCTCCGAGTTCGCGAAGCTGACCCTCGTTCTCTATCTCGCTTCGGCGCTCGCGGCGAAGGGCGCGAAGATTCGCTCGCTCGTCAACGGCGTGTTTCCGCTTGCGTTCGTCAGCGGGATCGTCGTGATGCTCGTCATCAAGCAGCCCGATTTCGGCACCGCAAGCTTGCTCGCGTTCACCGCGGCGACGATGCTCTTTGTCGCCGGCGCGCGCATCGAACACCTGCTGATGATCCTGTGCGCCATAACGCCGCCTGCGTATCTTCTCGTCCGGCACGATCCGTACAAATGGGCGCGGATCACGGCGTTCATCGATCCGTGGAAAGATCCGCAGGACAAGGGCTTTCACATCGTCCAGTCGCTGATGGCGCTCGGCAGCGGCGGTTGGTTCGGGGTGGGCCTCGGCTTCTCGCACCAAAAGTTCTTTTGGCTGCCCGAGCCGTTCACCGATTTCATCGCCTCGATCATCGGTGAGGAAGCCGGATTCATCGGGATGCTCGCGGTCCTTTCGCTTTTCGTCGTTTTCGCGTACCGCGCCGTGCGGATCGCGCTTGCGACCCCCGATCGGTTCGGCTTCTTTCTCGTGGTCGGCGCGATGGCGGCCGTCACGATCCAGGCCTTCGTCAACTTCGGGGTCGTCTCGTCGTCCTGGCCCGTGACCGGCGTTCCGCTGCCGTTCATCTCGTTCGGCGGCTCGTCGCTCGTCGCGTCGCTCGTGTTCGTCGCACTCATCATGAACGTCGGTCGCGGGCGAAAGTCGCCCGCGATCCGATGAAGCTCGTGCTGACCGGCGGCGGCACCGGCGGACACGTCTATCCGGCGCTCGCAATCGCCGAAACGTTTTCCCACGAGAAAGACTTCACGCCGCTCAGCGTGCTCTTCATCGGCACGAAGGATCGCATGGAGGCGCAGATCGTTCCCAAGGCCGGGGTCGAGATCGAATTCGTGCGGGCCGCTCCACTCGAGCGAAAGGCGACGCCCGCGTTCTTTGCGATGCTGCTGACGAACCTCGTCGGGTTCGTGGATTCTTTTGAGATCGTGCGCAAATTGCGGCCCGACGTGTTGATCGCGACCGGCGGGTACGTCACGTTGCCGGTGGTGGCCGCGGCGCGGACGGCGCGCATGCTTGGCCTTTTGGCGACGAAGATCGTCGTGCTCGAGCCGAATGCGGTTGCGGGGCTTACGAACAGGGTGCTCGGGCCGCTCGTCGACGAGGTGTGGTATGCATTGCCGCCCGGGCGCAAGCTCGGCGCGCGCGAGGCGGTCGTGGGGACGCCGGTGCGCGCATCGATGCGGCGGCCGATGACCGCCGCGCAGGGACGCGCGGCACTGAAGCTCGATCCGCTGAAGACGACCATCGTCGTCATGGGCGGAAGTTTGGGCGCGCAGTCGCTCAACGAAACGATCGCGGATCTCGTCGAAAAGGGCTTCCCCGAGAAGTGGCAGATCCTGGTGCTCGCCGGCGAGCGCGATCAGCAGGAGACGTGGCGGCGGCTCGGCTGGCGTGACCGGGTGAAGGTGCTCGCGTACATCGACGATCCGCGTCCGGCCTATGCGGCTGCCGATATCGTCGTTTCGCGTGCCGGGGCATCGACGCTTGGAGAGCTCGCGGCGACCGGCACGCCGGCGCTGCTCGTGCCCTATCCGCACGCGACCGCGGACCACCAGACGGCGAACGCGCGCGCGTACGCGGCAAGCGGTGCTGCGCGGCTGATCCCGGATGCGGAGCTCGACGCGGGAAGGCTGCGTTTGGAATTGACTGCGGCGCTCGGGGCCGAGCGCGCGACCGCGATGCGGGCGGCTGCCGAACGCGCGGCGCGCGCCGATGCACGTTCGGCGATCGTGGCACGGGTGAAGACGTGGTCGCTTCCGAATTCGAGCAACCCGTGAGATTCTCGGCGGGCGCGAGTGCGGGCACGGTGCACTTTATCGGGATCAGCGGCATCGGTATGTCGGCGTTGGCGCGGATTTTGCAACAGCGCGGCTATTGTGTGACCGGCTCGTCGGATCGGCGGACGGCGCTCACCGAGCGCCTCGCGGAAGAGGGCGCGACGATTACCGTCGGACACGACGCAGCGAACCTCGGCGATGCGGCGACGGTCGTGATCAGCACGGCGATCGGGCGCGACAATCCCGAACTCGTGGCGGCGCGCGAGCGTGGGCTCGAGGTCGTGCATCGCGGGGCGCTGCTCGGGCATCTGATGAGCGACCGGCGCGGGATTGCCGTCGCCGGGACGCACGGGAAGACGACGACGACGGCGATGGTGGCCTGCACGCTCGAGGCGGGCGGCCTCGACCCGACGGTGATCGTCGGCGGCGAACGCATCGATACGCAGACCAACGCGCGCGACGGCAAGGGCGCATGGCTCGTCAGCGAAGCGGACGAGTCGGACCTTTCGTTCTTGGACTTGCGGCCCGAGATCGCGGTCGTCACGAACATCGAGAACGACCACGTCGCCTCGGACGACGAACTGCCGAAGCTCCTGGCGCAGTTCGCGCAATTCGTCGCCAAGGTTCCGCCGGCCGGACGCGCGGTGATCGGGACCGACAATCGCGCCAGCGCGTTGATCGCGAAACAAGCGCAGGCGCCGGTCTCGACGTTCGCGGTCCGCAACGACGCCGAACTGACCGCCGAGGGAATGACCTACGCGGCCCTCGGATCCCACTTCACGGTGAGCGAACTCGGCGCGCCGCTCGGCGAAGTTCGCTTGCAGGTTCCCGGTGAGATCAACGTCGCGAACGCCTTGGCAGCGATCGGCGCCGCGCGCGCCGCCGGCATCAGTTTCACGGTGACGGCCCGCGCACTGGCCGCCTTCGGCGGCGTGCGCCGGCGTTTCGAGATCGTCGGGCGCGGCGCGCTGACCGTGATCGACGACTACGCGCACCATCCGACCGCGATCGCGGCGACGATCGCCGCGGCGCGCGAGTTCGCCGCCGGCGCTCCGGTGTTCGTCGCGTTTCAACCGCACCGGTACACGCGAACAAATTATCTCAAAGCCGAGTTCGCCGTCGCGCTCGGTGCGGCGGACCACGTCTTCCTGACGCCGATCTATGCCGCGTCGGAAAAGCCGATTCGCGGTGTCTCCGAACGCTCGATTGGTGAGCTCCTGGCCGCCTCGGGTACGCCGGTCACCTATGCCGGCGATGTCGAGGGACTGCTCGTCGACGTGCCGCGCAGCGCGCCCGAGGGCGCGATCGTCCTCATGCTCGGCGCGGGCTCGATCTCCGAGGTGGCGCACCGATTGGGCGAACGCGTCTCGGCGGCGTTGGCGCGGTGAAAAGCATCGGCGCGCTCGACGACGACGATCGTGCCGCGCTTCGCGAGCACTTCGGCGAGCGGGTCCGTTTCGATGAACCGCTGGCGCCGCTGACGTGGTGGAAGATCGGCGGACCGGCCGACGCCTTGGTCGAGACACGCAGCAGCGACGAACTCGCGCTGGTGCTGCGGCGGGTGTTCAAACGCCGGCTGCCGATGTTCGTGCTCGGTTCGGGGTCGAATCTGCTGATCGGCGACGGCG
>PMHP01000087.1:0-264 GCA_003158195.1 Vulcanimicrobiota bacterium | reverse complement strand
CCGACGGCGTCGACGGCCTGGCGGGGATCCCGGCGACCGTCGGCGGCGCCGTACGGATGAATGCGGGTACGGATCGCGAGATCGGCGAGTTCGTCCGCACGGTGATCGTGCAGACGCCGGCGCAGCCGGATCCGCACCCGATCCCGGTCGGTTGGCACTATCGGCACAGCTCGATCCCGCCCGATGCGATCGTGGCCGGCGTGACCCTGCGCTTCGCCTTCGGCGACCCCGCCGCGGTCCGCGAGCGGCTGCAGGCGCGGCTGG
>PMHP01000012.1:36932-37061 GCA_003158195.1 Vulcanimicrobiota bacterium | reverse complement strand
TCGTCGTTTCGCGGCCGCATTTCTTTTACGGGCGCAACACGCATGCGATGCACGAGGCCTTTGACGTACGCGGGGACGACGGCAACCGGGTTGAGATCGTCGACAATGTCAAGCTCGCGCCGCGCGTGC
>PMHP01000012.1:14280-36899 GCA_003158195.1 Vulcanimicrobiota bacterium | reverse complement strand
TTTCGACTGCGCGGCTTCGCCGCTCCGCTCAACGTGACAACGGAGGGCGAGGTGCGCGGGAGGCGTGACAGAAAGGCGAATGCGGTATGCTGCAGCGCCGAAGGGAAGAGTTAAGCGCGTTTCTTCGGGAACGGAGGGGGCGGCTCGATCCCGAGGCGCATGGGTTTCCGGCGACGTCGCGGCGACGGGTTAAGGGCTTTCGCGGGACGAAGTTGCGGCACTGATCGGGATCGGCTCNNCTCGAGCTACTACGCGTGGATCGAACAGGGGCGGCCGCTGAACGTCTCCGATGAGGTGCGGCAGCGAATCGCGGAGGTCTTTGGGCTCGACCGCGTCGAGACGGCGTATCTCGAGGCGTTGTGCAATCCGAAACACGACAACGTTGCGTTGGCGGGCGAACTTCCCCGAGAGGCGCGACAAGTTCTCGACGAGCTGTCGGCGGTTCCGGCGTTCGCACTCAACCAGCGTTGGGACGTGATCGCGTGGAACGAAACGGCGCGGCGCATCGCCGACGGAGCATTCGAGCGCGCGGACGAATTCGGAGATAACTTGTTGTGGGCGTTTTTCATGAAAACGCACGAGCGTATCGTTGGGGGACGCGAAGAAGTTGCGCAGCGGCTCGCCGGAGCGTTCCGGCTTACGTTCGTGCGATATGCCGGTGACGAAACATTTGGGCGGCTCGTGCGCGAGCTTGAGAGCGCGAGTGCGGAGTTTTCGGCTGCGTGGAAACAGCAGGTTGTGAGCGGTAGCTTCGACGGGCCGTTTGAATACGAACATCCCGAACTCGGGGCGCTGGGCTTCTATGCGCTGAGCGCGCGGTTAACGAGTGCGCCGGGCGTGACGCTGTGCATTGCTATGCCCGATGGGCCGACGCATACGATATTGCGCGCTACTCGGTGACCGATGTCCCGGCTGCATTTCGACTGCGGCGCTTCCTCGGCCTTACCTTCAACCATTTTTAGCGCTAGCGCAAGATTCCCCTGATCCATGCGAGAGTGCTCCATTGCGGGCCGCGGGACGGTGTCGTAGCGTCGAAAATCTCGGCCAAATGGGAATTTCGGACCATATGGGTATTCGCCAGTTGAAATGAGGCTGGGTGTATGGTATATTTGGCCCATCTCTTTCCCACGATAGTAATCCGGTAGCCAAAATACAGGAAACCAGGCTTTTTTTGCGCCTCGATTGCCTCAGGGTCGTACGATGGCCACCGGTTCTCCGGAGTCGGCGTAATTTAATCGAAGCGCACTCGAGTTCGAGCGACAGAGAGCTGTCCATCGCAGAGTTCGAATGCGTGCCGTGCTCGTCGCAAGCAATCCAAAACTCCATCGTATACAAATGGCGCCATGAATGACTCGTCGTAGTTTTGGATTTGCCAGCGATAGACTTGCCTTCTACAGGTCACTTTTTTTCTGGAGGATGATATGTGGGAAGAGCTTGACGTTTGGATCGGAGATCTGCTTGGTATGATCGGCGTGTCGCCCGACTCTGCTAAAACAGTTGCCTGTAAGACCGGCACGTGTACGAATACTGTCGGTAACGACTGCGGTTGTGGCGCAAGCGGCGGATCTTGTACGGCGACCGGAGATGTGTGCGAAGGCACAGGAAACCCCTGTCCAATGTAGGCTCCGGGCGGCCATCTACCAATATGGCGTCGCGCGATAAGCGAATCTTTGAAGCGAGCCGAATTGCGCTGATATTGGCAGACCGCTTGGTCGATTTAGCGCTAGACCAGCTGCCGGTTGATGACGCTTCCGAACAGCCCGCGTTGTCGCGCGGGCTGTTGGGAAGCGCCGGCATAGCAATGTTCTTATCGGGTGTTCTTCAGTCGCACGACATCAAACGCTATCGAGATGCCCTTAGCTTTTACATGAAAGCGTCGGCCCACGCCGGCTCGCCTGGGTTAGGGCTCTTTGCCGGCCTTGGCGGCTTAGTGGCAGCGTGCGCTTATGCACTACCAGTAGAGCCGCGCTATGCCGGCCTACTCGAACGTTCCGTAACGGCGATGTCGATGGTTCGAGCTCGCGAGCCAAGATGGCGACCAGCGGAACGATACTTTTCGTACGACCTCATTACCGGTCGGGCGGGCGAGGTTTTGGCCGTTATGAGCATTGCAGAACCGCAACATGTTCGCTCCATCTGCGATTATCTCGTATGGCTACTCGATGATCCCACCAGGTGGTGCTGCCCGCACCCGCTGCGCGTATCGGAAGGGCCTGTGCACGATCTCGGAATGGCGCACGGCCTATCGGGCATCGTAGTCGCTCTGACAATCACTGCACCTTTTGAGGCTTCCTATAATGAGGCAATAGTTCGCGGCGTCGACATGCTGCTCGAGCACAGCCCTCATGGCGGAAGCTTTGAATGGCCCGCTGGAATCGGAACGGCCGGAGCGCTGCCTTCGAGGAGCGCCTGGTGCTACGGAACCCCCGGCTGCGCTGTCGCATTGATTCAGGCTGCGCGCCGCTTGGGTTATCAGCGAGCCCGCGATATAGCCTTCGAGGCGCTTACCGCACTCGTGAGCTCGGACGTCGATAAGTGGCATCTTTCAGGTAGTTCTCTCTGTCATGGGTACATGGGGAATGCCATCTTACTTGCTTCGGTAGCCCAAAAAGAAAACTGGACAGATATTCAAGCGTCGGCCGATCAGCTCATAGGTCGCGTGATCGACGACTTTGATGAGGCGTCGGTGCTCGGCTATCGCACGTTTGATGGTTCAATGCTTGTCGATGCGCCCGGGCTTCTTAATGGGACTGCCGGCATCGGCCTCGCTTTGTTAACGTCCGCGGGGCTCTGCGATTCGTCATGGATGCGCTACTTTGGCCTCGAGCCGCTCTCGCAATCACTCTGGGATGACTAATGCTGCAACGTAGCAACGCGCTCGCCAAACCGCTTAGCGCCCTCGCTAAGGGAATTGCCTTTTTGCGAATCGGTAACGTGCCGACGTGGTGCCTGATCGTAATTCCGAGCAGCATCGTATGCATCGCCGTTATTGCCGTCGTCCCACCACTCCTCATCGGAAAACTGATTGATGCCATCGAGCATCGCGACATCGGTCAGACAGTCCACGTACTTGTTTGGTACGTCGCTATCACTATCGGCGCCAGCATAATCAATTTCGCGAATGGCTACTCCTCCAGCGTTTTCCGGGAAACATTAGCCAGGCATGTCCAACTCGACCTGGTTCGAAAATTATTCCGGGCGCGGTTCGAGCATTTGTTTACGCTTACTCTGGGGCAGCTCGCAAACCGCGTTACCACCGATGTGCGGACCCTTTGCAGTCAGCTCGAGTACTCTTTATTCCCAACCCTAGCAACCGCGTGCAGCCTTCTCGCCACAATCGTTATGCTTTTGAAACAGAACGCTCTTCTCGGCTTTATTGCACTGTTGTCATCTCTCGGAGCCTTGATTCCGGCACGGCTGATTCGTCCTCGCATTGCCGCGATACAGGCCGAACTTGCTTCGGCAGGCGATGAGTTATACGGCGTCGTCGCTGCGTCGACCTCACCCCTATCGACCGCCGTGTTTCGCAATACTACCGCTTCAATGCGTTGGGCGAAGTCGTTTGATTCGCTTACGCGGCGAATCTTCGCCATGCGGGTAGCGCAGCATGTCGTGAGCGGGTACGCCGCGCTGATCTACGCTCTGATTAGCACAATTGGACCAGCCATTGTACTTTTGCTTGGAGTAGATATGGCACTTCACGGACGCCTGACCGCTGGCGCGATCGTCAGTATCATGATCTATCAATCTCGGTTGTCAGGACCGATGAACAATTTGGCGCAATTGGCGTTTACATTTGCAGGGCTCGATATCGTAATTTCGCGATTAACACAAATCATTGAACTACCAGAAGAGAGTTCCGGAGCAGAAGCCTTTCAGCCAGGCGACGTGCGGTTCGAAGACGTACGCCTTAGTCGTGGCAGCCACGACATTCTGCGTGGTATAACTATCACTCTTCGCAGGGGCAAGCTTATTGCCGTGGTCGGCTCGAGCGGCGCCGGAAAGTCAACTCTCGCATCAATGATCGTTCGGCTTTATGATCCAGATCGTGGTACGGTTTCCCTTGGGCCCACAGATTTGCGAAATCTCCGTCTCGAGTCGCTACGGTCCGCGGTCAGCATAGTGGCGAGCGACAGTATGATTTTGGACTGCTCCCTACTCGACAATCTGACGCTGGCGAGCGATGACGATAATAATGCCCGCATCCAGCGCGCTATCGAGATCGTCCGACTAGATGAATTGCTGTCGCGCCTGCCGGAAGGCCTAAATGCTAGGCTTGGTTCAACGGGCGTGCGACTGTCGACTGGCGAGCGCCAGCGAATCTGCCTCGCTCGCGCGATATTGCAGGACGCGCAGATCGTCATTCTAGATGAGGCTTTGACCGGAGTCGATTTGGAAACGGAGCGCGATATAATGCGGGACGTACGTGACGCCTTTCCCGACCGTACAATTCTCGTGATTACCCATCGCCTCGAATTCCTCTCAAGTTTCGACGAAGTCATCGTAATGCATGAGGGAGGCATTGCGTTGCGGGGGGCTCCATATGAATTAGAGCGCTCGAAGCATTGGAGGAGTATGGCAGGCGATTTGAAGGCACAGAGCCCGACTACGTCAATCAGCTCAGTCGCTTGAACACAATGTACGAAGCGAGCGAGCTCCCACTTGTTGTTGGGCGGACGCCGCTGATGCCGGTCGATGCGATCTGCAAGGTGTATTCCGCAGATGACCCGCTCGAGGCATTTCGGCGACTACTACTTGAAGAGCCGCTTGTTCAGCAGGCGATCTTCGTTGCGTCGCCGTCACTATGGACTGCGATTACGGCGTGGCTCAAAGACAAGGTCGGCGCAAAAAGCACTGCTCCTTTGCGCGCACTTGCATATTTGGCTCGGATGTCGGCGCGCGCTACGCCTTTTGGTCTATGCGCAGGGATCGGCTTCGTCGATATTGGCTCCGTAACTACTCTTGATCTAGACGAACGTCGGCGACGAACGCGAACTCGCCCAGACATGGAGCTTATTGCAAATGCGATTGCCGATCTCTCTACTGGTTCGGCGTCACGTTATATTCGGTATGTGGCGAGTACGGCCGTGCTTGTTCGTGGCGAGCGCCTATATGTTACTAACATCCAGCTCGTTGACTCAAGACTGATGGCCACGGAGCAGCGACCCGTGTCACTAAAGAACACAGCTCCTGTCAAGTTCGTCCGGGAGCTCTGCTGCGTTGCCAGAACGTACGACAGCTTAGTTGCGGACGTCTGCGGCAGGTTCAACGTAACAACAGAAGAGGCTGAACAGCTTATAGAGACATTAATCGAAACTGGCGTGATAATTTCTGAGCTTCGCCTATCGCCTGTCGGGGACCCGGTTGATTCGCTAAAGAAACAGCTTTCAAGGCTGGATAAAGCACTATCGGAGAAGCTTGCCTTAGCACTTGAACGAGCTCGCGCGATGGATGAGGTGGACCTGGCCTCTCGATCGAGTGACATGTACCGCGACGTGTGCAGTGCGTTCTCTGCGCTTGCGAGAACTGAGTCGAAGTCTGCAATGCAAGTAGATCTGCTAGCTCCTTTTAAAGGCACGCTCTCGGCGTCAGTTTTGAGCGATGCCGCGAAATTGGCTGAGCTTTATGTACGGATGGGAGCGACCAACACGCTAACTTCTCTTCGCGAACGATTTGTGGCCCGTTACGAGGGCACCTATCGACTTGTGCCCCTCTTGGAACTCGCCGATGCTAATCTTGGCATTCCAATTCCCTCTGAGATAGAGCATATGGCTGAACAGCAATACGATGCAGAACTCTTGCTGTCGACGCTCGCGTGCGAGGCGCTAGCCCTTGGTGCAGAAGAAATAGAATTAAGAACTGAAGAGCTAGCCGTACTTGCTCCAGAGCCAGCATCGGCTACAAGCCTCGGATCTCTTGAGATCGCTTTCCATGTTGTGGCCTCGAGCCATGGAGCAATTAACGACGGTCAATATGTAATTGCGCCGAGCGCCCTCATTGGGACAACCGGTGCTGGAAAGAGTCTTGGCCGGTTTTGGGACCTTTTTGGAGACGATGCAAAGGCCGACGCAAGAATATCGGCGCTGGAATGCGCAAGCGACGAGTTGCCAGTTGAAATAGTGTACGGACCGGCAAACGCACGAAACTATAACGTGCTGGTTCGGCCAAGGATACTTGACTGGGAGTTACGACTCGGCGTTGCGGATCTGTATAGCAATGCGAATCAAATCGCGCTCGACGATCTTTGGATTGGCCTTGACGGCCATCGATTCTTCATCTGGTCACAGTCTCTGCGGCGGCGCATCAAACTGATCGAAAGTCACGTCTTTAATACCGTGAGACTTGCTCCGAACATTTGTAGGCTTCTCGCGCTTATTGGGCAAGATGGTCAACGTATCATGCGGGGGTTTAACTGGCGGTCGGCATCGTCTTTTACAGCGTTGCCACGTGTTAAGTATGGTCGGCTCGTACTTTCACCGCGTCGTTGGCGCTTCCCGTCGGAGGTCTTTGGCAGATCGGCCGAATCGGCAACTGTAGCGTTGCGACGCTTATCTGAACGCTGGAACCTTCCAAGGTATGTGTACTTGAAAAGGATGGATCAAGTACTCTTGCTGGATTTGAAGTCAGCGGTTGTAGGCGACATGCTCATTGGTCAACGAGCGAAAGCTCAGCAGGCCCTTGAGCTGCAAGAGGCTCTCCCGTCGCCCGGCGAGACTTGGCTTAAAGGTGCCTCCGGCACTCATGTTGTTGAATTCGTCGCGTCGCTCCGCCCTCGTCGCAGCGCGAAAGCGAATGGGATCGAAGGGCCTAGGGTCGCCCCGCGGACGATTAATGTGCGAGAAAAGTATGGTCCTGGATCTGACTGGGTTTACGCGAAGTTCTACATGGGGCCCCAGGCAATGGAGGACTTCATTCATCGAGTCATAGCCCCGATGGTTGCTGGCTTTCGCGAGTTGCAGAGGTTGGAACTTTGGTTTTTTGTTCGATTTACCGACCCGGACGGTCATTTGCGCGTGCGCCTTCGAGCATCGCTAGGAAACCGGGCTACGTTGCGGGACGGACTACTAGCAATTGCTGAGAAGCAACTGACGGATGGCGTTATTGATAGGTACTCGCTGGACACGTACGACCCGGAATACGAACGGTACGGCGGCCTTGATACAATCGATCCAGTCGAACGGTTTTTCGAATTTGACAGTGATCACTGTATCTCGTATATGCGGCAAACGGACCACTCAACCGACGCGCGAGTCGCGGCGTCCGCCGAGTCGTTTTACAGTTATCTAATAACGGATCCGTACTTGGAAGACTTGGCCCTGGCGGCTCTTAGGGCTCGTAAATCCAGGCCTACGGAAAGTGATCGCCGCGCAACGAGGCGTATCACCAGCGCCGAAGTGGCTCCGTGTGTGTTAGGACTAAGGGAAGCGATTGCAGGGGACGGTAGCACGGATCGGCTACTGTCGCTGTTTCATATGCATTGCAATAGATTTGGTTTAGCCGCGCACGCCGAGCTGCGTGCGGGTAGTGTACTTCGCGCTTCACTTCTAGCCCGAAAAGCTAAGAGCACATCCCAGTCAGAGATGCGGGATGGACGAGTCAGCATTTCTGGCCCTAACGCGACACTTGAAATGAGCGGACCAAACATGATCGAGAACGCAGCGTGGAGACGATTATGAGCTTGCGCCTCTATCGTACGCTTGCTTTAAGAGCAAGAGTAGCGTCGACCCGAGGGCGCTAGGATGGCTCACATGCGGAGTCAGGCTGCCGCCGGTCGCAGGTAACTAGGAAGAGCGCCGGGGAGATAGTGTTTGCAGCCATGACGAGAGCGATTCGGCGTGTTTTGGGTTGATGCGACAACCCTTAATCGAAGTTAACACGCGGCGGAGGGGATCGTAAATCTATGCTGGCAATCATAGCGGCGGTGACGATGGCAACTGCTTCGAGTGATGTGGCGATTTCTACGCGGCAAATCTATCTTCAAGCACGCGAAGCCATCAATTCCATCCCGATCCCGAAATACGTAGTCTTCACATACAGTGACTTTAGCAAAAACGAGTTTCTCGGAAGAGAGGTGTATGCTCACGAGCGGCTTCGTGTTGCCGTGCGCACTTCGGACGGGCATGCCTTTGTCGAGACGCTTCAGACCCGGAGCGGCTTCCAAGGTCGAATGCCGCCCGTAGTGGTTGGGGATAATGGCATTTTCCCTAACACTAGTGTGTACCGCTTGGGAGATTTCCCAACTGCAGACTTTGGTTTAAGGACTGGCGGATCTCGGACAGGAATCTTTGAAACAGACTCAATGCCGGGGCCCCCGCCCAGCCCATTAAGAGTTATTGGAACCGTTACCGTAGTCGATATTCCGTATCGCCTGACTCGACTCGCTGACAGTACGGTCCAAGGGCGGGCAGTGTACCATTTAGCTCTCGCGCCAATACGCGACCCTAGACACAATGTGCTGCGAGAGCTGTGGGTTGACAAGCAAACGTTCGAACCTACAGGGTACGTTGTAGAGCGCTTCGTTGGCTCGCCAACTCTCTTTAGTTATTTGGTACACGTAAGCAACGAGCGCATTGGAAATTATGTGGTCAATTCGGAGCTTACGGGCCAGTTTAGCACTCAGTTACTAGGGCATCGTGGTCCGCCGGGTAAGATCGACCCTCTTCCGAGCATTCGAAATGCGGACGTTGCATGGTCCATTACCGAGATATCATTTCCCGATGAGTTGCCAGATTGGCTTTTTGATCCGGATCACTTCGCTCTCCACAAGAATGATGAACTTCCAAGCGTGTTGAAGGTCACCGCAAACGAGACGGCCCTACCCTCATTGCGTCATCTCGTTTTTGCCATCGTGACGACGAGTGTGCACGATGGCTCAAACGTAAGCGTGACGAACGCTCAACTGGTGTTAGAGGTCGTTGCAGCAACCGCCGACGACGGGCTTGTAGTTGACGTTAAGCAGATGCCCGACGAAACCTCATCCCACCGAGTTGCGATCACGTTAGATGGAGAACTTCTCTTTGGATCCGACGTTGAGCTTTCTCAAGGGGAAAAGCTCGTGCTTTCGCTGCTCGGGCGCGCCGTCATCGGTCCAGCGGCGCGGTCTGCTGGCGACAGTTGGGATATCCCAGCAGGTGGTTCGTATAGGGGGTGGTCTTTTCATGTTTTGGAGACGCCGACAGCTAGAAGCGAGGTCCTTGACGCTACCCGGGAGCAGGGTCAACTTCACGGTACTGTAACGTATAACCCGGCATTGTCTGTGCCGATCGTAGCAACGTTTTCCGCTGCAGCTCCGACGGATAGCGACAGTGTAGCACCTCTCAAAATAAGGCTGCAACTTCTGGAAGATTCATATTCGGGACGACAATAGATCGACGAAGATCCGAACGGACGATTGGAGCGGCAAGCGCCTGGCGGTGCATCTCCACTCAACATGCTTTACCGAAACGACGTGAAACGCTGGGGAGTAAAATCCGGCGTCAGCTTTCAGAGAGACTCGCAATGGAACCAACTGCGCCGGATGGGGTGCGGCAAAGCGCCTCCGTTTGGGTGAACCTGAGCATCGATCGCTCGGCGGGCGATCCCTTGCAGCGTCAGTTGTACGACCAGATCCGGGCGGAGATTCTACGCGGTACCTTACCGCCCGGCACGCGGTTGCCGGCATCCCGTTTGCTCGCGTCGGAAGTCGGGTGTGAAGTGACCCCTCGGTTTCTGGACACATCAGGCGGTTATTTTGGCCTGGCGTTCGCGCCAGACTGAGGGTGGAACGTAACCGAGGCTCGAGTGCGGTCGTGATTCGTTGTAGTGCCGCACCCAAGCCGTGATCGTGGCCTTCGCTTCGTCGTACGTTTCGAATCGATGCTGCCATACACATTCGAGTTTTAACGTGCCCATGAACGATTCAGCGACCCGTTCTGCTCGGGCGTATGCGGCGGGGTGAACTCTTGACGCAGGCCATAGGATTTCGCAAACTTCCGATAGTGGTCCGACGCGTAGACCAAGGCGTCGTCAGTTCGTAGGATGACGTCGGCGTTTCCCGGTGGGAGTGGCAGATCGGCAGGGCACAGCCGCAGAGGTGCCGGCGTTTCCAGAAAGCGGTCCTCGGTGTCGTCACGTATCTTGAAGCCCTGAGTCCAAAGTTCGGTCTCACCCAAGAGCCCGTCTGTGCCGACAAGCCCCTCGTACTCGAATTGCAAGAGCCCGCAATCCTCGAGGTTCGGGGCGGTGACTCGCCAACCGCGCTGAAGATCGCGGTAGAGATAGTAGTCGATTACCCTTCGAAATTCGTCATCGGTGGCCGCGCGCGCAGGACCGCGCACTTCGGGGTCGGCCGCATATTCATCAAAGCGCATCGACAGCGCCTCGAACACTCCGCGCGACAGTCCCCCGTGGCTCAGGCCGCTCGCGCCCTTTGCACTGGTGGCTTTGTGAAGCGCCGATCGCAACAGCGCAACTTGACTGAAGTCGTTAAAATGTCCGGCTTGGAGCGAAGCGTCCTGGCGATTGTCGGTGAAACTCAGGAGCTTTCGTGCCTCCGGCTTGAGGCTCGTGTCTGCCTGCAGCTCGATGAGGGAACGCACCGCAAGGATCGTCGTTGCCGTACTCCTGTTGTCAACGCCAAGCGTGCCGAGTTTCGCCTTTTCAGAACGCTGTGTTTTGGCGTACGCTACGCCGCACGTCGGCTCCAGGCAGAACAGGAAGTTGCGATGTATCAGCGCGGCTGGTAAGCCCTGGTCTTCGGGGACAATCATCCCGCCCGAATCGACAAAGACGGGCTCGGGGAGATCGCCGCGCGAGTCTGCGCGCACGCGCTCGTCACCTTGCGGCGTCGGCTCCTTCATAAAACTTGGCAGACGCGAGAGCAGCTCGGGCGACATGGCGCGTGGCCACGGCGCCGTTTCGGACAAGTAAAGATACGCCTCCTCGAGGCCCTCAGCTTCCTGTCTGCGATCCTCGCGCGGTTCCAAGCGCCTTCCGGGCGCATCGTTGCGGATGCTTACGCGGTGATATGCGGTTCCGCAATGCCGGCAAAACGCGAGTGGGAAAAGCGGCTTCTCTGGCTCGCCGGGCTTGGACACAAGCTTTGCGAGTTCGAGGTGACGTATTGCGTCCGGCTCAAGCGTCGTCCAGACTGTATCGCCAAAAATTGGTGTAGACGGAACGCGAATATCGGAAAGCGGCTCGAGGCGCTAGCGCGCAGAGCCGAGCCGCGCAAGAGATACTTTTTGAGCACCTGTTCTGTTTGATCTGGATCGGTGCCGGCGATCGCGGCAAGGTCTTGCGCCGCGCTGTTGTCGCCCCGCAACCGGCGCGGCGCCTGCCTTACGAGCCACGCGGATTCCGGCTCGCTTTGCACTCCAAACGTAGATTCAATCCATGCCGAGAGCGGCGCCGTCTGGAATGCGTCGTAGGCGGTCGGCGGTTCCTCGTCGTTCCCGATCGTCCCCCGCAGTTTCTCGACGACATCTGGATTCGTGAAGTCATATTCGGGCGTCGCCCTCTCAAGCGTTTCACCGATCACTTGACTTGGAAGAACTTCGGCTCCGAAAAGATTTTGAGCGACCGCCGCTACCCCGCGCTTCTGATCGAGGACAGTACCACCGCTCGCCATCGTCGCGGAGGTGCCGATGCAAATCATATCGGGGCTTCCGAACGCGATGCGGCACCGGCGAATCAGCAGCGCAATGTCGGCACCTTGCCGGCCGCGATAGGTGTGAAGTTCGTCGAGAACGAGAAAGCGCAGCCCCTCGGCGGCGCGCACAAGCTCACGATCCTCGCTGCGCGTCAAGAGCAGTTCCAACATCATGTAATTCGTGAGAAGAATATCCGGGGGATTACTCCGGATCGCTTCGCGTTCGGGGCCTTTCTCTTGCCCGGTGTAGCGCGCGAACCGTACCGGCGATTTCCCTTCTGGATAGCCCTTAAGGAGGAACTTGCTGAGCTCTTCGTTCTGGCTATTGGCCAGGGCGTTCATCGGGTAGACGACGATCGCTTGAATGCCGTTCCCCGACCCGCGGCGTAGGACGTGATCCACGATCGGTACGATGTAAGTAAGGCTCTTCCCTGAGCCCGTACCGCTAGTTAGTACGTAAGACTTCCCCTCCTTGGCTTTCGGATCGCTTCAGTTTGGTGAGTATGCAAAACAAGCTGCAAACCGGTGTGATCGTGGTCCGTCTTGTCGTTGCGAAAGATGCGAGCGCACTCCTTGTGCAACGTCCCGTCGGCCACAAGCTCGTCAATCGTTCCACCGGGCTTAAACGTTGGATTCAGCTGCAGGAGCGGCTCCGGCCAAAACGCTCCGGCGTTTAGTTCTGATTGAACCTTCGCATCGATGCGCTGATCTGCAATTTTGATAAAGCTACGCGTGTAGCGAGCATAGTCGCCGATCAGCCTGCTACGTAGCTCGAAAACGTCCACTGAAGCCCTCTGAGAACTGAGAGAAGACCTCACGGAGGTCCGTTGACCCTTTGCGCACGAGGGATTCGGTCGGGGTCGAGTTGCGTTCAACGTATCGACGGCGAGGAACTGCCCTGTAGCTTTAGCCGCCCGGCTTCGCTACGGAACCGCGGTCTTCCAGCCTCGGATGTCAGGCCTTTACTAGGTCAGACCGGTGCGCACGGCTTGAGCCGGCGCGTCGCGGTCCGGTTACGCCGGCCTCAATGCGACAGCGCCGCCCTCAGTGTCTCAAGGACGCCGCCGCCTTGTCCGGAGATTTCGAGGCCTTCGGCTAACAGGGGAGCCGACCGCGGGCTCATTCGATGCCGCACGTGCGGGCGCGCCACAGTCTCCTCGCCATGAGGGGCGACCGAGCCAAGATGGTAGGGCTCCAGTCCTGAGGACCGCAAGATCGCGACGCTTGGTACGGTCGGTCCGTCGTTACCGAAGGCGGCCCGCACAACGGATTGCACATAGCCTTCGCCGGCGAACAAGCTTCCCGTATTGTATGCCATAATTGCGTGCCAAAGCGCTGCGCGATCGTCGGCGAAGCGCGCCCTCGACTGTTGGTAAGTGCTTGCGAGAATCTTGCTTCCGACCCGAAGGTTCTCGCACGCGTCGAGCATCTGCGTGGCGCGAACGCCGTACGTCCGGAAGTTTCCTGAATTCACTTGGGCTATGCCGACGTCGACGGAGTGCCCTGACCGTACAGCGTTCTCGGCGAGTGAGGCCGCCTGATCGCGATTGCAGGGGTACATTGCGGCCCCGGGGACGCAATAGGTCAGGCGACTCGTGTTGTCGTTGATCGCGTAGATGTAGCCGCGGCTTTCGACTGAAACGATGGCTCGCATCGTGTCGGGTGCCACGGAGGGAGCGCACGTTTGCAGATACGCGGCGAGCGTTGCGAGGGCAAGCATCATTGGGTCGGATCCGTATACGGCGGCAAGGAGAGGTCGTGCTCGACCATGACGTCGAGGATGAACCCAGACGGCGTGTGCATCGTCGGCGGTTGGTTTAGGTACTGGTTCGCCACCTGCGAGCTTACCGTAGAGAGCTGTTGACCGGCGGACTGCCCGGCGCCGTAGATGACGACATCCGTCCCGCCGCTCGAGTAATGCGGTTGTACGAGTTGCGTCGCGGCTCCAAGGATGCTCAACAACACGACGTTGCTAAAGAGCCGCCCCGTGTGGAAGTCGACCTTGCCGCCGAGACCGGCGACGCCCTGAAGATCAACGCCCGGCATGCTTCCGAGACTGATCGTATGGCCATTCGGCAGCTTGATCGAATCGAAACCGACGAACAGCCGAGCCTGACCGCTCGTCATTCCGCTCGCGTATGATCCCACGAGCCGCGAACCCGCAGGCACAAGCAACGTCCGATGGGTCGAGTCGTAAACGTCCTCGCGCACCTGGGCCGTCACTATCCCCGGCACCGTGGAATCGATCGGCGTATAAAGCGAGGCCGGGATGATCATGCCGCGCTGCAGCACGTAGGCACCAATCGGCCCCGTGTCGGCAACGGGCTCCGCGAGTGCTACACTCGCCCCCGGATTGCCGTGCGCCGGCTCCCCGTCGTCCAGCTTAACGGCTAAAGCCGAACTGCGAGCATCCTCAATCGTTTGCTCGCGGGCGCGTTCGCGATCGTCGCGCGCGCTCACGATCCATGGCCGCTTGTATAGCGCCTTGATCGATGATCTGTGGTGCCTGGGGTACGGCGGGCGTACTTTGCGCGGGAACCACCGGCCCATTATCAGCTAGGAGTTCCGGATCAGGGTGCGGAGACGGAGCCGGCGGCGAAGTTGGCGCAATGAGCGCGTCGCTACGATTCGCATGTTCGTCGATCGTGCTCAGGTCGGCCGCGCGCGCTGGCAGCGGTTCCGCGGCCGCCGCGCTCGGCGCGTTCGAGTGAAGCAGCCATACTACGAGGACTCCCAAAATGAGCGCCGTAGCTGCAGCCGCTACAAGCACGGAGCGGCGGATCGTGATAACCCCCGACGCTTCGTGAAGGTCGGCGTTGACAAGTGATTCGGTGGAAGCGTCCTTCACTGCGCTTTCCTCTCGAATGTAGTGCGGTCTCCGCCACGAATCAGGGCGAGTTTTCTCGGAACTCCGTCGATGATGAACTGTCGGTGCTTCGGATCGAAGGAGTAGTTCGTGATTTCATCCGGACCGTTGTCGTATGCGTACGGCATCGGTAGATCTCCAGTCCAGTTAGCCGCGTTCACGTATGTGTGCTTTCCATCGTTGCACACTTGGGCGTCCCGGAATTCGTTCGCGCCAGCGGCAACGTACTTGGTGTCGAGCTCCTTGCAGCTGTATGTCGCCTCGATGGCGGCCGCGGCGTTCGCGCTCGCGCGATCTTCAGCTTCCCGTGTCGCAGCGGCGCGCTCTGCGGGATATAGGAATCCGACGTACTCCTCTTGCGTCATTGACTTGCTGAGAAGCCGGATATGATAGCTCCGGCGGTCGGTGAAGACCGTCAGCGTCGTCAGAAGGCCCGCCTGCGTGGGCTTCACGACGAGGTGTGGCACGTTGTCAGCGCCGGACGTTCCGTCCGCGAGCTTCCAGCGCAGCGTGTCCGAGAGGAACGCGCGCCGGATCGATTCGCCCGCCTCGAGCTGGATATCGCAAGAGTCGCCTGCGCCGACGAGGATCACCGGCATTTCTGACCCGTACGTGTAGCGGTAGGAACCGTCAGGGTAGTGAGTCGGCCGCGCGGCGTCGTGATTAGCATGCCCGCTCCCACGCGCGAGGGCCGGAGCGCCCGCCATGCCTATGATCGTTAGGATTAGGATCGATGGGATCGTTCTCACAGCGCGCCCCTCAACTGACTTTCTCAGCCCAATCGAGCTCTGTGATGAAAAGGCCCAGGGGATTGGCATAGATCGCGGCTTCGTCGCTCAGGCGCGCCAGCATGATGGTGAAGCGCCCGTGAAAGCGCCGAAGCGATCCGCTTTGTCGGCCGTCAGCGTCTCGCGTTTCCTCTGTCCACTCGGCTTCGTACTCGTGTGTCGACGCGCCGATCGGAGAGACGAAGTTGACGGCCACCGCGACCCGTCTCGTGAATCCCAGCGTCATTGGATCGTTTTGCTGGTAGAAGGACTTCAAGAACGATTGTGCTTGTGAACCGTTCATCACCAGCGCTGCGACGCGTCGTTGACGTTCTCGCGTCGCCATAGGGTCGCTCGATGTTTCGCGCGCGTTTGAAATCCAATCGGCCAACGCGCTGCGCACGGCATTTCCGCTGGGGCTGCTATCGGAATCGACCGGACCGACGTACGTGACCTGCCCTTGTGGATTGTCGTGCACGTATACGGGCACGAACTTAGCCGTCGTGGCCAGCACGACGTTTGCCAGCAACGAAAGGCATAAGGCCGCTCCAAGAATCATGGCTAGCCGCCGCATCGAGACGGCGGCGAGTATATCGTTTGCCGTGCGTTCGATGTGTGATCGCTTCGCATCCGTGTACGGGCTGCTAATGTGCGATTTTCCGTTATCTCCGTAGGTTGTTGCTGCAGTGCTCAAGACGGACTCTCCGTTTGATCAGAAGGTGTGGCGGGCGGTGCGGACTTGCGGGGAAAAATTTTGTCGAGCCAGTGGCGGAACAAGAGCTCGACGTCGCCGCGCGTGCACCCAAGACGGCGCGCGCGGTTTAATGCGCTCGCGATCGTGCTTCCCGCGACGGTGTAGAGCGCGTGCTGAGACGAGACCGCAGTCTCGGCAATGAAGGGACCGACGCCGGGCCGGCTTTCGATAACGCCCGCCTTCGCAAGGCGCCGGTACGCTTTCTCGACGGCGCCGGGACTGACGCCGAGCTCGGCGCCTAGCTCGCCCGGCGTCGGAAGACGCTCTCCCGGGCGAATCGATCCGCTCGCGACGTCTTCCATCACTTGTCGCTCGATTTGTTCCATGATCGTTCCCGACAGACCGACGACGACGGAGATCCTCGTCCCCAGCGTGCTTCTTCGAGCTCGTGGCGGATCGGACGTCGGCGATGAGCTCAAGAAGACGACCTTTGGCGAATTGCCGCGGCGGCCGCAACGGCGTCGCGGCTTCCGCTCTCGGCCGCCCTGCTGAAGGCGCCGATACCACCGGAGACCTGCGAGACAGCGCCGCGCACCGAACTAGCGAGCGACGAAGTCGATAGGACAGGCGACGCTCCGACCAAGTTCGCTACGAAACCCGGCGCGAACCACGAGATCAGCGCAAACACGACGGTCGTACCGGCGATCGTGAAGTAGTCGGAAACCGGGTGTTGAGTTGTCTGGCTGCCCCATTGTGAAATAAGAGAGTCGCTGAGGCCCGCGCCGAGGCCGAGGATCACACTGAGAACGAGCAACTTCGTTGCGACGGCAAGGACCATTCCGAGATACCGCTCCGCCCATGGCATGGTCCATCGGCTACCGATGAACCCGAGTAGAAAAGCGCCGGCTGAGACGACGACGTACGCTTCGACCCAAGCGAGCAGCAGCGCGCAAGCGGCGACTGCGAACGCCAGCTGGATAGCGCCTTGCGCGATGATGGATGGCACGAACGCCATGATCATCAGCTGTATGTTCGCTGTAAACGGCGGGTTGATCGCGTTCGCTACGCTAACACCGTAATGCAGGACGCTGTCCGGGTCCTCAGCGTTGAATCCGTATCCTGTGATGTACGAGCCGATGCTCGAGAAGTCGAACAGGATCCCGTTAATGACGGTGGGCGCTACTGTGAACACTGTGATGGCGGCGCCGACCGAAATGATTCGTCGGGTGATTGAGGCGATGAACGACTCGAGCTCGCGGGTACCTAGGAAGATCTCGATGAGGCTCCAGATGAGTTCGGTACCGACGATCGCGACGAAGATATCACGTGCTACGTCAAGAGCGCGCGTCGTCCATCCGATGGTTTGCGCGTCGAACTGAGCCCGAATCCCATCGAGCGTTCCCGCCGCCGCCGGCTCGCGAATGAACAGGAGGCCTACGAAAACCGCGCCGAGGACCGACAGGCGATACCGCCCCAATCGCGTCGACCGCATCTATTTCGTCAACTGGGAAGGCCCGTAGAGAGCGGCGTAGGCGGCCGTCTTGTTCCGCTCTTCTTCTTGAATGGCATTGATCGTCAGTGCACGTTGTTTCTGCACTTGTGAAATCAGCGTCGCAAGTAACGAATTTCCCGTTTGGGCGACTTGCATGGTGCCCTGCGAATTGTTGCTTAGAGCCTGGAGCTGCCCCAACGTCGTAAGCTCGCCGCCCATCTGCGCGAGCTGAGCGTTAGCATTGTTTATTGTCGGCGCGTTGCGCGCGATCTGCGTCCGCAGGGCCGAGACCTGGGCGAGCACACTCGACCAGTCGGTAGTGTAGGGAGTGAGATTGCGGAGCTCATATTTGATTTGCTGTACCTCGTTTGCGATCTGCTTCAGCTGATTGAGCTTTTGGTCGATCAGCGTAACGCCATTGATTGGGTCGTGGACCACCCACTGGGCCTGTGCAAGGCGTGGAGCGCTTGCGGCGAGGTACCCTAGGAAGGCGAGGGTCAATAAGAAGCGATGTTTCATGGCTGCTACTCCGCTGTCAGGGCGAGGCCGTCGACTTCAGTTGCGACGGTCCGTAGAGACTCGAATAAAGAGCTGCTTTGCAATCAGCATCCGCAGCCTGAGTGGCTTGATCCAGCCTGGCGCAACGGTCAAGCGTCGCGCGTCTTTCCGTGGGATGCGCGTTGTAGTAGGGCACGTCGTGCCCGTCGGCGGTAGAGGCTGACTTCCCGGGGCACCCGGTCAACGCGAGCGGTGTTAAGGCCATCACACAGAAGGCTATGCGTGCAGCTGTCATGCGATCGCAAGCTCCTCGTGAGTTGACCGCGCATCTCGGCCGGCGAGCGTGCGCCAGCGAGTCGCTGCTGCATCGAGTCCGTTCGCTTCAAAAATGCGAGCCGGGAAGTCGTCTGGATGACGCAAGCTAAGGGAGCGCGTTAGGCGCACGTCGTCCGCGCTGCCGGCGCCAACGACCGCCAGCTCCTCATCCGTGAGTGCTAGATCGACCATCCCGCAACCGTCGGGACCTTGAAACCAGTACTCGCGCTTCGGAAGCGCAGTTGCCAGCATAGCAATTTGGTGATCGCTGAGCCCTACGCGCCGATAGAATTCTCGCGTCGCTCCGGTCGCCTCCGCGGTTGGCAAGAGAATCTTCGTCTTGCAACTCTCTAGGATCGGATCGCATAGCGGCGACGCGAAGACATCGCTAAGTTGCTGCGTGACAAAGACGACGCCGGCGTGGAGCTTACGAAGGGTCTTTAACCATTCGCGAAGGCGTGGAGCGAATACCGGATGGCCGAGGTATAACCAGGCCTCCTCGAGCGTAATGAGCGTCCTTGCTCCGGTTAGGCGCTGTTCGATACGGTGAAACAGGAGTAGGAGCACGGGGACGACCGCCTTCTCTTTCAGCGGCATGATGTGCGAGAGTTCGTAGACCTCGAAACGGCCTTCGCGCAGCGAGTCGTGCTCGCCGTCGAGCAACGCGCCGAGCGTGCCGCCCAGCGTATATTGGCGTAGCGCCGCGCGAAGGCGCCCGTCTGGGTCGGACAACTTCTGAACGAACGTCGTGAGCGACCGGTTGGGCGAGAGCGCGAGTAGCTCCATCGCGCGAGCGATCCGTTGATGCTCATCCGGCGTCACCGGCGGACCATTGAGCTCCACGATGGTTTCAACCCAGTCGACCGCCCAGCGTCGTTCTTCGGGCTTGTCGACATCCTTCAGCGGGCAAAGCTGCGGGCCGCAGCCGTCTCCGTTGATGTCGTAGTGGTCGCCGCCCAACATCGCGCANNAAATTCGCCATGAGGAAATTCACGAAGCTCGTCTTGCCGTTTCCGGTCGGGCCACCGACGAACGCGTGCATCACGTCGTCGGCGTGCGGATCGAGCGCGAAATGGTCACTCGACCGCGTCTTTACGTAAGCGACTGGCTCGATCTCCGGTGGGCACATGCTGCATGTCAGCTTGTCGCGTCCGGCCCACCCGTTTGTTGTGGGTAGGAGGTCCGCCACGTTCAGCGTGTGCAGCGTATACTTGCGAATATTGTGGTAGCCGTCACCCGGGAGCGTCCCAAGGTAGGCGTCGACGGCGAGCCAGCCCTCGACGCGGCTCGGGAAGCCGGCGTGACGCAGCACCTTCTGCATCTCGTGGGCCGACGCGTCGACGCGCTGCTGGTCGTCGTCCATCAGCACGACGGAGCCTGAATACCAGACGTACTTCACGAGGCCACGATCGAGGGCGCGCTGTGCCTCTTCTACATCATCGACCATGTCGTCGGCGTCGCGATTGATCCGTCGCGGACCCTCGGTAAGAACCTTCGCCGCCATCCCGGTTCGCTTTCCGAACCAGTCAGCGAAGTTGCGACGCAGTATTTCGCGAGCCTTATGCGTGTCCTCGACGATCGCGCGTGAGGAAAACCGGTGTGGAATACCGGTTGCGGCGACGATGTCGAGCATCGTCGGCCACGACTCGTGTGGGAACCCGGAGATTGTGATCGTGCGAATATGCTTGTCGCCGATCCGCGGCTGAAATCCGCCGAAGAGGTCGCGGGTCGCGAGGAACTCGTTGAGCTGCAGCGGAGGGGGTGGTGTATTGATGGGCTCTTCCACGCCGTTAATGCAGAAGTTTAGATGCTCGAGGAGCTCATCGCGGATATAAGACGAACCGCAATCGTCAACCACCCGTCTCGCTGCAAGACGCCGCAGCTCAAGTGTGATAGGCCGGAGCGCGTCTTCGATCTGAGTCAGCCCTTGCTCGAAGGCGCCGATCGCAGGCTCGATGTCGTACTCGCGTACCTTTCGATTTGTGAAAAGCCAGTTTCCGGCACGTGCTTGGAGGTCAGTCGGGGGCAGGTACGTCACCACCAAGACGTCCCGGTTCTCAAAACGAGCGCCGTCGAGATCGGCTGCCGCGCGCCGCGACTCGTCGAGCACACGCTCTGTCGGCGTTCGGAAGTAGGATTGCTCGAGCAGTGGTTTGGCCGGCACGCGAATCTTGTCGTAATGGAACATCCAGCCGACGTCGCGTTGTACGAACGCTTGGTTGATGTATGCGATCCGCTGCGCGAGTTCTGTCGTGCTCTTCGAGGTTGCGTCTTCCCCCCGAATTCGCCAGCCCGCCATGAGGGCGCCGTCTTTGTTCAGGATTATGCCTGGAGCGACGAGGTTCGCATACACGANNTGCGCGGATTCCGCGAGCCGGCCCGCAGCGAGTAAAGGCTGCGGGTGTTCTGAAGCTCGGTAACAACGAGGAAGACGACGACGCTGATCGCTAGCAGCGACGCCGTGAGGACGAGGGGATTCATCCCTTGGATCATCGCTGATGCCTTCTTCCTTTGCTGTTGATCGCGACGAATGACGGCAGCGCCGGATAGTAGGCTTGGTAGTTGAAATGGCGCGAGATCGCGTCGCTCATTCGCGGGTCGTGCTTCGCAAGAAACCGAAGCACAAACAGCGCAACGATCCAAAACAGGAGTCCCGCCGCGAGCAGTTGCAGTCGCCCCGTCGCCATCGGTAATGCGCCGATTCCGGCGGCTACGACGACGAGATTGCGTTCGCCGCCCGCGAGCAGGTTGTCGCGTACGAGCGACTGATGGATCCGCAGCTTGCGCGGCTCGTCGGGGTCCGGTTCCGCCATTGCTTTAGAACAGGGAACCCGTGACGCCGGCGTTCGTGATGAAGTTGCCGGCGGCCACAATGATCGCGCCGCCGATCAGGACGAACACGACGTTACGGAACATCCCGCCCCAATCTTCGCGGTGCATTAGATGCTGACCGATGATGACGACGAGCGCGATGATGACGATCGAGCCGGCGATCGCCTCGAGCGCGAGCCCCAGGTTTGTGATCGGCGTGACGAAGTTCCAGGTGCCCGCTCCGCCGGCCGTCGCGGCACTTGCCGGAAGGCTCGTAAGGGCGACGAGGAGTGCGATGGCGGGTATGGGCGTTAGCTTGCGTTGCATGGAGTACCTCACTTGGTTTTGAGTGGCATGGGTCCGTATGGCTCGACGTACTCGAGCTCGTAATCACCAGCGGCGTTGAGACCGCGGACCGACGCGCACTCGGTGACACGTCGTGTGTCGCCAGTGCGTTCGATGAACACGATGAGGTCGATCGCACGCGCGATCGTGGACGGCACGGCGGGATGCCCCGCAACGCGCACGAGGTCTTCGAGGCGCGAGAGGGCGTCGCGAGCGCTGTTTGCATGAATCGTGGAGAAGCTGCCGCGGTGCCCTGTGTTGAGGGCCATCAGAAAGTCGAAGGCCGCTTCGTCGCGCAACTCACCGAACACGAGGCGGTCCGGGCGCGCGCGAAGCGACTCCTTGAGCAGCTGTGTGTACCCGCGCGTGTCGGACTTGATCAGATGAACCTTGTTGCGCGAGGGGCTCTGCAGCTCGCGCGTGTCCTCGATGAGCACGAGGCGATCCCGCGGTGTCTTGGCGGCGGTCTCCGCGAGGAGAGCGTTGAGGAGAGTCGTCTTGCCCGAGCCCGTTCCGCCAACGATCAGCGCGACGAGGCGCTGGCGCACCGCGGCTTCGAGCAACTCGCAATGCGTCGGAGCGAGCATCCCGGCCGCGACGTACTCGGCCAATGTGAAGATCCGCGCGGCCTTCTTGCGGATGACAAGGGCTGGCGCCGTCTCCGTCGCCGGCGGCATGAATGCCTGAACGCGGCTACCGTCCAACGGCAGCTCACCCTGAAGGGATGGGTTGCGGCGATCGACGGACTTTCCGAGGGCCGATGCGATCGTCGTGATGACGTCCTCGACTTCGATCGCCGCCATCCGCAGCTCGGTCTCTCGCATTCCCCCGGCTAGTTGATCGATCCAGACGGCGCCGTCCTCATTGACCATGACCTCGACGACGTTCGGATCGGCCAGAGCGACGCCGATCGTCGGGCCGAGAACGCGGACGAGCTCGTCGCGCCGGCGACGTTGCGCTTCTTCTTCTACTTCCAACATCGCGCGGCCGCCGAGGATCATGCGAACACCGCCGGCATCTTGACGACGTCGTCGAACGCGGCGCCACGAATCGTCAGCGTCGCGATCGCCTCGTCGGGCTCAAGCAGTCGGAAAATTTGCGGGTTGATGACGTTCTGGAGCGTGCGCGATACGGAAGCGCTCCGCGAGGAGCTGCGCGAAGCGCGACCGTTGAGCCCCGAGTTCGTCGAGCGTGACGTCTGC
>PMHP01000012.1:204-14257 GCA_003158195.1 Vulcanimicrobiota bacterium | reverse complement strand
CGATCGCGGCGTAGAACGAGCTAACGCCTTGCGCCGAGATGATCCCCACACAGCCGCTCGAACGCGATTTGTCCCAGAAGTTCAGGTCGCTGAGCCCGGTCTTAGAGCAGCTGACGATCTCCTGGTATTCGTCGCAGAGGAACACGATTGTCCGATCCTGATTCCACTCCGGCCGGCGCCGACGACCTTGCATCAGGTTGAAGAATCGGAGCTTGACAAAGGTATACGCGGTCTTCGCTCCGAGCCCGAACTCGGCGAGCGGAAGGTTCACGAGAAAGACCGCGCCATCGAGCAGGGCTTCCATCTGCACGCAGTCCGGCGACTGAGTGCAGAACGCGTCGACGAGCTCCGGCTGCGCGAACGGTGAGAGAATCTCGGAGGCCTGTGCGAGGACGTTCGACTTTACCTTATCGTCGAACTTATTGAAGATCGTCGTCTCGTAGTCGAAGTATGCTTTGAGCCGTCGCAGCTCGTCCTTCATGTAGTGGTCGTTCAGCTGGCCCACGCGGCGTTCGACCGCCTCGACCATTTCTTCGTGCCAATCCGGATCAAACAGCCAGCGATAGAGCCCGTTGAGTGAATAGTGCTCGGGGAAAAAACTCAGCACGCCGAGCACGTTGCGCGACAACTCGGTCGCGGTCTCGATCCAGAACTTGTCGCCGCTGCCGGCNNCCTTCGAGCAGGTTCATCGGGCGCGCGCCGACGCCTATCGTTGTCATCGTTCGGCGCGCGGCGAGCGCGAGGGTCTCGAGCGTCTTATAGTAGTCGCCCTTGACGTCGAACGCGAGCATCCCGCAGTTCTGACGCAACGACTGACCAGCGTAGCGATTGATGGCGCGTGTGGTCTTGCCTGAGCCGATGCCGCCGTAGATCGCGATGTTCTTTGCGGCGTCGTCGCCCTCGAGGCGCAACGCCGTCGCTGAGCTGACCGCGGCTCCGTGGCCGAAGTTTAACAGTTTGCCGGTCGCGGTTCCGACTTCGATCGTGAAGTTGGGGCGCTCGGCCGGCTCGGGCGGAACGCGGCGTCGACGGCTGGCCCGTCGCGCTTCGAGAGCGACGTCGGCGATCGTCGCGACCAGGATCGCTGCCACAGCCGCGGCGAGGAGGCTTCCCAGCAGTAGGAAATGGGCTCCGTTGAGGACGTTGAGCGTCGCGCCGTCGCACGGTGCGCGGTGGAGATATCGAGCCCAACAGCGGCCATCGGCGCGACCCAGCCAGATGAGACCAGCCCACGGGGCGTAGACCTTAGCTGAAAACGGTAAGCTGACGCCCCGCAGCCACGGCGCTCCGAGCGCCGGCGCGAAGCGATACGACCACGCTACGTACTGCGTGGTCGCCGCGAGCCCACCGGTGAGGACGAGAAGACCGCCCAGGACCCCCGGGATCAGGTGCGCCGAACCCCGTCGGCTCGCGATCCTGACTGCCATCCTCTCCTTCCGCTTCTCGGAGCGTACGGTCAGTTTATATACGACAGTATATGAATTTATCGTACGAGAGATGAGGATAAGATACTACGGCCATGCCGTGAAACGCAATCCCTAGGGCAGAATTCTTCTCCTGGCCTATATCTGGGTCTGTCGCGTGGCGGCCTGGGGCTCACGATCCCGCACTGCCGCAGTACACACGTCGGCATCTAGTTATTTACAGGGTATTTCATTGTAAATTATGCGGGATTAAGCTACACTCTTCAGCGAAAGAGAGCCACCAACCATGCTGTCGCCTACGCCAGCCCGCCCNNCCGAAACGCTCGGCAAGAAGTTGACGGCGTACTTGGCTGGCGTCAAAGACACGCGGGCGATCGACCGTTGGATCGCCGGCGCCGAGCCCTACAACGGCGCGGACGAGCGGCTGCGTCGAGCGTATGTAGTCGCGCGGACGTTGCGCGAGAGCGACCACTCCCGGGTCGTGCAAGCCTGGTTCACAGGCCTCAATCCCGAGCTCGACGATCGCGCACCAATCCGATTGCTGGCCGAGGGAACTGACGACGACGCGCGCGCAGTCCTAGGCGCCGCTCGGGCGTTTCGCGCCGGCGGGTGATAACTGAGGCGATTCCCCCGCTAACGGTCTACCGGCTGGCCCGACAGCCGGACCCTTGGGCACCGCCCGATTGGGCTTACGCCGGCGAAGACGGAACCTTCGGAAACCGCTTCGATGATCCGCGTGGTACATATCGGGTCCTCTACGCCTCCTCGTCGCGTCTCGGATGCTTCCTCGAAACGCTCGCGCGGTTCCGCGTCGACGTCGAGGTTCGCGCAGCACTCGCCGAGATCTCGGGGCCGGACGATTATGTTCCGCTCGGCGTTGTGCCGCGCGAATGGCGCAGCGGCCGCGCGATCGGGGCCGCCGACGCAGCCGGCGTCTTCGCCGCGATCGGCACGGCAGAGTCCCTCGCGACGCTGCGCAAAGCGCTTGCTACGACCGTTGTTGAACTCGGACTGGATGATCTCGACGCGGCCGCGATCCGCATATCGTTTCCTCGCGCGTTCACGCAAGCGGTTTCACGCTACGTCTATGATTCGGGCCGATTCGACGGCGTGTGCTACCGCTCGCGGTATGGTGACGACGTCGAGAATTGGGTCGTCTTCGAGCCGTTCACGGCGCTGCACCCGCGGCCGCGCAAGGACGCCGCTTCGACGGATAAAGTGCTTGCACAGCGAACAATTGGAGTCACATGATGGACTTGCGCATTCCGGCTAAAATGAAACTGGCAAATAATACGCTCGTGTATATCGAAGCCGTATCTGAGGCGCCATCGGGCCGCCAAGCAATCTCAGCGGAGACGGCAGCCGAAATCGTCGGGCGGTTCGAAAGTATCGCCGACTCGATTTGCGCTGTCGCATCCGATCTGCAGGCGGCGCTCAGTAAAGTGTCTCCGAATGAGGCCGAAATCGAATTTGGCGTCGACGCCAAGGTCGAGTCTGGCGGTCTCAGTGCGCTCATCGTCAAAGGCCAAGGGTCCGCAAACTTTAAGATTAAGTTGAAATGGGTCCGCGCTGAACCCAAATGAGCGCAGGACCATTCACGACATTACGGTGCGCGTGTCTGGTCCCTTGGCCCAAGGGACGGCGTTCTTTGTAACGCGTGGGTTCTTACTTACAGCAGCTCACGTTGCGCGTAACAATACTCCGCTGCACATTAGTCTGCATGGTAAGCCGTTTGATGCTGCGATCGTATTCATCGAGCCGGAAACAGTCTCGAGCGAAACGCCGGCCGCAGTGCACCCCGATGTAGCGCTTCTCCGCGTGGACTGCCCGCCGTTGCCGTGGTATCCGAGATTTGAACTGGCAACACCCCCTACGGATGCTCTCATTTCGATGTTTGGCTTCGGCACCGATGCTAACGTCGGCGGCGATCCGGTGACGGCTCGCTTCGAGGGTGTCTCATTCCATGACGACGATAGAAAAATACCAGTGTTTCGACTTAAGGACGGTCATATGACGCCAGGGCTCAGCGGGGCCCCGGCGTATCTTGAGGGCTCGCCATCGCGCATCATTGGCATTGCCATCGAAACGCGCCACGCATCCTTTCCTTTCGGCGGCTACGTCACACCGCTTTCTGAATTCTACGGATTACTGAGTGACGTCTTGCCTAGCATAGATGTCGTTACATCGGGATCGCGTCCGAATGATCTCGAGCCTATCCCGTCTTCCGTAACGTCTCAACGGTCTAGCAGCGCCAATCGCGTCGCCGCGGTGGAACGACTTATCGAGCGCGCGGAACGTGAACGTCGCCAGATGCGGCCCGCCGCTGCTCTTGCGACTAGCCAGGAAGCCGTTGCGATGGCGGAGTCCGGCGTACCAGCCCCGCTAATGGGCCGAGTACTGCGTACCAACGCCATCATGTTGGCCCGCGAGGAACCGACACTCGGCCTTGCGACAGCGCTAGCCGATCGAGCGATCGCATTTGACGAAGACACATCCGCGGACGAGCGAGTACGAGCAATCATCGCCTTCGCTGCTTACGGCCCCGACGCGGCTCTCGCCGCCATCACGCCTCATCTCACGAGCGACCTTGAAATTATGCGCGCCGCGTACCTCGTGGATTCTGCACCGGCAGAGGCCCGCCGGATTGTTTTAGCGCTGCCACCTTCGGACACCGAACGCCCGCGTGCCCGGCGCATTCGCCTTCTGATTGCTATCGCCGAGCGGAGAATGAGCGAGATGATAACGCTCGCGGAATCGCTGGTTGTCGCCGCGGGAGAGGACTATAGCATCGCTTATGTGGTGCTTGTCGCCTTTTATCTCGCTGGAATCCCGACGCCACTTTGGCCCCCACATGTTGGTGGCTGGCCAGAACCCATTCCGCAAAACGAGATAACCGACACGCCAGAGCAACGTCAACGCTTCGTTGCGGCAGCGGCAATCGCGGACACCCTCTTGCGCGAGACCGAGCTTGTCGACACGGAACGCGACTTTTTGGAGCTCTGGCGACTTGGGACGCTCTGCCTCAATCAAGACACGAACCCAGAAGCGGCGGCCTATGCGCGGGACCTTCTCGATCGGCCAAAGCCAAATTTTCGGGCCCTCGCTTGGGTCGACTGCGCTGTTCTTTTCTCGCGAGAAGAACTGGACGCCGCCGTCGGTCATATCGCCGAAAGCGTGAACACAATCGACCCAGAGGCCGAAGTGATCGCCTTGCTTGCAACGATGCAGATCCAAACAGACAAGGCTGCATCCGCGGAAGCTCTCCTAACAGAGCACGCTAGAATGTTTCGCACGACACCGGAGCTTTCTCGCTTTCGCTCGCTTCTTGCACTCGCCAAGGCCCTCCAAGGCGATATTTCCGGGGCACGCGAGGTACAAGAGCAAATCACCACGATTGAGGAACGAAACTCGGTCGAAACGACCATTCGGCTCGAAGACGGACCGAAGGAGACAGCCCACCTTCGGCTTTACGAGTTCTTTCTCGAATGCCGCGATCCGAAAGTATTGCTCGTCGCTGCCAATCTCGCTCGAACTCAGGGAGACTGGAGGTTTCTCGCGGAGCAGGGTCCGGCGGTTCTCGCTGCATTTAGAAACCTTGCGACCGCACGACTCGCGCTTTACGGCGCCTTTAATACGCAGCTCTACGCTAATGTTCTCGAGCTATACGCGCAATTATCCGAGTTCAAGATTCCGATCAGCGCCGATATTCTCCGTTTGCGCGCCTTATCGCTCGATAGACTCGCAAGCAACGACGCTCTTCCTGCCTTCGACGATCTTCTCCGCGTCGATCCAAACGACAACAACCTCTATTCTGCTGGCTATGCCCACGTGCAACGTGGGGATCTTCCGGGGACGGTCCTCCTGGCTCGCGCGGCCGAAGAAAGTGACCTCGCAACGCCGCAGACGCGGCTAGCGTTCGCCATGTGGATTCGACCGATCGATCCTGAGCTCGCAAAGCGTCTGTGGCGCCTGAGCATGCCCGCAGCGGCAGAAGACGATCGACTTGTGCTGCTCGCGTTTACACTGTCCCACGACCTTGGGCTCCTGGCCGAAGCCGCAGCGCTTCAAGAGCCGATGCATCGTCTAGGGCTCGAAGGTCGCGGCGGCGTCCGGCTGATGGACCTAGTGCAAGTCATCGCGACGCTTAAAGCAGATCACGAGCGAGCCGACGCGCTGATCGATCGCTATCGCAAAGGCAAAATTTCGGTCCACGTTCTCACGTCTGTGCTGAATACAGATCTCTATAATACGCACGTCTTACAACCCAAGCTCAATCGTGAGGGCGCGCAACGCAACGGGGTCCCGATATTCGTGCGGCATGGCTCGCGCACCGCAGCAGATCCGCGGCAACCGTTAGAAAACGTGTTTCTCGATACCACGTCGTATCTGGTGGCCGTTTGGCTGAACACCGTCGAGGCACTCGTTGATAAGCGCCACGTGTTTGTCTCGCGTGCACTAGGTGCCCTCTTGTCCGATCTACTTACAGACCGGACCCTGGAACCGACGCCAGAGCGAGCCGCACGTCAAGCTCTCCTAAAAGATCTCCGAGCAGATCGGTTCGAGATCGAAAAAAACATAAAGGGAACGATCGAGGCGATCGCGCAGCGTCGAGGACTTGTCATCGTCGATTGGGCCACGCCCGAAAACGAGAGTCGCTACGAGGCGGCTGGCGTCCCCTGGTGCACGCCTCTCGATGTCGTCGATTGGCTCAGAGACGGCGGGACGCTCGGTACTGCGGCATATGATCGCGCAATCGCGGCCTTCGGAAGCATCCAAGAAAGAAGGGGCGGCAAGCTCTCACCGGGCGCGACGTTGTTCTTACAATTCAACGTTTCCGAACTCTTATACGAGGCGGGCATCCGTTCACATCTCCTGTCCTCCCGCCATGTCATCCCCGAAACATACGTGGTGTACCTTGAACGCGAAGAAACAAAGGAATCACGAGAGCTCGAGGGAGCGCAATGGCTGCGCTCCGCGATCGATCAGCTGCAGCATTTCATCGCATCAAATAAAATCACGCCGCTGACGGAGCCGGCTGTACCGGAAGGCGAATCAGAGACATCGCTCACGATACGAGCCGTTCGTGCGGCCTTTTCAGAGCGGCTGCCGAAGGGATCGGTCGTGACTGTCGACGATCGACAAATCACGGGCCATTTCTTGCGAGACGACGGCGTCGCAATTGGCAGCCTTTGGGATATCCTACGCGCTCTCGTCGACGAGCCAAACGGGATCTCGCTGACAACCTTCTTCGAAATGACGATCGAAATGCGCCGCTGTTGCCTCATGTACATCCCCGTAGAGGAACGAGAAATTCTCGCAGTCGTCCGCGCGGCTGCCGTCACCGACTCCGGTCTCACCGAGACCGAAGAAATGCGGGTGCTCGAGCGGTACGTGGCCGCTGCGCTGCTGGACACGGATGCACTCTACGCGCGCGGCGAGGAAAATAGCGGCCCAGATGCACCGCAAATGGCGTTCCTCTTCGAACTCGCCAAATCCGTACGCGCTTCAATGGACACGCTGCTGTGTTCCAAGAATCCGAGCGATCACGACCGAGCCCAATGGGTTCGCGAACACCTGACACCCGAGGGGTTGCCGGGTTACGGGCTATCAGGATTCGCGAGTGTTCCTTCAGACGCGGTCGTTGACGTCGAGGTGGCCGGTTACTTGACGCAGCTCCTGCGATGAAAGACCCCTATACGGACTGGCTCTATCACAGGCTGATCGCGCAGCGCGCGGAAGCTGACCCGCTGGCTCTGCGTCGTGCTATCCTTCTCGTGAGCGCGGGCCTCTCGACGATCGGCGACGGCGAACCGACGAAGGCTCGGTTTCGTGCAAAGATTGGCTCCCTTGAATTTGTTCAAGCCTTGGTGTCCCGAGAGCCAAGCCTTCTCGATATTTTCCAGCTCCCTCTACAGAAGACGCGTTCGATAAATGCCACCGCGGCAGCAGAAACGACGGACTANNCGGCAATCCCTACGACGTGCGGTTTATTTCGCTCATTGGCAAGCAGCCGCCATTTCCTACAGTCGCCTTCTCCCGACCGGGCGAGCGTGGTACGATCGCAGACGATTTTCGGCTCCAGTACTTGACGCTCGTGGGCGCCGACATCAAGCGTCGCTTGGATGCCGATCGCGCACACCTGGACATGTCGCTAGCCGAGAGAGCACAACTCGCCGAGATCCTCGAGTCGCAACCCGCGGAGACTCGCTTACGAACCCTGGATGAACTACTCCGCGATCGCTTCACCGTGTACTTGTATCGAGTCTACAGTCGATTGGCTAATGGCGAAACATATCTCGAGGACTTGCGTCCGCCGCGAATCGAGGAGGCTCTGCGCTATATCGGCGGCGAGGGGGACCGCGTAACGGCGCTACAAGAGCGCCTTCCATTCGACGAGGTCTTCGGACGACTCGTGACCTTGCCGGTCGCGCTCCCCGAGCCTCTTATCAAATCGTTTCGAGGCATGAGTAGGTCCCAGCGGCGCACGCTCCTTCGTCATCTTCAGAAGCTAGCGCGCTCGGTATTCCCTGTCATGCACTACCTTCGATTACTTCTGCTGGAAGCGTTGACGCTCGAGACGCGCCAACGCGTACTGCGCAGGGTATTGGGGTCCCTCATTGCCGCCGCCGAAATTGAACCACTAATTAAATACGCGCGGTGGTTGTTTATCGAGTTCGAGCGACGCCCGTCTGGCGAGACCTTGAGCGCGAAACTCCTGAGTACGTGGCTGACGGCTTCCAACGTTTGTGTCTTGGCCCACCACGCCGGAGTCGCTTGTGAGGACGTTCTTGAGGTGCTCGATCTGCAAGGACAACCGGAAATGCTATTGCTCGGGCAAGAGGATTTTGCGAGCCCTTCAAGCCCGATCTATCTTAAACCGATCGAAGTCGGTGTACGCGTCCTCGCTCATGTGTTCGAGGAACACGCTGACCTGCGCTTAGGCCTCGACAATCTATTGACCTCAACTGTGCTTCGGTCTGATTCCCCCTGGCCGATTCACATTGATTTATATCCGGCGTTCGAGACCGTGCCCGACCCTATCCAATCGATTTTCGCCGAACCGATGGAACGAGTGCTCGAGCGTTTCTTAGGCGATCGATTTACGCACGACATTCGCGCAAGCCTTACCGTCAACTTCGCCGTTGATGTCATTCGGACCGCATTGAAGAACGAACCGGCATGGTGGCATTTTCTACGTCGACGGTCGGCTGGCGGTACGCCGCCATATGAGGTCCAGAAAGCTCTTATCCCACATTTGCTAGCGGGTCCCGACGAAGCTCTCCTCGCTACCCATCCACTCGAGTGGTGCGCCCGTGTGACCACCCTTGCGCAGGCCCTATCCAAATCTCGACAGTCGGAACTCGTGGAGTTTCTGAAGAGTTCTGCCGACGTCATTGAATCTAATGCCGACGCTGAAAGTCTAGCGTTCACTATAATTCGGGCTTGGGGCGCCAGTGTTTCTCACCTCCCGAGAAGAGAAGATCGCCTGCCTAAAATCGAAGAGTGCCTTGAGCAGCTTATCGGGAACAAGAACCGCGACGTGCGCGCGGCCGCATGGCGGGTTGCCCTGTTGGTACGCGATAGACTCGCGGCCTCGGACATCAGTCCCAGACTTTCACGTATTATATTGCTGGGCCGAAAAATGGCATAGGCGCTTTTCTCACCATGCTACGCCTCGACCAACTCTCCGGTCCGCAAATATTGTTTGCACTGCACGCCTCCAGTTTCGCCTCGAGGTCAGCTAAGTACGCAGCCTTCTTGGTCTCCAGACCCGCCGGATTGGATCCATTCTATTCCGGCACGGCCGCTTGATTCTTGGCTGAGGTGAAACCTTTTCTACCTTAGCAGGGTCCTTGAGCGCCTCAGAGGCGCAGCCCCTGGCAGTGACGCTCGGGCTTCGTCAGATGGAGATACGGTGATGCCATTCATCGCAAACCTTGAGCCGAAAGAGGGCTTTCCGCTCAACGTCGTGACCTTAGAAGTTCAGGTTCTTGAAGAGCAAGGCGACGAATTGATCGTCTTGACGAGCGAAGGTGTTAAGGCTGGCGTGAAACGCCAGTTTGTTTGGGATTCGGAGCTTGAGGCTCGAATCGGAGCGCGCCGAGGCCGTTACGTTTACCTACGGCAGAAGATCGGCCGCGCGCTAATAAGCGGCGACCTTCCGAGAGAGCCGCTTCGCCCTGCAATGCAAATACGGCTAACGTCCAATCCGTTGCGAATGGGCGAACGAAACCGCATATTCGGCGCGCAAGGCAACACGTTTCATAAGGAGGTCACCTTGCAGAAGGTGCTCCAGTTATTGAGCGTCGCGCGTGAGGCATTGCTTTCTCTCGCGGGGCTTCTGGAGCTTGCGATATTCACGAACGATTTCACTAAGAAGCTATTGGCGAAATACATCATTGTTGAACTAAGCACTATGATGACCCTATTCAAAGGTCTTTCTCGCCTAGATGATAGTTATAGGGCGGCCGAGTACAGAGACCTAGTACGCTCGGTGCGGCGGCTTGATAAGAAAAACGTGTTCCGGCGGATTCGAAACAAGCTCGGAGCGCATTTGGACGCCGATCTAGACCTTGCTGAATACGTTTCGCTTTGGGCAGCCGTATCAAGTGATAAAGTTTTCGCCTTCGTTAACGTGATTGAAGATCATCTCATAGCGCTTATGAAGTCACGGTATCCGCATGAATACGTGCTGTACTTCCTTGCGTCCGAGAAAGACGTTCTTGGCATTTCTGAGGTCGCCCACGCGCCAACGCGCGAATACGTTCCATTTGACGGCCTGGACCTTTAGCCGAAAGACTCTCATTGGATAAGTGGCCTCGTATCAAGTTTGGCGCTTTCCGGCGCCAGCTGCGAACTCGCGCGGCAGTCGGCTACGTCGCATTGCGCTCGTCGGTCGGCCGAACCGCGGGCGTCAGTTCGCTGAGGCGCTGAGACGTGGGACAGATGCTGCCATTCAGTGAGCCAGCACCTTTTCCCATTTTTCCCTATTTGTCGAATTTGACAAACGTTACCCCTTTTCGTATGCTCGCTGTATGAAGACCGCCAGCCGAAAGAGAGCCGCCAGCAAGGGAAGTGCCGCGTCCGTGGGCCGCCGCACGAGCGTACAGACGATGAGCGCTGCTGGTAAGACTCATGGTGCGCGCGCTCGTCTCGCCGCAAGTGTGCGAGAATTGGCGGAGGAAAACGTCCCCGCGTTGCTGCGATTCACGAGCGAGCTCGAGAAGCGCCAACCGGGAGAACCGCTCGCCTTCGTGATCGTACCCGACCGAGATGCTGCCACAATGAAGACGGCTGCGACGCGGCTCCGCAGCGTCACCGACAGGCGACCGGTGGGTGCGGTTTCGGCACGTGAGCGACGCCTTCTTGCGGACATCTTTGGCGCGCCGAACTCGGAGCTCACGGAACTTGCGACGCGAAACAAGGAGCGCATTCTTGTACGACGGAGCGCGTTGCTTTCGGATACGCTCTCCACTGACGAAGTGCGCGAGGCACTCCGTCTCGGCACACGGCAGGCGATCGCAGCGCGTGTAAGGCGGAACGAGTTATTAGCGATCCGGCAAGGTCGAGAGTTGCGCTTCCCAAAGTGGCAGTTCGAGGACTCGCAGCCGAGCGGGGTCCTGCCAGGCCTATCCGATGTCTTGCGCGCGGCAGCACATCTTTCTGATCTGGAAATTGCTAGTTGGCTTTCGCGCGAGCAGCAGATCTTTGACGGGAAAGCCCCGATTGATGTTCTACGAGCTGGCGGAGCTGATCGCGTCGTGAGTGCGGTCCGCGGTATTGGCGTAACGTAATCCTTGGCAGTTCTTCTTCCTCCTCCGCCTCCGCCGAGCGCTAAGGTCTCGCCGGTCATACACGTGTGGCCGGCAGGTCTTCAGCTAGCTCGAATTTACGACCCCGCACTGCACGGAGCGACGGCTCTAGGCTTTCGTTCGCCCGGTCCCTTCGCGCGTTTCGATCACCATGTTGGCGGCGCAGACCGCGGCATCACGTACGCTGCCGAGCGTCTCTCCGGTTCTTTGGTCGAAGTCGCTGGCGATACGGGGATCTGTTATTGCGGGACGAGGCGCTACACGAGATTTGCGCCGACGCGAGAGTTGCGGCTACTCGATCTCTCCGTCAATGGCGTGCGGCAGGCGGGCACTATCGCGAAGGTTACGTCCTGCGAGCACACTGAGTCTCAGCCTTGGGCTCGTTACTTCTATGAAAATCCCGACGTTTACGGTGCACTCGATGGACTCTATTATCCGAACGCGCACAATTTCGAGATGGCGATAGCACTATTCGAACGAGCGAGAGATGCGATGCCAGCGCGACCGCTGTTTGACAGGAAACTTTGGAGCCGTGTTCATATGGCGGAACTGTTGCTCGCCGGTGAGCTCACGAACATCGCCGTCTACCGGTGAGTGGTCCGCTGGCGCGAAGATTGCAGGGTTTGCTCCAGCGAAGGCGATGCGGAGATTCCCACGCCTGAAAGACGGGTTGCAGTTCGACTGTGGCTCGCGTCGTCTGGCTAGCCGCGGTTACTTCCCCAAACGCCGGATCGAGAGCACTGATAGCGGCCGAGTCGTCCAGAGCGCAGTAGCGGTACCAAGGACATCGCTTAGCTTCGTGGGTCCGAAGTAGCGCGAGTCCCAACTATGCGCGGCCGGCGAATAGAGCCAAACGTCGCCAGCTCCAAGGTGATACGTTCCGTCTGGCATGGAGGGTAGCGCGCGGCCGTTTCGGTCGACGCGAGCGATCTTGTGCGCGTCGACGAGCTGCCCGTCCACCTCGAGTCCGCGATCGTTGAGTTCAACGACGTCGCCGGCGAGAGCGATCGCGTATTTCAAGAGGGGAGCCGACCCGGCATCGCAGCGGGATGCCGGGAGTATGCCCCGAGCTGGAGCGAGGTACCCGTTCCGGACGCCGACGCGTTGGGCATCCGCCGGCGGGCATGCGATGACGATAGCTCCGCGCCGAAGCGCTTTCGTCGGTTGAAGGATGTAAACGCCGACAGGCATGCTAGCGGTTAGATTGAGTTTGACTACGCTACTCAAACCAAACGAGGCGGCGACAATCAACATTGCGGCGATCACCGCGCCGATTAAACGGCGTTCGCGGGGCTCCGACTTCCGCACCCGCGACGGAATCAGTGGGAGCGGCGCCGATGTTCGTCGATGACCGCTTCGATGAAGCCGCTGACGCCCTTCACGTACTTGCCATCCGCCCTTCGATACGTGCGCCACGCGCGATCAACATAGTCTGATAGTGTCGGGGCAAGCGTAATGGTCCGACGGACATAGCCTCCCTCACGCGGAGGCGCGCCGGGCTTCTTCTCCTTCCTTCGACCGCGTTTTGTATGATCAGTATGATCGGAATGTTCGGTGCGCTCGATCGCGACGTCGTCGAACACCGCTGACGCTGGTTCGACGGCCACAGCCAACCGTGTTCCGCGATCGGCGGCGGGAATATTGTCGGTCCCTGCTCCCTCCGCGTCGGGCGGCGTTGGCGTCGATCGCGGCTGCACGAGTTGAGCAGCGAGGCCGAAGTTCTTCTTCTTTTGCTGCGTCATGCGATCGCCTCGGTCACGCCGGCCTGATCCGCCGCGATCTCCTCGGCGAGCCCGGAATGGTCTACGGCGCCAGTTGACGTCGGCGCGTAGTCGAAGATCGTCTGTCGGAGACCGTAGCTTTCGGCGAGCTTCGTGTTGGTCCGAATCGTCTGCTTGAACACGGGCATCGCCGTCTCGCGCAGGTGCTCAGCGACGGCTCGATCGAGCGAAAGGCGACCGTCGTACATCGTGAGCAGGATGCGCCCAGGGGGCACCGCCGCAATGACCTCGGCCTCTGAAAGTTCCGCGAGCGTGTCCCGAATTTGGGCCACGCCGGCAAGCGCCATCGTTTGCGAATCGACCGGCACGATTAGCGAATCGGCCGCGATCATCGCGTTGAGCGAGAGCAGCCCGAGCCCGGGCGGGCAATCGATCAGAATGTCGTCGTAAGCCTTNNTTATCGGTGCCGATCCAGCCCGTAGCGTTGGCCTGCGGATCGAGGTCGACGACGAGCACGGACCTGCCGCGCCGCGCGAGGGCGGCTCCAAGGTTGACGGCCGTGGTTGTCTTCCCGACACCGCCTTTCATGTTCACGATCGCATGGATCATTCAGGACGTTCTTTCTGCGTCGGGCATCCGGAACGTCCGATACTATCGAACGTTCCGATCATTCTCAACGTTCGGGCCGATCATAGCATATGGTATGGCAGCGCGTAAAGGATTACCGGGATGATCAGGATATCCAAGAGGACTAGAACATTCCGAATGTTGGGCATGGCCGTAATGCTAAGAACGTTCGGAAAATTGCGTAAGCGTCTATCGTTCTTATCATCTTAGACATTCTGATCATATCCTATGTTCACGCTGCAACGATTGCAGAAGAAGGCCGTGGTTAAAGGAAAAATCCGTCGCCAGAAGTCCGAAGTTCATAGGCTTGAACCGCTCGACGGAGGTTCCACCAGTACATCATATCNNTCGCGCGCGCCGGCGTCGGCGGCCTCGCGTCGTTCGACGGCGTGCTGGTGGCAGAACCATTCCATCTCGAGAGGCCGCCTCGGGTCTCGCCACGTCGGCTGGACGTCCGGATCGTTGCAGA
>PMHP01000012.1:0-186 GCA_003158195.1 Vulcanimicrobiota bacterium | reverse complement strand
CGCTCGCGCTCGGTGAGCCGGGCGCGATGGCGATCGCGCCAGGCTCGCGTCGCAATGGTCGCGCAAGGCCGGCAGTAGCGCCCGCCGGGCCGCGCCGTCCCTCGGCATCCCCGCTTGCTGCAGCACCGGCGCAGAGGGAGCGAACGCGGCGGCGGCAGTTCGTCGAGCTCGTCGATCGGGGCTGGG
>PMHP01000185.1:37499-44464 GCA_003158195.1 Vulcanimicrobiota bacterium | reverse complement strand
CGCGGCCGTGCACGCCGTGAAAGGCATAGGAGTGCAGGTAGCCGGAGATCTTTCCGCTGCACCCGATGCCGGAAACGAACGCGACGTCTTTGGGAACCTTACCGAGTTCCGCGAGCGCCTGCTTCAGGGCCGAGAGCACGCCGTAGTCGCCACACCCGGGACACCACCACGACGGCGTCGCGGTTGCGAAATCTTTAGGGCTAAGCGTAGCGGTCACAAACGTTTCGCTTTCAGAGGAACCAGTTCGGCGACCCGTTCGCCGGGACCGCGCAGGAGCGCGTGGCGCTCGATCGCTTCGATAATCTCGATCGGGCGGAACGGCTTGCCGTCGTATTTGTTGACGAGGTGCATGTAGTCGAGCGGACCCGTGACGTAGCGAATCAAGCGCTCGAGTTGCCCCGTGTAGTTGTTTTCGACGACGAACACGTGCTTCGCGCCGGCGACAAAATCAGCCACGCCGGCCTCCGGGAACGGCCAGAGCGTGCGGAATTCGAAGAACCGGACCGCGACCCCATCGCGCTCGAGCCGCTCGAGCGCCTCAACGATCGGGCCGCGATTGCTGCCGTAGCCGAAGATCGCGATCTCGGCGTCCGGGTCGCCGTGGACCCGCGCCTCGGGAAGATCTTCGCGCATCGAGACGAGCTTGCCGAGCCGTTTCTCCATCATTCTCGCGCGGTTGAGGCTGTTCTCCGTGATGACGCCCTCCGGATCGTGCTCGGAGCCGGCGGCGAGATGCATCCCGCCTTCGACTCCCGGGATCACGCGCGGTGAAACGCCGTCCTCGGTGAACGCAAAACGCCGATAGTCGCCGAACACGACGGGCCCCGTCACGAGCTTGCCGCGATCGATTTCGACCGATGCCGCGTCCAGGGGCGGAAGCGTCGCCTTGCTCTGGCAGAGCGCCTGCTCGGTCAGGACGAACACCGGGCACTGGTACTTCTCGGCGATGTCGAACGCGCGCGCCGAAATGTAGAACGAATCCTCGACGGTTCCGGGCGCGAGCACGACCCGCGGTATCTCTCCATGACCGCTGAAGATCAAATGGTTGAGATTCGACTGCTCGGTCTTGGTCGGCATACCCGTCGAGGGTCCGGTGCGCGCGCACTCGACGATCACGATCGGGATCTCGAGGACGCCTGCAAGACCGATCGCTTCGGTCATCAGCGCCTGTCCCGGACCCGAGGTCGCAGTCATCGCGCGAACGCCGGTGAATGCGGCGCCGAGCACCATGTTGATCGCTGCAAGCTCGTCCTCGGCTTGCACCGCAACGCCGCCGAACTTCGGCAGATACTTCGCCATCCACTCGAGCACGTCGGTTGCCGGCGTGATTGGATAGCCGGCCATGAAACGGCAACCCGCGACGAGCGCGCCGTACGCGATCGCATCGTTGCCCATCATCAACAGGCGGTCGCCGTCTTCGCGCGCCTTAAGCCCGTAGCCGCTCGGCCATTCGGCGTAGTGTTTTTCGACGTACGCTTCGCCCGCTTCGATCGCGCGAACGTTAAGGTCGACGACTTTCTCGCCCTTGCGCTGGTAGACGCCGGTCACGTCGTTCCGGACGATCGCTGGGTCCATGCCGATCAGTTTCGCGAGCACGCCGAGCGAAATCGTGTTACGCACGAGCTCGAGCCCGAGGTCTTGCTTCGCGATCTTCGCAAGGGGCACGTCGTACCAAGTGACGTCGGGCCGCCGCAGGGGACCCGGCACCGTCTCCGACGTGCTGTCGAAGACGACAAAACCGCCGGGCCGCAGCTCGGTGATGTGCGCCTCGACGGCTTCGAGGTCGAAGGCGACCAGGCCGTCGACGAAATCGGCCATTCCGTAGTTGCGGTGCTCGCTCGCGCGAATGACGTAGTTCGTGTGGCCGCCGCGGATGCGTGAGGGAAAGTCCTTATAGGTGTAAACTTCCAAGCCCATTCGCTTGAAAACGCCGGCAATTAGATCGCCCGTGGTCAGGCTGCCGTCGCCGGCTTGGCCGCCGAACATGATCTCGATATCGTTGAAGGTCACCCTGCCTCCGAAACCAGTCTGGAAACTTTTCTTCAGGCCTCCCCAGACGATATGGCATGGAGCTTGGTGCCGATATGACAACGGTCGACGAACGTCGGCTCAGCCGGCCTAGCGGGTCTCCTCGATAAGGTCGAGCACCCGCTTCATCGTGTCTTGGTAGAGCAGGTTGCGGTGATCGATCGTGGCCCGGTCGGTGCGAACCTGGAGCGTGACGTTGGCGATCAGCTCGTAAAAGGCGGTCGACGGGAGGGTCAGCCGGCCGACGATCATCCGCTGCTCGTGTAGCCCGGCCCGCTCCTCGACCTGGGGCCGCCCCGGGTTGTCCTCACGATGGGGGATCGCCTTATAGAATTCGAGGGTTACCGAGGTCACGTTGAAGAGCACGCTCGCCACGCCGTCGACGTCGAGCGTCGGGACGCTGTCCGGCTCTAAGAAATGGACGTGTTCGGCATGATGCGTTTCCGATGTTTTACGACTCGAGTTCACGGTTGCATTCCTTCCCCGGCCAGTCGAAAGGTACGCGCGAAGCGGCGAGCGCCCTCCTCAGAGGAGGAACTTTCGCATGACCGCGACGTCCAGTTTCCAGGTATGTTGCGGGAGGATCGCTTCGAGCTTGTAGCCGCACGCTTCGAAGAAGGTCTGAGCGGGCAGGCCGGCGGGCGCCTCGAGCGTCATCTTGTGGCAGTTGTAGTAGTTGGCGAGCCTTTCCGCGCTGTCGAGGAGAGCCCGGCCGATGCCGCGGCGGCGCTCGGCCGGCGCGACGATCACCGAGTCGACATGAGCGAGGGACGCGGCGATGCGCAGCCCGAGCACGCCGACGACCGTTTCCCCTCGCGTGGCGGCGAATTCGTGGCGCTGCTCGTGCCAGATGACCCGGAAATTCCATTCGGTCGAAAGGGCTTCGCGTTCGTGCGCGCGGCGGAAGTCTGCCGTGCGCTCGGGCTGAACCGCCTCGATTTCGACGGCGCCGTCAGGCACCGCTCGCCGCGGCGACCTCGGTTGCGACGTCGAGCGTCCAGCCGTCGTAGGCCGCGAACATGCGCAAGCCGAGTTCGTCCTCAAGCTCCTTTGCGAGCCGTTCGGGTCGTTGCTCGAGCATCTTCGTCGAGAAGTGCGTCATCACGCCGACTTTCGGGCGGACTTCGGCGAACACCGCGCGCGCCTCGTCGAAGTTCATGTGGTCGACTTTCAGCGAGTCCCGAAAGCGCAAGACGTTGACGATCAGCACGTCCGGCCGGTGCGCCGCGTAGTCCTGCGCGAGCCCGTCGAAAAAGCGGCCGCACGGAAGATACGAAACGGTCGTGCCGCGGTAGCGCAAGTGCATCCCGTAGGTCTCGACGCCGTGCAGGTGCCGGACCGACGTGCGCAGCTCGACGTCGTTGATCGCATACGGGCCGCTTTTCTCTTCGAGTATCTGCTTCGAGGCGATGAATTTGACGGCGTACGGAAAAATCACCGCCTCGCCTTCGAAGGCGTCGCGCGGCGCAAGCACCGCGCCGCGCCGGCGAAAGCCTCCCGAGGTCATCGCCTCGATCATCACGTTGACGTCGCCGGCGTGGTCGAGGTGCTTGTGCGAAAGAGCGATCGCGTCGAGCTCGGCCGGATCGCACGGCGGCATGGCGGACGTCGCGCGCACGAGCGCACCAGGGCCTGGATCGACGTGGATTTGGGTGACGGGGCCCGCTTCCCCGTCGTCGGGCGCAAAGCGGTACCACATGCCGCCCGAGGCGCGGATTTGTTTTGCGACGACGAAGCGCGCGCCGCCCGTGCCGAGGAAGCGAACCGAGATCATCCGGGTGGTTTCTCCGCGGGCCGTTCGGCGCCCGGCCGGCAGCGCGTCGAAGGCCCGAAATCACCGCATCGCGTAGCGCCCAATCGATGATGGTACGGTTACGTCGCGTCACGGCCGCCGACGTCGGCAGCGCTCGCGCGGCGGCCGCGCTCGACGATGTCTTCCGCGAGTATCTCGTTCCAATTTCGTTCGACGGGCCGGCCTACGCGCTCCACGTTGCGGCGAACGACGTCGACCTCGCGGCTTCACCGATTTGGTACGACGGGGACGAGGTCGTCGCGGCGGCCGTGCTCGGCGTGCGTGGCCGGCGCGGCTGGATCGGCGGATTCGGCGTGGCGCCCGCACACCGCAGGCGCGGCCTCGGCCACGCCCTGCTCGCCGACGTCCTCGAACGCGCCTGGTCGCTCGGTCTCGTCAGCGTGACGCTCGAGGTGCTCGCCGAAAACTCCGCCGCGCGGCGGTTGTACGAAGCCGCCGGGTTTACGCCCGTGCGCCGCTTGATTGCGTTCGGTGTCGACGCGACGGGCCTGCAGGGACGCGCGGGCGCACCCTATGCCGAGGCCGGACCGCTGCTGGGCGCGCCCGAGCAGACAGGCCCCTGCTGGCAACGGGAGGCCGCCTCGCTGCGCCGCCAACCGAGCTTGCACGCCGTCGGGGACGCCCGAGCGTTCTGCATCTTCCGCCACGACGGGCGGCGCGCGCAGCTCTTGAACGTACGCGCCGATTCGGCGGAGCAGTTCGCGGGCCTGGCCGCAAGCGTCGTCGCGCAAACGGGCGTCGTACGGGTCGAGCTCTTCAACGAACCCGCGACGTCCGCCACGGCGGCGGCGGCGCGCACCCTTGGGTGGAAGCCGCTGCACGAACTCGACGAGATGCGCTTGACGCGCTAAGGAGCCTTCGAACCGCGTGCGAGGGTCAGCACCAGCATCGCTTCGCTCGAGAGCGACGCTCCTTCCGCCAATAACTGTTCCGTGCGCTCGGCGCCGAGCGCGCTGCGCAGGTCCGTCGTGACTTGAGTCATGAGCTCGTGATCGAGCGGCTGACGGGGCAGATTCAGCGAAGCCAGGCGCCCTTCCACGTAACCCAGGAGCCGTGCTGCGCCTTCGGTCTCGCCGCGGCTGTACGCGATGCGAACGCGCGTGTCGAGGCAGCAAAGGGCCTGCCACTCGTCCCCGACTCCGAGCGCCATCGGCAGCGCGTCACGGGTGAATGAGTCGGCTGAGTCGTCATCGCCGAGCGCAAGGTAATAGTTGCCGAGGTTACCGAGCAGCCAGGCCGATTCGAGGCGATCGTCGTTCCGCTCGGCGATCGCGAGCGCTTCCTTGGCGAGGTCGATCGCCTCTCGGCAGCGGCCCTGCGCATACGTGACCTCGCCGAGATTTCCGAGCGGGACGACGGCTTGGTAGTCGCGATTGATCCGATGCAACAGTTTCGACGAGCGCGCGAAGAGGGTAGCCGCGCTTGGAAGGTCGCCGCCCAGGACCGCGGTCATGCCCTGCATGTTGCAAACGCGAGCTAGCGTCCGCGCGTCGGAGCAATTCTCGCCCTGGCGCTGCGCTGCTTGCAAATGCTCGCTGGCCGTTGCCTTGTTGCCAAGGTCAGCATAGGTTTTCCCAAGATGGAACGAGAGTTGGCCCCCTAAGCGGTCGTCGCCGTCGGGACCGAGCGCTTCGAGCGCTTCGAGCCCGAGTTTGAGCGCGGTATGCGAGTCGCCGATCACGAGTAACTCCAGCAGCGCGAGCCGAACGCGCACGCGCAGGTCGGGACGAAACGTCTCATCCTCGCAGGCGAGCGCGCATTCGAGCCAAGCTCGTCCTTCCCGCATCAAGTGGTGCCGCTTCCAGTAATCGGCAAGCTTCGACGCCAACTCGGCGCCGGCGACCTGGTGGCGGCTCGCGCCGAGCGTCGATTCCAAGATCGAGCGCAGATCGTCGCTCGCGAACTCGAGCGGCTGCAGCGCGACGAGCCAGTCCGGGCCGGCCTTCACCGCCTCGGCCGCAGCTGCGACCGACAGATAGTAGTCTCGGTGCCGCACTTCGATCGCTTCGAGTTCGCCCGAGGCTGCAAGACGGTCTCGCGCATAGCTGCGAATCGATCCAAAGAGGCGAAAGGTGCGCTGATCGTCGCGGCGCGTTTCGACGACGAGCAACGACTTGTCGACCAGTGCGTCGAGGCCCTCGAGCACGCTCGGCCCCTCGTCCGCCGGGCAGACCGCCGTCGCTGCCTCCAAGGTGAACGAGCCGGCGAAGATCCCCAACCGCATGAAGAAACGGCGTTCTTGCGGCGAGAGCAGATCGAAGCTCCAGTCGATGAGGGCCCGCAAGGTTTGCTGACGCGCCACGCCGCCCTTGCGCGCCAGCACGCCGAAGCGCCGGTCGAGTTTGAGGCAAAGCTGTTCGAGACTGAGCATTTTCAGGCGGGCTGCGGCTAACTCGATGCCGAGCGCGATCCCGTCGACGCGACGGCATAAGTCCAGGACCGCGGCGACGTTATCGTCGTTGAGCTCGAACGCCGAGACCGCACGTGCACGGTCCACGAACAGCTGGATCGCGGGTACGCGCAAGGCGTCGCTTGCGGACAGTTTCGTGTCTTCCGGAACCGCGAACGGCCGAAGACCCATGACAAGTTCTTCCGGTATGTCGAGCGGTTCGCGGCTGGTCGCCAAGATGCGGACGTGTGGCGCCGAGCGCAGGAAGCTCGCGGCGAATTCGGCGCATTGCGCCCTGAGATGCTCGCAGTTGTCGAGCACGAGAAGCAACGTTTTATGCCGCCACGCTTCCGTAAGCGCGGCGAGCGAACTCGTCTTACTTGGATCGCGTAGCTCGAGCGCCGAAGCGACGAGTCCGGCGATGACGCTGCCGTCGCTCGTCCCGGACAGATCGACGAACCACGCCCCGTCGCGAAAACCGGCGGCGAGTTCGTTTGCAACTTCCAGCGCAAGACGCGTCTTTCCAATGCCGCCGAAGCCGGCAATCGTGACCAGCCGCGATTCATCGAGCGCCGAACGAACGCGCTGCACTTCGCTGTGCCGTCCCCAAAACGACGATACCGGGACCGGCAGGTTGCCGCGCTCCTGTGGCCGCGGGAGCGCGGCGTTCGATTCGGAGACGTACGCTTCGGCCACCACCCGGTTGCGGCCATGTGCCTTCGCGCCGTAAAGCGC
>PMHP01000185.1:0-37467 GCA_003158195.1 Vulcanimicrobiota bacterium | reverse complement strand
GCGAGCGACGTCGTTTCGAAGAACACGGCAAACTCTTCTCCACCGTAGCGCGCCAGGACGTCGCCGCTGCGCAACGACAGCGCGATCGTCTTTGCGATCTGTTTGAGACAAGCGTCGCCGCCGACGTGTCCGTACTTCTCGTTGAACGACTTGAAGAGGTCGACGTCGACCATCGTGATCGCAAGCGACGTTTCGTTCGCGATGCCGCGTGCCCACGCTGAAGCCAGCAATTCCCCGAACTTGCGGCGATTGTAGATGCCCGTCAGGCCGTCGATGCCGGCCAGGACCTCCAGGCGAGCGTTCGCGGCGCTCAAGTCGAGCTCGTGGATACGCACGGCCAGGAGCGCCGACCATTTCGCAAACAGCGACGCATCGAGTTCGTCGAATGTCGATCCGGCGGCGCTCACAATCGAGATGCTGCCGCGCACGTCGCCCCCGAAACGAATCGGAACGTGCATCGAACGCGGGTCGTACGCCAAACCATTTTCGCCACCCACGGCCGGTTCCGCGCCCCGCAAACGGATTTCGAGCGACGACGCATTGAAGAACGCCTTGCCGAGGTCGGCCGCGCGTTCGAAGAGCTCGGCGACGGGCAAATTACGCGACACCAGCTCCGCAGTCGCGTATACCAAATCACGATACGTCTCTTGGCGAGATGCAGTCCGAGCGTTAAAAGAGAGCATGGTCCTCTCCCTGCCTATCGACCCCAATTTCGCGCGTGGTTAGGTATGCCGCAAATGCGGCCGCGGCATCGTGGGAAACGTGCGGTTCGTCACAGGTTCGCCTAGCCGGTGGACGGTCCGGGGACGATGGCCCGCTACATTAGCCGCGACGCTCCAAGAGGTTCGTCACGTTTCACTCGTCGCGTCAGTCGGGAGTATTGCCTTGCGTTATCGCGTACCGCTTCTTCTCGCCGTTGCGTTTTCGGTTTCGGCCTGTCAATCCGGAAACGCCGTGTTGGAGCCGTCGGCCCCCAGGCCTACGCCTCTTCCAACCACTACAACGCCGGCGGCGACACCTTCAGCAACGCCCGTTCGAACGGCAGCCCCAACGGCCGCGCCGACGGCGACGCCGACGGCCGCGCCGAGCCCGGTCTCGAGCGTTAGCGAGTTCGCGCTTCCCGGTGCGGGCAGCCGGCCCGAAGGAATCGCCGGCGGCCCGGACGGCGCGCTATGGGTCACCGAGCACGCCACTAATAAGATCGGCCGCTTTACGACCGGCGGAAGCTACAGCGAGTACGCGGTTCCGACCGCGGATAGCGAACCACTCGCGATCGCCGACGGACCGGACGGCGCTCTGTGGTTCACCGAGGAGATCGGCAACAACATCGCTCGGATCACGACCGCCGGGAGCGTCACCGAGTACGCGATTCCGTTTGCGGATAGCTATCCGTTCGGCATCGTTGCCGGCTCGGACGGCGCCCTTTGGTTCACGGAGGAAGGAATTGGTTACATCGGCCGGGTCACGACGAGCGGAAGCTTCAGCGCGTACCAAATTCCGACTTCAAACAGCGAGCCGAACGCAATCGCGGCGGGAAACGACGGCGCCTTGTGGTTCACCGAGGTTACCGGCAATAAGATCGGACGGATCACCACCGCTGGAAGCATCACCGAGTACCCCGTCCCGACGGCGAACAGCTACCCGTGGGGCATCGCCGCGGGTCCCGACGGCGCGCTGTGGTTCGCCGAGAATAACGGCGATAAGATCGGCCGGATCACGACCGCCGGCAGCATCACCGAGTACGCCGTTCCCACGGCGAGCAGCGCCCCGCTGTTCGTCGCGGCAGGCTCTGATGGCGCCCTGTGGTTCACGGAGGAACAAGGCGACAAGATTGGGCGGATCACGACGGCCGGGAGCATCACTGAGTACGCGATTCCCACGGTAGGCAGCGAACCGTTCGGCATTACGTCCGGCCCGGACGGCGCTCTCTGGTTCGCCGAGTTTATGGGCAACAACGTCGGCCGCATTCACCCCTAACGTCACGAACGCCCGGTGCAATACTCCGCTAGTCGCTTAGCTCATCGCGCCCTGCACACACCGATCCTGAGGTAAACGCACGTGAAACTCCCCATCGTCTTAGCTGCTGCAACGGCCTTTGCCGGCTCCTTAGCTCTCGCGCCCCAAACCGCGCCGGCTGCGGGTTGCACGTACCCCGCTTCGGGCGACATCCTTGCGGCGTGGAGCCGACTGGGTGGCGAGACCGGCTCGCTAGGCTGCCCGAGAGAGACACAGCACGCCGGCACCGGCATCGCCGGGTCGCTCGTTCAGAAGTTCGAGCACGGAGAGATCTCCGCGACGCCGAGTTTCTCGCCGCATATGACGCTAGCGGTCTATATCGATGTCGCCAAAGAGATGCACGTCGTTTGGAACAACGTCACGACGAACTACGGCTCGCTCATGATCGGAACGCTACCCGCAGCGAAGCTCGGCTCGCCCAGATTCGTGTATCGGACCGTTCCATACGTCGCGGATGGGAGCGCCGAGTTTACGATGGCGACTTCTTTGGAAGACGCCTACCTCGTAGGATGTCCGTCACAGACCTTCGCTAACCGGCTCGTCCCGGCTAAGCCTTGTAACACCTCGGCGCAAGATGGCGGCGACATCACACAATCGGTCGATCTGACGATTGCGATGGCGCCGCCGCCGCCACCACCCGCGCCCGTAGTCAACGAGATCAGCCTTCCCTTTCCGAACCTCACGTTCAAAGGCGACACGCCCGTGAACGCCTATGCTTACCTCACGTTGTATCAAAACGGTACCGTGCAGTATTCCGGCCATTTTCACGACAGCGGTGCCCCTAGCTATTCGACCGAGATGGTTTGCGGAGTGGTCTCGGCTGACGGTGTCGCCTTTACCGCAACGCACAAGGGGAGTATCAGCGGGACGCCGGTCCTCGGCGGGAGTCGCGATGACGATTGGAACGAGCCGACCACGAACGCAGCAATCACGAGCGACTGGGCGGCGCTGGTCAAGTCGCATCCGGCTACGTGCGAATATAGTGTGAACGCCGATGTGGGCGGTATGCTCTCAAATCTCGTGTCGTGGCTGAACACGGCCCTCAGTCTCCCCGAAGGGCTCGGGAAGGTCATCACACTCTTCAGCGACACCAACTAGCTTGCGCGACCACGTCTTCGTCGTGCGAACGTGGCTGGAATCTCCGGACGACGCTCGCACGATGCGGGGACGAATCGATCACGTGGCCTCGGGCCGCCGGCGCTACTTCGCCAATTTCGGCGACCTCTGCGATTTCATCGCCGGCTTGGTGGCGTTGCAGCCGGCAAACGATTCAACCCAAAACGCCGGCGACTCGGACGTCCCATACGATCGCTAGCGGGCATCGTTCAGACCGCTCCGCGGGAGGGCCGTCAAGGGCGGCGAAAGCCTGCGCTCACCGGTTCAGGTTCCACCCCGCTGGCCTATGGATTCAGACCAAGCTTCTGCGCGCATTTGTCTGCTCGGGAAGCCGGCGCTCTTTATCGGGGGCCGGCTCCAGCCGTTTGGGGGGCCGCGTAAAGCGATCGCTCTGCTCGCCTACGTCCTGCTGCACCGTGAGCGCGCGCTCTCGCGAGCCGCCGTCGCCGAGCAGTTCTGGCCCGACGAGGACGACGAGAGCGCGCGCGCATCGCTGCGACGCCATCTCTACCGCGCGCTGGCGGCGCTCCCCGAGGCACCTGCTAAACACCCCTGGGTGATCGCCGACAAGGTGACCTTGCGCTGGAATCCCGATGCTTCGCTCGAGATCGATACGAACGCCTACGAGCGTTTGAGCGCAGCGGGCCAACGCGAATCGGCGGTGGGCCTCTACCGCGGCGACTACCTCGAAGACTTTTACGACGAATGGATGCTGCCGGAGCGCGAACGGCTGCGCGAGCTGCAGTCGGCGAACCTGGTCGCGCTGGTCGAAGAGCGGCGCCGCGCGCTCGATTATCCGGGTGCGATCGCGTTCGCGCAGTCGTTGTTGCGATTGGACCCATTGCGCGAAGATGCGATTCGCCGTCTCATGTCGCTGCGCTTTGCGGCCGGCGACCGTTCGGGGGCGCTGGCCGACTTCGAGACGTTCAGCCGGCGTCTGCGCGACGANNCGCGGATTTCGCGGCCCGGCTTTCCGTTCGCCGGTCGCAGCGCGGCGTTACAGGCGCTACGCGAAGCGTGGGAGTCGGCAGCGCACGGCACCGCCACGACGGCAATTGTCAGCGGCGAGGCGGGCGCCGGCAAGTCGCGGCTGATCGCCGAATTGATGGTGCTCGCCGAGGCGCAGGGTGGACGCGTCATGTTCGGGACCACCGCGACGATCGAATCGGAGCCCTACCAGCCGGTCGCCGAAGCATTGCGCGGCGCTCTTCCACTGCTGCGCTTCGATCGGCTTGAGGCGGTGAAGCTGGCCGCTCTCTCCGCCCTCGCTCCCGACGTGCGCGAACTGGCGCCAGGCTTACCGCAGTTACCGCAACTCGAACCCGAGCGCGATCGGCAGCGGCTCTTCGACGCGGTCGAGAGCGCGATCGAACACCTTGCCGAAAAGCGTCCGCTCCTGATCGTGCTGGAAGATCTGCACTGGGCCGGCGCCGCGACGATCGAGTTGCTCGAGTTTCTCGTGCGCCGCTTGCGCGGCACCTCAGTGCTCTTGACCGTTTCGTTTCGCGAGGAGGACGTCGATGCGAGCCACGCGCTGCGTGGGTTTCTGCGGCGCTTGGATGTCGCGCACTCGAGCCACGTCGCGCTCGGGCCGCTGAAGGAGGAGGACGCTCGCGCGCTTATCGCAGAGATCGCATCCGAAGACCGCGACGCAATGGCGCGTGAGCTGTATGCTGCAAGCGAGGGCAACGCACTGTTTCTCACAGAGCTCCTGCGCGAGCGGTTGAGCGGCGCAGCAGCCGATTCAGTCCCCGGCGGAATCGCAGATACCGTGGTTGCGCGCATGAACCGGCTTTCGCCTCCGGCGCGATCGATGGTCGAAACCGCGGCGGTCGTCGGCGTCGGTTTCGATGCGGAGGTCGTTCGCCAAGCATGCGGCTGGAGTTTCGCCGAGGTATTCGACGCGCTCGACGAGTTAATGGACCGTGCGCTCGTGCGCGTCTCGCCGCAGCGTCGCGGCGACTTCGCGTTCTCGCATCAACTCGTGCAGGCTGCGGTCTACGGCACGGTCGAGGAGACGGCACGTCGCGCACTCCACCGGCGCGTCGCGCGAACCTTGGAAGGCCTCTTCCCCGAGCGACCGTCCCTCCATGCCATCGTCGCACGGCACTTCGAGGCTGCGGGATTTGACGGCGAGGCCGTCGTGCGCTATCTTGCGGCAGTCCGCTACGCCCTCGACGTGTTCGCGCAGGCAGAGGCACTCGATCTCGCCACGCGAGCGCTCGAGCTCAGCACAGAGCCGCGCGATCGCTTCGAATTGCACCGGCTTCGGGAGGAAGCCGCCTCGCGAGCCGGCGATAGCGGGACACGGCGTCGCGACTGCGCCTCGATGACCGAGATCGCCCGCGCTTTGGGCGACGACAGTCTGCTCGGTACCGCACTCGCCCGCGCGATTTGGCTTTCCCTTCACCATGCGGAGCGCGATGCTGCCGCAGCATACATCGGCGAACTTCATTCGCTCGGCGAGCGTGGTGAATCGCGCTGGGCCGTCGAGGCTGCGGTGGCTCAGGCACGCTTGGAGATCGACCGTTCGGACCATCGCGAGGCGGAAACGATTCTGTGCTCGGCTCAGCCGTTGGTCGCCGAGCTCATCGATGACGCCGCGGCATTTGAGTACTGGTATCAGCGTGGGTTCAACGCTTCGTGGACCAATCCGCCGCTCGCGCGAACCTGTCTCGACGAGGCGCGTAGCCGAGTCGGCGCCGATCGTGTGCTCGCAACGCGAGCGCTGCGCATGGAGACGCATCTCGCCGACTTGGCCGGCGACGCACCCGCGCTCGTCCGCATCGCGCGCGAACTGCTCGACATCTACCTCGAAATCGGAGACATCGAGGGGCAGGCAACGGCGCACAAGAATTTGGCCATGGCCGCCTTCTACGGCTTCGACGTGGCCGCGAATCGCGAACACACAAGCAAAGCGCTCGCGCTTTTCGAACGCATTGGCAACCCGCACTCGGCTGCGGCCGTCATCTGGCATCGCGGTGCAAGCGCACAGTACCTTGGCGACTTTGCGACGGCCGAGGCTGACTTTCTGCAGGTGCGCTCGATTTGGGAATCGCTCGGCATACCGGGCAACGTGTGCAGCGCGACCTCGTGCTTAGCGTCGCTCGCGTCGTTTCGCGGCGATCACCGGCGGGCCCGCGAACTCGCGCTCGAGGCGCTGACGTTCGCGCGCGAATACAAGCTCGAACGCGAGGAGATCGGAGCCCTCGACAATCTGGGGACTGCCGAGCGCGAACTCGGTATGCTCGAGCCGGCTTGCGAAAACTTAGAGGCTGCCCTGTGCTGGCACCGCGACCAGAACCCGCGTCAAGTGCTCGATTCGCTCATCGAGATCATCCCGGTCTATCTGGGCTTGGAGCGGATCGATGAAGCGCTCGCCCTCGCTGACGAGTTGCTCGCCGGCATCGCCGGCCACCCCACGCGGGTATCGTTCCCCGCGCAAGCGCTTTCGATTGCGGCCTCGGCGTATGCCGCAAGCGGCCAACAGCAGCGTGCAAACGCGCTCCATTCGCAAGCGCGCGACCTGCTCCGCGAACTTGCGGAGCGGATCGACGATGTGCCGAGCCGCAATGGATACGTCTCGCTCTGCGTCCATCGAACCATACTTCCATCGCCACCTTGAGGGCGGAGCCCGGCCGAGACGGCGCGGTGGACGATCCGGGGACGATGGCCGCTTAGGATTGGGACGATGACACGCACTCGTTTTATCCTGCGACTCGTTTCCGCGGTGACAGTGGCTGCGGCGATCTCCGTCGGCCGGGCCGACGCGAACATCGGGTTAGCATCGAAGACCTTTCCGCCGTCGGCGGTAGCACGAATCAGAGCTGCTGGTCTCGATCCGCAGTCGCCAAGTTTCGAAGCGGCCGTTCGCGCTCGCCTGGCCTCGCAGCGCGCCGCGCTCGCGCACATCCGGCCGCCTGCCGTCAAGCGTCTGATGCCCAAGACCGTCGCGGCTTCGACGCTCACGAAACTCGCGAACGAAACGCACCCCGCGAGCGGCGACGCTCCCCAACATCCTACCGGTCCACGCAGCAACGACCGCCCGAGCACGCTGACGTTCATCGCCGCGTACGATATCGGAATTTTGGGCGGCAACCTCGTCAACCTGGTCGTGCTGCCGGGCTCGAACGCACTCTTCGCAGCATCGCCGTCGACCTTGCCCGCGGGGCCCGCATCCTACACGATCAACGTTCCTGATTGCGGCCAAGTCGTTTCGCCGACGGACGGCGCGCTCGTCCACACCAACGGCTTTCCGAGTTCGCTCGGCGGATTCGTCGTCCCACCGCCCATCCCCGCGGGCGATTCGCTTTACGCGTTGTCGCTAAACGGTAGCGGGCCGCCGCTCGCTATCGGCGCCGCGCCGCACGCAATGACCGTCAACTATGAGGCTGACGGGATGGCCCTTACAGTCACGACGCTCACCGTGAAGAGCGCGGAAAAAGACGCCCAAGCATTCGACGTCACGGTCGACCAGACCGGGACGGTGACGTCCGATGGCGGCATCGACCTTACGCCGGACAACATGGTCGCCGGCCAGCCCGGCGTCACGCGATTCAATGAAACGTCGACGCCGATGACTGGGACCGACATCGTCGGCCTCGACGTCGCCCTTGGCCCCGGCTATACCGCAAGCGCAAAAATCGTCAGTGCTTCGTCGGTCGCCGATCCGCCCGGCAACAGCGATCCCGACAACCAATTCCGCGGCGCGACGATTGCAGCGCAACCGGCGAACGGCCGCCTGCAAACGTCGGTCGACTGGCACATCGGCCCGTACGATTCGCTGCAGTACGTCCTCGAGTGGACGCTCACCGGCCCGCCCGGACAACGTCCCGCGCTCTCGATGCCGCTCGGCGGCCCCTGCGACTCGTGACACCTTGCCCATCCACCATTCGTCGACAGGAGACCAACTGCTCGTGTTTCCGCATTACCTGGCGCTCCTCACGCTGACTGCCGTCGTCGCCGTCACTGGGCCGGCACCGGCCGCGCAACCGACCCCCGAGCCCGGCGGTGCGAACCAAGCCCATGGCGTTGCCGGCTCCCTTCACGTCACGCTTTTCAACGGTCAAACGCGCGTGCGCAAAATGGCTCTCGGAAAACCTGACGGTTCGCAGAACGAAAACTACTCCGACACCGCCGATACGAAATGGCTTGCCTTCCGCTCGTTGATGAGCAACGGTACATCACAGGTGCTCACGATGACGCAATTCAGCGCCTCGATCGTCGACGGCGACGGCATCTCGCTGGCGGCACAACCCGACAAAGTGCTGCCGATCGGCGCGGTCACCGGCGTCCCGCCCGGCGGCGCGTGGAAAGAGACGGTCCTCTTCAACGTCCCTGCCGATTTCAAACCGGTGAAGATCGTGCTCGTGCCGTCAAATCCCCACTACAAGGCGTTTCGCATCACGCTCGCACGCGCCGACCTCCCGTAGCGTTGCGGAAAGGAGATCCACGCAAATGGACGATTGGCGGCTCCCCCGTCAGGCAACGTGCGCTATTATGGCGCTCGCCGTCATCGGATTCCCAATTACCGCTCGTGGCGACACGCCGCCTCCACCGAGCAATCTGCATCGAACCCAAGATGCTGGAGAATGCGCGGCACACGGCGGCACCGGCGATTGCACGAAATTAAGCGACCCGAATTTCGTCGTGCTCGTTTGGGACGGCGAATCCACGGCAAGCCGATACGCAGTCTGGCGCATCCATGGGAAGACGGACGCCAACATCGGCGACGTTCAATACGTCAACGATCCCACGCCCTCGCTTCCGACCTTTTTTAGCTTCACGGGCGTCACGCCGTACGCGTGTTACGCCGTCAGCGGAGTCGACAACACCGGCGTTGCCAGTGAGCTAAGCGCGCCTTGGTGCATGCCCGGAACGATTGCGAACGTGGTCCACGGGAACCCCGTCGGGAGACTCCGTTCGGCGGAGCGGCCCGCGGTTCCGACCGACCTTCGGGAGACAAACAGCGTCTCCGTATGTCAGCGGCACAACGGAAACTTCGCCTGCGCCGATCTTCGTTTGGTTTCCAACACCGTCATGGTCTTAGTTTGGAACGGCGAGGCGGTCGCCGAAAAATACACGCTCTATCGCATCGACGGAGCTCATCGCGTCTTCGTCGCGTCGAACACCGGCGAATTCAATGGCGTGATTCCAACGGCAATCGGCATCAGCAACGTGCGCGGTGCCTGCTATGCCGTCACCGAAAGCCTCAACGGATGGGAGAGCGCCCCGAGCGTGACGGACTGCCCCGTAATGCCTGCAAACCTGTAAGTGGCCCCTACCATTAACGGCGGGAATCGACGTCGTCGGAGAGGTCGGCTCGCCGGACGATCTTCTGCTTGCGCCGCTCGCGTATCGATTCGCGTCGCATTTGGATCGCTTCCAGCTTCTTTGAGAACGCTTCGCCGAAGGTGTCCTCGATTATGTCGCCGGCCATTTGGCCGAAGAACTGCGCTAAATCGTCGAAGAACGACATCGATACCGAACTCGCAAGCCTATGAAGGCTCGGTGATCGTCGTTCGCACAGCGACGTTGCGTAACGCGTAACATCCCATTTTGGAATTCTACGAGCCAATCGTCTCCGGACCGTCCACCGGCTTGGGCGCTCGAGGACGGTCCGGAAACAGTGCTCGCCTACGATGGATCCGAGTCAGCGCTCCGGTCGTGGAGCCGGCGATCACTTTTTCAGAGGAGAACGACAATGTTCGCCACAGTTGCCATCAGAGCCATTCCTTTTCTTGCGGCGAGCGTGCTCGCCGGCTCCTTGGCTTCCTTGCAACGCCCAGTCCTCGCGGCGCCCTGCAGCTTTAGCGCTTCGGGCGATATCGGTGCCGAGTGGTCGCGCCTCGGCGGCGCCGCCGGACCACTCGGCTGCCCGACCCAATCGCAACAAAGTGCCATTATCGATCTTTTTCAAAACTTCCAGCACGGTCAGATCGTAACGAGCCCGCACCTCGGTCCGCACGCTACGCTTACCGTCTATGTCGATTCTGCGAGAGAACTGAACGTCGTTTGGGACAACTTCACGGGAACCCCCGCCACGCTCTCGATCGGAACGCGCACGAATCCGTCCTCGTACCTCGCGCCCTTCTCCTACAGCAACGTGGCGTATACGCCGCAAGGATCGGCCAAATTTCCGATAACGGGCAACGAGGACGTCGAGGTCCTTGAGTGCCCGCTCCCGCCAAACGAATCACACTGCAGCCCCTCGACCACAAATATGGCCGGTATCGACTCCGCGACGCTCGCAATGGCGCCGCCTCCGCCGACGCCGGCCCCGGCGCCCGCGCTCACCGGCGTCCTGACGTACCCCGCCGCCGAAATTACGTTCTCCGACAAGGTGTGGCCTTACACGGGCGTTCCGCTCTCAGGCTCCACGCAGTTAACCCTCTACCAGAACGGCAACTTCACTTGGTCGTTTCGTTTCCACGATGCCTCGGCCGTCACGGGTTACGACGTCTGGCTCGCCGTCGCCGTCCCAATGGCGAACGATCCCCAGGCGCTCACGTTCGAAGGCGGAGGGCACGTCCCGAGCGGACCGGGTAATTTGACCCCGGCGGCGATCTCGTGCGCCGGCAATTCGAACATAACCGCTCTCTGGCCCAAGCTGGTCGCGACCTATCCTCGGATCGGCTGGGCCGCGACGACGGGTTCAGTCACGCAAAGCCGGCCGGACAACGTTATGCAACACGCCTTGTCGAGTGCCGGCGCAACCGAATCCTACGCGCTGTATAACCAGAGTAGCTCGATAAGTTATCTCGGTCCCAACAATGTCCAGCACCACTGCCCCTAAGCGGGTGGACGGTCCGGGGACGACGCCGCTTTAGACTCGTATCCTCGGCATACTCGACGGTGCCGTCGAGTTCGCGAAAGGATCGAGCGTGACAGTTCACGGCAGTCTTGTTTTTCCGAGCCCTAGAAAAGCGGGTGCGGCACTTCTCGGGTTTGCGCTTGGGATTGGTCTCTTGCCCGTTTCCAGCCCGGCTAACGACCCCACCGCGAGCCCGGGCAGCGTGATTTACCCGAGCGGCGGCTACACCATCACACCGGCGCCGCCACCGCCCGCTCGAGTCACAACGCAGCCACAAATCCCCGACAATGTGGTGCAACCGCCGAAGCTCTTTACGCCACCGCCTGGCTTGAGCTCGGATCATTTGGTAACCCTGTATCCCGTCCGCATTGCGTCATCGGAAGTCGACCAGGTGAGCACATGTTCGGCGTTTGGCGCGCCGCCGGTTACCTCCAAACCGCCCGCGCGCTTTAGCTCCCTTATGGTCGGCTGGACGACCTCAACCGTGTCCTGCTCGGGCTCGTTTGGCGGCGGGCATTACCTCGACAGCCAGTACTATCGCGGCGCAGTTTTTTTCGACACATCGAAAATCAACTGGCACAAGGTTAGCCGCGCGTGGCTCGTTCTTCCGTCATCGAATCCAACCTCAAGCCAATCATGCGCGGTGACGGTAAGCAACGCGGCGTCACCCTGGTGGACGCAATCCGGACCGATCGAGACCGGTGCCTTCGCGATGGCGGTCATGCCGGCGAACAATTACATCCCACGTGGTGAGGCGCGGTTCGACGTAGACGCCATCGGCATCGCGTGGGCCCTGGGCGTACCCGATTATGGTTTCGTGCTGCAAGGCGCGCACGAGGACATGGCGCCGGGAACCTGCCTCACGACATACACGAACCCGACGCTCGTCGTCTGGGCCCGGTAGCGTCAAACTCGTCTACCAGCCCATGTAGACGCCGCCGTTGATGTTGAGCGACTGGCCGGTCATGTAGTCGCCTTCGACGGCAAAGAAGCGCACGCCGCGCGCGATCTCTTCGGGCTTTGCGACCCGGTGCATCGGGATGCGATCGAGGATCTTCTCCTGAATGTTGGGCGGCACCGAACTCCACATCTCGGTTTCGACGAACCCCGGGCAGACGGCGTTCACGGTGATGTTGTAGCGCGCGAGCTCGATCGCGAGCGATTTCGTGAAGCCGAGGATGCCGGCTTTCGCCGCCGAGTAGTTCGCCTGGCCGAAGTTCCCCAACTGACCGACGAACGACGAGATGTTGATGATCCGCCCCCAGCCGTTTTCCAGCAGCATCGGGACAGCGAAGTGCGAGCAGTACATGACGCTCGTGAGGTTCGTGTCGATGACCGCGTGCCAATCGGCAATCGACATCTTCTTAAACGTGCGGTCGCGGAGAATTCCGGCGTTGTTGACGAGAATGTCGAGACGCCCATGGCGACTCTTGATCCGCCCGAACATCGCGCCGACGTCCTCGTGCTTGGAGACGTCGCCGGCCTCCGCGCTCGCAGCTCCGCCGGCCGCTTCGATTTGCGCGACGACGCCCGCTGCGGCTTCCGCGCCGCGTACGTAGTTGACGACGACCGTAGCCCCGGCCGCGCCGAGTTCTCGCGCGATCGACGACCCGATGCCGCGCGAGCCGCCCGTGACCACAGCGACACGGCCAAGCAGGGGCTTAGGCTGCGTCGGATCGGGCGCAGTACCCGTGGCCGTGCGTTCCTTCGTTTCCATGCGTTCCTCCGATTCGACGGATCAGTTCGAGGCGAAACTCTTCGCAACGACGCGGCCGCCCCCTCGTTGGCCGAAAACGAGAATGGGGACCGGCGTAAGCCGATCCCCATTCTCGCGTGTTCGCGGCGGGAAAAACTAGTTGCTGCTGAGCGTCGCCGTGGCGGACTTTTGCATCTCGTCCATGCGCTTCGAGAAGTCCTCGAATTGCGCGGTGGCGGTGTCCTTGACGTAGTTGATGTTCGAGATGCTCGTGTCGACGAGGCCCTTGACGGCTTCGGTGTACGACTCTTGCATCTTCGCGGCTTGGGCGACGAACTTCTCGGCCAGCTCGGCTGACTTCTGGCCGCTCGTTTGCAGCTCGGTGATTCCAAGGGAAACGATCTCGCTCGTGCGCTCGAAGTTCTCGCGAACCGCCGCTTCGATCGTGGTCGACGCGTAGGGGCGGGTGCTGATCTCCCAAACGGACTTCGCATAGTCGAGGGCCCGCTTGTTGGCCGACGCGTATGCGTCGACGAAAAGGCTGTAGGTCTGGCTGCCGAGCTCGACGTAGCTCGCGGTGGCTTCCTTAGTTGACATTCTTCTTGCTTTCCTCAGCGTGTTTGGAAGCGGGGCCCTTAGGCGGAGGCGGTCCCCACGTTCCGGTGTAGAGGCTGAAGAACGCATCGAGATTGGTNNACGAGGTGATGTAGCCGTCGCGCTCGAGTTGCCGTAGCGCGCGATACACCGTCCCGGGGTCTGAAACGACGGCGAAGTTCTCCTTGAGCGCTTTCATGATCTCGTAACCGTGCAGGTTGAGATCCTTGAGCATCACGAGCAACCAGGCCATTAAGTAGTTCTTCGGGGTCCCACGCGGGGGTAGACCCGCGTCGGCCTTGCCATGAGGTGTGTCGACGTGACCGTTGCGGTCCTCGTCGTCCGGGGTTAGCCCCCGGCTGCCCATAGCGTTCTTCATGCCGATATATGCATTTTACACATAGATGGGCTCTCCGTCAAGAGGCCGGGGGCGCTTGCCGGTCAGGGCGACCAAAATTTCCACAGATTCCCCCATATCTGTGTATCTTCTTTATAGGCGAGCGTGGCCCCGCCGCGTTCTAGGAGAGTTTTAGGCCAGCATCGTGAGGGTCGGGAAGCTCCCGGCGAGCACTCCGGCGGTCGGCCGCGCGAACCACTTTTCGATGACCGTGGCGTAGACGGAGCGGAAGTCGACCGTGTACTTGACGTCACCGTTGTCGAGGTCGTCGAGCGACGGATGGGATCCGTAGACGCCGCCTTTGAGGCCGCCGCCGACCAGGAACAGCGGGGCCGCTTCGCCGTGGTCGGTCCCGCGGCTCGCGTTCTCCGCGACGCGCCGGCCGAATTCCGAGAACGTCAGGGTCAACGTGCGCTTGTCGTTGCCGTGCGCGGCGAGGTCGTCGTAAAACGCTTTGAGCGCATCGGAGAACTCGCGCAGGAGCCGGTCTTGCGTCCCCTTTTGCGCCGCGTGCGTGTCGAACGAGCCGTGTTGCACGTAGATCACCCGCGTGCCCAGGCGGCTGCCGACGATCTGCGCCGCAAGCGCCAGGCTGCGGCCGAGCGGGGTTGCCGGATACGACGCATCGGTCTTGTAACCGGCGATGAGCTTGGGCAGTTCCTGCGAGCCGCGCTGCGCGTGATCTTCGATCGTCGCAACCGTCGCGAGATACGGCGAACTGAACGGCATGCTGCCGCCGCGATCGATCGAGGCGAAGACGCCGCGCTCGGTCGCGTTGCGGTCGCTCGAGAGTCCGAAGCCTTGAAGCGCTGCAATCGCCGGTACGTCGACGCGCCGCCCGATCATCACTTCGGGGAGGACGGGCGACAGCGCAACCGCGTTAAAGAGATTGTCCTTGGGAAGATCCGCGCTGTCGAGAAAACGCCCGACCCAACCGGTGCTTTCATAGTGCTCGGGTTCCGCGGTCTGCCAAATCTCCGTCGAGCGAAAATGCGAGTGATCGGGGCCGGGATATCCCGCGCCTTGCACGACCGCGACATTGCCGGCGTCGAACATGCCCTTGAGCGACGTCATCGCCGGGTTGAAGCCAAGCTGTTTGTCGATCTGCAAGACGTCGCCCGGGGCGATGCCGAGCGTCGGGCGATATTTGTAATACTGCGGCATCCCGTGCGGCACGATCGTGTTGAGGCCGTCGTTGCCGCCCTGCATGTTGATGACGACGAGCACGCGATCGTCGGCGCCGCCCGGCAATCCCGGCAGAATCGGCTGCGCGAGCGCCCGGCCGAAGAGGTTGTCGAGATTCGCTGCGACCGAAAGACCGGCGACCGCGCCAATGAGAAAACGAGTGCGCTTCATTGAAGATCGGGGCGGCGTGCCCCCCGATGCCCCCCGGGTTCGCACTCGCGAACCCAGTCCGCTCCAAAAACCATGCTGGATCTCCTGTTCATTAGCTGAGCTGGTAGGCGGGCATCGCCATCGTGAGGTATGCGGCCCCGCGCATCCGTTCTTCGAAATTCTCTCCGGAGAGCGCCGTATTCGTCGACGTGCCGCGGCCGTCGAGATAGCTTTGCAGATCGGCGAGGGACGATGGGCTCGCGTCGCCCTGCAGGATCGTGCCGGCGAGTTTTTGGCTCGCCTCGCCGGCGCTGCGCGGAACGCCGTCCGTCAGCCAGCTTTTCGACTGCATCATCTCCGGCGCGCCCATCAGCGAGCTTGCGAAGTTCTCGCGCGCGAGCATCGTTTGGGTGTTGAGCCATTGCGCGCCGCCGTCCCAGCCTTTGACGCTCGGCGGATGGAATGGGACCTGGCCCATCCGATTGAGCGCGCCGATGACCGCCGGCTGGATCTCGGTGACGCCGAAGAGCTGGTAGGTGCCGACGACGAACTCGACCGGGCTCTTCACGAGCGCGCGGTAGGCGCGGTCCGAATAGAAGACCTTCGAGCGCAAGAGCGTCGAGATCACGGGCGCCATGTTGAAGTCGTTCTTACGGATGAGCGCGGAAAACTCGTCGACCAGTTCCGGTTCGGGATCGGTATAGACGAAGAACTCGAGCAGCTTGGTGGCGTAGAGCTTCGATGCCGCCGGTTGCTGGAAGAGGATGTCGACGATGTCGTCGCCGTTGAAGTTTCCGGTGCGGCCGAGGAACGTCTTCGAGCCGTCGTCGTGCTGGGCGGCGTTGAAATAGAACTCGCCCGTGCGCCGCGCGAACGTGAAACCGGTAAAGGCGCGGGCGCTCTCGCGCACGTCTTGTTCGGTGTAGTTGCCGACGCCCAGGGTGAAGAGTTCCATCAACTCGCGCGCGAAATTTTCGTTGGGATGAGCTTTGAGGCTGCGCGCGTTGTCGAGCCACTTTAGCATCGCGCGGTCGCGCGCGACGTAGTGGGTCAGCTCGCGCCAATTGCCGAGCGCGTAGCGGCGCAGGAGTTCGTTCTGCTCGACGATGTCGAGGCCGTAAATCCCCTTCGTGTTGCCGGCCGTCGCGAAGTGGCCGTGCAGGAACAGCGTCATCTTCTCTTGCAGCGGCGCCGGCGTTACGAGCATCCGGTTCAGCCACCAGGTGACGTTCGCAACGTTCTGCTGTTTACGGATCTCTTTTTGTTGTTGGCGTCGCTGCATCAGCTCGGCGTCATTCGGGCCCGCCGCGCGCGCCATCATCGCGAGAGCCATCTCCGAAGCGGTATCGTCGGTCAGTTGCGGCTCCGGGTAGGAGGCCGTCGACGGGAACCGCACGAGCGCGGTCACGGCGTCGGCTGCGGACATAGCGGCGTAGTGCGCCACGTCACTCGGCGATCCGCCGAAGCCGGCGCGCCGCAATAGATGCGCGGCGAGCCGAGCGTTCCACGGGCCGTCGTAGGCAGCGACGGGCGCCGACGGTAAAGACCCGGCCGGTCGAAACGAAGACGGTGAGGTTGCCATGACCCGACGATTGTAGCGCGTCGCCGCCCGGTTTTGCACGTGCGCGCCGACAATCTAACCCGGGATTAAGGACTCCAAGACAGTCACGACAACCACTGCGGAATCGCGTTCAGCACTCGATAACTCCAATTAACTGAGCTACGGCTGCGCCAAAGTTGAGCCCGCCAATCGTCTGGCTGATGCCGATAGCGTACGCAGCTCCGGCAAGCTCCTCGGGAAGTGCGACGATCCCTAAGACGATGGCGACGAGGAAGAGATACGCTGCTAAGAGCGCCCAGCATGAACAGCAAGCAACGATCATTGGATGTACTTGCATCGCGTGCCGCGCATCAGAAAGGTCGTGAACCGATGAGGGCAACGTCCACGACGTGCTCCACGACGCACCGGTTTGCAGATTTTTGTAGGTCAGGGAGAAATTCTGCCCGTTCGAACTCGTCAAAGACACAAGACAGGGCGTTCCCTTGACGGTAACCGTTGCCGACAACGTGTTGCCGCTCGTACTGATAGTCCCACCTGAGTACGGACCACCGGACATCGATTGAATTTGTTGCGGGTTGGCGCTTGCGCTGGGCGAGATGTTTCCGACACCGGCAATATTCAGCGAACCGCCGATCGAATAGTTCGTCGATGAGTACGATGCAACCGTTGTACCGGTGTAGTAGAGCGAGCTAGAAGTCTTGTTCGCACCGGATCCGAAACCTGTGCTGCTATTCCATCCGGCCGACCAGCCCGACGATTGAACAAAGTTCTTGTAAATTGCCGGATTTAGGCCACCCGTGCCGGTATAGCTGCCCCCGCCACCCGGCGGACATTGTTCGCAAATAGCCTCAGGAATCTCACGGAATCGTAGTCCCTGCGTTACGGCGCCTGAGCAGGCCGTCAACGCAGTCAGACTCGCGCCTGCAAGAAACAACTTGCGGCTCGATGTATCGCGCATGGCTGGCTTCCTCCGTATAGAGATAGAGTGTCTCGCGCCGGCAGCCGATTTCGGAGACGGACGTAATCGAGTACTCGCTCACTCTATAGCGCCGGCCAGGGGGGTCGCCACACCCAAAATTGGGGTACCGGCCGACCCTTAGACGATCCCGTGCTCGCGAGCGAGGGCGATCGCTTCGCGCCGTCCGCTGCAACATAGCTTCTTGGCGATCGACTTTACATGGCCGTCGACCGTCAGCGCGCTTCGCCCCATGCGAGCCGCCGCATCTCGGCTGGTGAGACCTGAACTCAAGAGCCGAAGGACTTCGAGTTCCAACTTCGTGAGCGCCGCGAACCTGCCGGTCCCGCTCGATGGCGGCAACGACACCATCTCGAGGAATCCGGCGTAGCCGCCCATGGCGCTAGCGCGCAGATTCGCGAGCGCTAGCGAGACGGTTTGGTCCGGGTCACCGACTTCAGATCTGAAGTGCATCGCGCGGATCGCACGAACGAAGCGCACGAGCGGCTCGGGGACCGCGCGCGCTGATTCGATTGCGCGCAAGGTACCATCGCACGTCACGTTGCGCCCCAGAAGCAAGGCGGACAGCCCGAAGCACGCGCGCGCTTCCATGACCTGAAACGAGTGGGCCTGCTCCGGCGGCAAAGTGTTCCAAGCTTCGTAAAACTCGGCGGTCGCCTCGTCGGCTTGATTTCGAAGCCCAGCGGCAGCGGCGAAGAGCGCGCGTCTCGCAGCGGCGCCTATTCGATCGTGCGGATGACCTTCTAATCGCAAGTGATTTTCGACGAGATCGTAAGCCGCTCGAAAATCGCCCACGCGAGCCTTCTTGAGCGCACATGGGAACGGACGCAAAACATCGATCGGCAGACTCTGGACGTCACGCTCGAATAGCTCCTCGAGGTCGAATGCCCTCCGATCGTCGCCGCGGGTGACCGCTAGCTCAAATTCGAGCATTCTACAAACGCGTTCCAATGCGTGATATCCGAGGTGTTGGGCGAAACGCGCAAAGTCCGGCACGAGGGCCGTGCACTCTTCGAGGCTACCTTCGAGCCAAAGTGCCCACATGAGTTTGTTCTTTGCGTGAAGGACGCCGAGTGGATACCCCATCGCCTCGGATTTCTCGGCCGCTTGGCGCGCAAGCTTCACCGCCTCGCGCGGACGGTTGCTGCTGAGAAAGACGCTCGAGAGCGTAAGCCATATTTTTACCTGTAGCAGCTCGTCACTTGCAGCGCTAGCGGCAGCGATTGCCATTTTGACGAACTCATGCGCCATCTGGGGGTTTCCAAGATTGGCGTGGGCCACCGCCATCGCGGCGTAATGCCGGCCCTTAAACTCGGGAGTCACGAGATCTTTTTCGGATACGGCTTCCAGTACGGCTAGCGAGTCAGCATATCGTTCGCAAGGATGAACCAGGAGATTTGCATAGTGATGCGCGACCTCGACTCGAATCCACGATTCTCCGGCAACGCGCAGCGCCCTAACGAACCCGGCCTCGGCGTCGTCGGCTCTGCTGCGCAGTGCGTGCATGACCGCCGACACCGCAAGCAAGACGGCATCCTCGTGAAGGCGTTCCTGAGGTATGACGCTCAGCGCGCTCTCGACCAGGTCGCCCATGCCGTTGTCGGCGAGCCGGAAGCCGTGGACGTGCACGAGCGCGGCGATTTCTTCGACGCAGCCGGCTCTCAAGTATAGGGTTAGCGCTTCGGGAATCCGGCCGAGGGATGTTAGCGCGGACCCGGCCCTCGCGCACGCCGCGGCATATTCTTCGGCGCCGCGTTGCTCGAGATGATCGTCGAGGAACGCCGCAAACAGGTCGTGGTAGCGAAAAATTCCCGCGTCGTCAGCGAACACGAGGCCCGTCCGATGCCGGATGCGACCGAGCATCTGGGGCGCCGACTGGACACCGGCCGCCTCCAACAGCGGGGTGTCGAGCGTCGGCAGCACAGCGGTGTCGAATAAGAAACGTCGCTCACCCTCATCAAGATTTCGTAGGATTTGCTCCGCGAGGAAGGCGTAAAGTATTTCTCTCGTGCCGCGAGCGATTCGGTTGATGTCCGAAGCACTGCCCGCGACGCGAAGAGCAAACATGAACGCCACTGGCCAACCCTTGGTGCTTTCGTGGAGTTCGTATACCTCAGGCTTGCTAAGGTGCGGTTGCCAGCGCGAAGCGATTTCTATGCCGTCTTCCGGCGTCAGGCGAAGATCCAGATCGGTGAGGGGAAGCGCGGCAACGCCATACGCAATCCAGGACGCGACAGGCAGCTCGAGCAGGTCGCGCGTGGCGAGGATCCACCGAGCGCGCGGCGTGCGTTCAATGACGTCAGCCAGAATCTCGCAAATGCGAGCATCGGAGGCCGCATGGTGGAGATCGTCGATAAAGATCGAGCCGTCGTAGCCTTCGATCGCGCCGGCAAGCCAAGGCGCGACATCCGCCGCTTCGCCGGAGACACCGATATTTGAGAGGTTCCCCGCGAGACTTTCGGATGCATCTGGGGCGAACGGCGCGATCGCCGCCACGAAGCCACGCAAGAAGCCCGGGAGCATCCCGTTCTCGCGGCGCAAGCCGTAGCGCACGTGGGCAACGCCGGATTCCTCCAAGTAGTGTCGCGCCGCTACAGATTTGCCAAAGCCGGCGGGTGCAGCAACGACGGTAATTCGATGGCGCGCTGCGGCGGCGAGTCGCTGAACGAGCCGCTCGCGCACAATCGGCTCAAACGGAATTGGTGTGTGAAAATCAGTAGATGCGACGCGTCTTAGCAATCGTGTTCTCGCCGAACTGGTGGGGAGGCCCGGGATTCGCCGGAGCCGCCCTTCCGTCCCGGATGCGCTAGGTGACCAATCAGTTAGCGGGCAACAGAACCTGGCCCCAAGGAGCCTCGAAATGAAACGCTTAGATACGCGGGTGGACCGTAGCGACGCGGACTTCGCCGCCAATGCCTCCCAGATGCGCGGCGCCGTCTCCGAACTGCGCGAGCGCCTCGCGCGGGTGCGGGAGGGCGGGGGGGCCTTGGCGACCGAGCGCCATCGCAAGCGGGGCAAGCTTCCGGCGCGCGAGCGGATCGACCGGCTCGCCGACCCGCTAACGCCGTTTCTCGAATTCTCGCCGCTGGCGGCCGACGGCGTCTACGGCAGTGACGACACGCCCGCGGCCGGAATCATCACGGGGATCGTGACGGTCGAGAGCCGGCACTGCGTCGTGATCGCGAACGACGCGACCGTCAAAGGCGGCACGTACTATCCGCTGACCGTCAAGAAGCATCTGCGCGCACAGGAGATCGCGCAGCAGAATCACTTGCCGTGCATCTATCTCGTCGATTCAGGCGGTGCGTTCTTGCCGCGGCAGGACGAGGTGTTTCCGGATCGCGATCACTTCGGGCGCATCTTCTATAACCAGGCGCGGATGTCGTCGGAGGGCATCCCGCAGATTGCGGCCGTGATGGGCTCATGCACCGCGGGCGGCGCGTACGTTCCGGCGATGTCGGACGAAACGGTCATCGTCGCGGGATACGGGACGATTTTCCTGGGCGGTCCGCCCCTCGTGCAGGCCGCGACGGGCGAGGTCGTGACTGCCGAGGAGCTCGGCGGCGCGGACGTTCACACGCGGATCAGCGGTGTCGCCGACCACTATGCGAACGACGATGAGCACGCGCTTGCGATCGTGCGTTCGGTCGTCTCGAACCTGCCGCCGCCGCCGGAGCGCCGCCGCGACGATACGGACTCGCTGCCGCCTGCGTACGACCCGGGCGAGATCTACGGCATCATCCCGCGCGACACGCGGATCGGCTACGACGTGCGCGAGGTCATCGGGCGGCTCGTCGACGGCTCGCTCTTTCACGAGTTCAAGCCGCTGTACGGTTCGACCCTGGTCTGCGGGTTCGCGCGCATCGAAGGCCACACGATCGGGATCCTCGCGAACAACGGAATCTTATTCAGCGAGAGCGCGCTCAAAGGGACGCACTTCATCGAGTTGTGCGTGCAGCGCGACACGCCGCTGTTGTTTTTGCAGAACATCACGGGTTTCATGATCGGCAAGGAATACGAGAACCGCGGAATCGCCAAGGACGGTGCGAAGCTCGTGACCGCGGTCGCCTGCGCGGAGGTCCCGAAGTTCACCGTCGTTATCGGGGGAAGTTTCGGAGCCGGCAACTACGGAATGTGCGGGCGCGCCTACGGGCCGCGCCAGTTATGGATGTGGCCGAACGCACGCATCTCGGTGATGGGCGGGCAACAGGCGGCAAGCGTCCTATCGACTGTGCGCGGAACGATGACGCCGGACGAAAAGACCGCCTTCGAGGCGCCGATCCTCCAGAAATACGAGCGCGAAGGGAGTCCGTATTATTCGACCGCACGGCTGTGGGATGACGGCGTCATCGATCCGCTCGACACGCGGCGAGTCATTGCGTTGGGTCTCGAAGCGGCCGCCTATGCTCCGGCGAAAGCCACGCACTTCGGCGTGTTTCGGATGTGATGCTATCAATCGATATGTCACCCCGAGCTTGTCGAGGGGCCAAACTGGGCGTGGCCCTTCGACTGCGCGCCTACGGCGCTCCGCTCAGGGTGACAAGCTTGCGGCGCTTCGCTCAGACAAGGCTGCGGCGCTGGGCTAAGGCGCGGGCGAAACTGCGATGCCTGTAGCGACGCGGTGGTTTCTGATCGGGTTGGCTGGGTGGACCGCGTTTGCCGGACTCGTGTCGGCGTGGGGCTACGTGGAACACGAATACGAGGGCGTGCAAATCGCTTGGATTCCGTACCTCGGGGTTAACCTCGTTCAGATTTACACGCTCGGATTGTTCACGCCGGCCTTGCTCCTCGTCGCGCGAACGTTCCCACCGACGCGCCGGCCGCAGGCGCTGACGCTCGGCATCTATTTCGTCGCCTTGCTTGCGATCTGTGCTGTGGCGGAGCTGCTCGTCGTCGTCGTGAGCAACGGGTTCCTCGGAAAGCACTACACCTTCAAAATGGCGCTCGGCGGCGGGTTCGAAGACTTTCTGGCGTACATGGTTGCGTTCGCGCTGATCGTCGCGATCATACAAGTGCAGATCGCAAGGGAGCGCAGCGAGCGAGCCGTTCGCCTCGAAGCCGATCTCACGAAGCTGCGCGTCGAAACCCTCCTGCGCCAGCTCCATCCGCACTTCGTGTTCAACACGCTCAACGCCGTCGGCGCCCTCATGCAGACCGACGTAACGGCTGCAGAAGAGATGCTCGCCGCGCTCGCTGCACTGCTGCGAACCGCGACCGACGCGTCGACGCGGCAGATGGTGCCGCTGCGCGAAGAATTGAATCTGCTCGATCGCTACATCCTGATCATGAAGCTGCGCTACGGGGAACGCCTCGTCGTCAACATCTCGACCGAACCGAAAACGCTCGGCGTCCCCGTCCCGACCTTCACGCTCCAACCGCTCGTGGAAAACGCGATCGTGCACGGCTTGGATAAGACCGGGGGCGTCATTCACGTCGATCTGACGTGCCGCCTCGACGGCGAGACGCTGCGGATCGAGCTCAGCGACGACGGGACGACGCTCGACCTCCTGGAGCTTCGCGAAGGCGTTGGAATCGGAAACACGCGCGCGCGGCTCGCCGAGCTGTACGGCACCGGCGCGGATCTAACCATCGCACCGCGCGAGAAGCCGGGAACGCAGCTCACGCTGGCAATTCCGGCGGGCGGCCCGAGGCTGTGACTCGCGTCCTGATCGTCGACGACGAGCCGAGCGCGCGCGCACGCCTGCGAACGTTGATCGGGCGCTACGACGATCTTACAATCGCCGGCGAGTGCGGAACCACCGAGGAAGCGCAGCGACAGATCGCAAGGCTCGCGCCCGATATCGTCTTCCTCGACATCCAGATGCCCGGCGGGTCGCCGATCGAGATGCTTCGGACGGCCGGCCAAAACACCGCCAAGACCGCCTTCGTGTTCGTCACCGCGCACAGCACGTTCGCGGTCGACGCGTTCGACGTCGATGCGGCGGACTATCTCCTCAAGCCGCTCACCGCGTCGCGGTTCGCCAAAGCCGTGGCCAAAGCGCGAAAGAAACTCCTGACCGCGGGGGAGCGGCTGAGCCTCCGGCAGACCGACGGGCGCGTCGTCTCGCTCGCGCCCGAGGAGATCGTTTGGTTCGAAGCGTCGGGAAACAACCTCACCCTTCACCTTCGCTCGGCGACGCTCGAGCTACGGTCGACGATGGGCGCCTTCTGCCAGCGGGTGGCGCCGTTCGGCTTCACGCGAATCCATCGCTCGTTCGCCGTCAACGGTGCGCTCGTCCGCCAACTCGAACCGTGGTCGCACGGCGAGTACGTCGTCATTATGGACGACGGAACGCGCCTTAACTCCAGTCGCACCTTCCGGACCGGCGTCGCGTCGCTCTTGGCTTCAGAATAGACTAAATCAGCGCGGTTCGTCCCGCGAAACGTCCCTCTCGTCACGGTTGCGTTGCAGTGCGTTCTCGCCGCACGTACGATGACCGCGTGTTGAGGACTGTTGCACATGCCGTCTGCTTAATCGTATTTCTCGGCGCCTCCGGGGGCGTCGCGGGTGCGACGGCGAGCCATCCGGTCACCTACACCGCGGCGCTCGCGACGCACCCGCTTGGAGCGGATACCTCGCTCTCCGATCCCGATTGGGCCCGTGGTCGAATCACGCAAGACAACGTCCCGTTCGAGAACATCACGACCCGTTCGCCGGCGGCATTTAAAACGACCGCCTATCTGCTCTACGATGCCCAGAACCTCTACGTCGGCTTCGACGTGCAGCAGCCGCAATTACCGATCACCGCAAACCAAACGACGAACGACATCGGCTTCGGCCTCGACGATTTCGTGGGCATCGGAATCGACACGAGCGGAAACGGCGCGACGGTATATTACTTCACGACGACCGCGCGGGGCACGCGCTACGAAGAAGCGAGCGAGAGCACCAGGTACCAGCCGGTTTGGCATGCCGCCGCATACAGGGACGGCGCGGCGTGGAAGGCCGTCCTGACGATTCCGCTGCGGGTGCTCCACATCAGCCGCGCTGCGGCCCAGACGTGGCGTTTCAACTTCGTGCGCGGCGTGGCGGCTGTAGGCGAACACTATACGTGGGCCTACGACGGAACGATGCAGGACGGAGCGACGCCCCAGTGGCCGCCGTTCGGCGACTCGCAATTTTGGCCGCGGCTCTCCGGAATTCGAAATCTGGGGTCCTCGAAGTTCGGCGATCGGATGCGAGCGAACATCTACGGCCTGGCCAGCGGGGGCGACGGGCGGAAGCTCTTCGAGCAGGCCGACGGCACGTTCGCGCCTGAGACGCCGCGGGTCGCCGGGATCGATCTGAGCTATGCGCTCACGGACACGATCCATTTCGTCTCGACGGTGAACCCCGACTTTTCGAATGTCGAAGTCGACCAACAGTCGATCGCACCGCAAGAATTTCAACGCGTGCTGACGGAATATCGGCCGTTCTTCGCGGAAGGCAACAGCTTTCTGAGCCCGAGTTCGCCCTCGGGCGGCGCGTTCACGCCCAACAATCAGATCTTCTACTCGCCCTCGATCGGGCCGTTCGACCGCGGCGCAAAGCTCGAAGGCTCGTTCGGCCAACAGTCGTTCGGCGTTCTCTCGGTTCGCGGCTACGACGAAACGACCAACAACGAGTTCGACGACATCGCCTACGGCTACACCCACGCGACGCCGAGTCAGACGTTCGCGTACTGGAGCGACGGCGTCCTCGCCCACCACAGCGTCGCCGGCGACGATTCCACCGTCGAAGCCGGTACGAGCTTTCACAACCTGCACACGGGTTTGATCGGCGTGATCGATGAGGCGTTTGAAAGCGGGTCGTACGTGCCCGATCCGGGCTACGCTCGACAACTCAACATCAACGGCGAGATGCGCAAGCCGAACTACGACATCTTCGTGGACTGGGAGGACGTCACGCCAAACTATAACCCGATCGACGGGTACACGGGGATCTCCGATAATCGCGGCGGGTTGGGCGCGCTCAACCTCTACGGAAGCTCGCCGGGCATCAAGAGCTATAACCTCGTCATCGGCGGCGATCGATTCTACGACGAGTCCGGTGCGATCCACCAAGCGGATGCGCTCGTCCAGCTCAATGCGCATGTCAAGCAGTTCAGCATTTCGTTTGGTCCCCGGGACGGCGAGTTGCGCAGTTACTCGCTCGACGCCCCGGGACCGCTCGGGTGCGACAACCCGTCATTGGTTCGCACCTCGTATTCAGGCTTTCCGCACTACTACTGCGGCCAGACCGACCGCTTCGATCAGCTGGCGCTGACCCTCGGTTACCGCGACGGAACGCCCGCGCCGATCGATTTCGGAGCGGACCAGGGGGCCTTCGGCGACGTGTTTCTGCACCAATACACCCTGTCGACGGCACGCCAACTCGGAACGCACCTGTCGCTCTCAGCCGAGTACGCGGGAACCTACGGCCGGACGCTCTCCGACGGGCAGCTCAATTCGCAATGGCTGCGGCTCGTCTCGGTGGGAGAGAGCCTTGGAACGGATTCGAACGTGTCGCTCGAGTTGCGCTCGATCAACGGGTTCGTCGATGGCCTCACCACCGTTCCGGGCGTGAACCTCGCGGCGAGCTACCATCGCAAGTTTCCAAGCGGCAGCGAACTGTATGTAGCGTACGGAACGCCGGCCGCGACCCAGACGGTCGACCGCTTCATCGTGAAGTACATCCTGCACCTCGGCGCACAGTCCTAGTCTGACGGTTCCACGTCTCGACCTTGGAGGGCCGCCCAAAGTTCCTCCTCTCGGGGCGGCGGGGAGTCGGTGGCCGCTTGCCTAAGGTGGCGAGCGGAAAGCGAGGATTTGATGGATTCGTCCCAACAAAACGCCGGCGCGGCTATGGCCGCGGCGGCCGGTTCACTTGCCATCTCAGGCATCATCGCGATCGCCATGATCGTTTTCTTCCTGTGGCTCGATTGGAAGATTGCGACCAAAGCGGGCTATCCCGGTGTGATGTCGCTTTGGCTGCTCGTGCCTTTTGCGAACTTGATCGTCATCATTCTGTTCGCGTTCAGCGAGTGGCCGGTCGAGCGCGAGGTGAGGGCGCTCCGCGCAGGAGTCGCGCTGCCTCCGGGAACCGCGATGCCTCCAGGAACCGCGATGCCTCCGGGAACCACCCTGCAAACCTAAAACCCCCTTGGGATTTGCAACGCTTTCGCTCGCTCGAGTGTCCAATAAAGCGTGGCAAATTCGGTGCGCACGGTTGCGGCGTATGCGGCCTGCGTTTTTATTTGGGGCACGACGTGGCTCGGGATCAAGTTTTCGCTCGGCGGTTTACCCGCGATGACGGGCGCGGGTATTCGTTTTCTCTTGGCGGGCGTGCTGCTGTACGGGCTCGGGCTCGCCATGCGCGTCGATTTTCGCCGCACCGCACCGCCGCTGCATTTAGTTCTCATGCTGGCGCTGACGATGTTTGGCCTGAACTACACGTTGACGTATCTCTCGGAGGAGCACTTGGCGTCCGGTCTGGTTGCGGTGCTGTTCGGGACGATGCCGTTTTTCATTTTTGGATTCGCGCACGTGATGGTCGGCGAGCGCGCGACCCGAAACACGATTGTCGGAGCGCTGCTCGCGCTGGGCGGCGTGGCGTTGATTTCGCTTGTCGGTAACGTGCGCGGCGACGTCCTTTGGGTCGTCGCGGCGCTGATCGCGTCGGCCTCATCGGGTTTCGCGAACGTCTACCTCAAGCGTTTCGCGGACGCGGAGCCGTTTGCAACGCTGCCCCCGGCGATGCTGCTCGCGGGCGGCGTGATGGCGGTATTGGGGCTCGGTTTCGAGCACCCGGATTGGCATCGGGCACTCGCGCCGGCGCCGGTGCTGGCGGTGGCCTACCTTGCGCTGTTCGGAAGCGCGATCGCGTTCTATCTCAACCATTGGTTGCTGCAGCGCATCGATTCCGGCGTCATGGGTTTGTCGGCGCTGATGATTCCGGTACTCGCCGTCATCGTCGGTGCGGTGTTCGGCGGCGAGGTTTTCGGCGTGCGCGAAGTTTTGGGCGCGCTGCTCGTGCTCGCCGGCGTCTGGCTATCGCTCGCCGGCTCCGAGTCGCCGCACGCCGTTAGGAACAAACCGAACCTCGCAACGTAGATCGGGGATTGGGAATTGCCTTTGACCGCGTGATATGACTCCGGGAGCTTCGAGAAACGCGCAGCATGGCAGTCAAGCGGGTCACGGCAAAACCCCCCGAACCTAAAGCCGCAAGCAGTGGCGGCTTGTTCGGCGCGATTGCAGCAGCGGCCGCGGACGCCGGCAAAGCGGTGGGCAAGGCCGCGGCCGCGGCCGCAACTGCGGCCGATAAAGGCGCATCTCACCCCTCGGGCCATGCGGCCCCGCCGCCGCGGTCAGCGATCGCACCCGTCGTGTCCCCGCGTCGTGCGGCTCCCGGGAGCGCGCCGTCTTCGACGGTCGCAGGCCCCGGTCGCACCGGCGGCCACGCAATAGCATCGCACCCGTCGCCGCTCCCGTCGACGGCGCGTGGCGCCCGAGTTTCGGCCGCGACGAGCGCCGGCGACGCGATCGCGCTCGCGTCGAAGNNCGGGTACAAAGCGCTGACGACGGCGCTGCCGGTCGATCCGTCGGCGGATGCGGCGATCTATCGCAGCGACGCAGCGTTCGCGCGGCGCGACGCGCAACTGGCTGCCGAGCGGGTAGCCGAAGTTAAACGCACGGCCGAACGGCAAGCCGCGATCACCGAAGCGACCCTGAACGAGCGGCGGATTGACCTTGGGCTGAAGCAAACCTTGGCCGCGGTCAAATCCCACGTCGGCACGGTTGCGATTCCGGCGGCGCAATTGAAAGTCGATCCCGTGGCCGACGCTGCACTCTATCATCACGACCAGCAGCTGGCGCTCCACAACACACAGGTCGCCAACGACTCGGTGACGACTGCGTCCCGGCGACTTGCGGCTGCGCGGGAAACGGCGACGGCGGCCGCGGCCCGGGCGGTGACCGATAAGGTAATCGCCGCCGCCGAACAGCGCCAGATTGCCGCGGCCAAGGCGCAGGCGCAGATGCAACTGACGGTCGAGCGGGCGCTGGACCCGGTACTCGATCCCGAGTTTGCGCTGGGCGCGAAAGCTTTAGCGCGACCGCCGGCGGCCCCGATACGGGAACGAGAGCGTGCGGCGATCGCCCGGACGATCAGCGCGGCGCAGGACGGAACGACCCGGCGGGCGCTGATCGCTCAGCGGGTGACCGGCGCGACGGCGAGAGCTCGGCGGACGCTTATCGCGGCCAAAGCGACCGCCGCGCAGACGCTTGCGAACGATCGTTCGGCGGTCGCGGCGCAGCGGGCGGACATCGGGACGGTGGCGCTGCGGACGTTCACGGCGGCGAAGGTGCCGACGAGCGGCTGCATCGTTGCCGGCGCTAAGGCTAAGACCGCGGCCTGGAACGCGCGCAACGCCCAATGGACGTTGCAGCACAACTCCGTCGTCGTCCAGCACGACGCCTTCGCTGCCTTCGACCGGCGCGCGGGCACGGACGCCCGGATCGGCGCAAGCTACCACCAACGCTTCCTCGCCACCGCGCAGAGGTTGCTGCGGGCCGATCCGCGCCTCACGCAAGCGGCGCTGCTCGCGCGGACACAAGCGGCGACCAAGAGCCAACGCGCCGCGGCACTCGCTGCGTTGCAGCGGGCGAACGCCGCGTACGGTGCTACGGTTCAGAATCTCGGGACGAAAGCGAGCGCGATCACCGCCGCCGCGCAGACCGCGTGGTTTGCTGCCGATCCGCACGCCGAAAGCCAAAGCATTGCGAACCTGGCCGCCAAACAAACCTCAGGCGGCCAGCGCTATAGCGCGGGCGCCCAACTTACCAACCTGGTCATCGGGAGCTACGCCGCCGCGCAAAGCGGTGAGGCTGTACCGCTGCGCGCCGGCGGAAGCGCACCGCAGTATTCGCCGGCTGCGATCAAAGCATTCCAACCGGTGATGAACGCGATCCGGTCGGCTGGCGGCGCCAACGGCAAACTCTTGGCGTTGCCGCTTAGCATCGGGGGCACGAAGGGCCCCTTGCAGCGGACCGTGCTCTTCCAGATCGCCGACAAGAACGCCCGGGGCAGCACCTTCATCGATCTGAACGGCAAAAGCTACAGCAGCCTGAGCGACTTCCAACACCACACTAAGCTCGGCGACGGCACGCTGAGCGTGCTGCAGACAACGACGAACTTGCAGATCGAGCATGCATCGAACGGAAACGCGGCGGTGTTCGTCGGCCGCGCGCACGTCGATTCGAGCGGCGGCGGGTTGAGCCTCAATCCGCTCTCCGATCTCGAGCATGCGGCGGGAGCGATCGCGACGGTCGGCTCGTTTGTCGGGGGCCTCGGGCTCGGCGCGCTCAAGATCGGGGCGAAGCTGATGACCAACCCGATCGGGACGGCCGAGGATGTCGCGCAAGGCGTCGAGGACGCTGCGCCGGTGCTCGAAGGGCTGGCGCTGGACGCGGGCGGAGCGGTGGCCGAGGTCGCCTCGGACGGCGCGTTGACGCCGCTTGCGGCGGAGATGGAAGAACAAGGGACGACGATGGCACTCGGGAGCCTCGCCAGCGATGCGGCCGGGGCCCTTGCGAGCGGCGGCTCTGACGGAGCCGGCAGCGCCGCCGTCGATGACACGGCGACCTCGGCCGCGAGCGATGCCGCGAGCGGCGGGACGCGAAGCTTGCTGACCAACTCGGCGTTTCGCGCGTCGGTACAGACCCTGTGGCGAGCGGGCGGCGCGGCCTCGACCTACCTCGCCGTTAAGGAAGAGAAGGCGCGGCTGGACGCGGGCTTGAGCATCGCGCCGTGGTCGTCGCCGCAGGCGGCCTTGAGCTTCCTGAACCTCGCCGGCAGCGTCGGCATGCTCGGGCACGGCACCGTGTTGCCGGGAGTCTCGAGCCTCATCAAGACCGTCTCGTTCGGCGAACGGACCGAGAGCGTCCTGACCGGCGGCGCGCGCGTCATCGACGGCACGCTCGGGCGAGCGATGGTGCTCAACGGCGCCGTCAGCATGGGCGAGGAGGGCTCCGACTTCTTGAGCCATCCGAACTGGTCGTCGGCCGAAGGGCTCGGAGTTGCCATCGGGCAAATCGCGGCGGGTCACGGAGTCGACAGTCTCGCCGAGCGCTACCACGGCAGTCGCATCGCGACCCCGGCACCCGACGCGGACGGATTGCTGACGCATCTGCGCGCGCCGGATCTTCGGGGCGCGGCCGCCTTTAGCGCACCACGCGAGCCCTTCCCGTCCGAAACGCCGATCGGCCCGTTCGTGCGATTCGGCTCGATCTTCGTGCATCGCGACATCGCTCCCCAGTTTCGGCGCGCGTACGCCTACTTGAGCAACAGCTCGGTGGCGCGCGGTACCCTAAACCGGTTGGCCGCGAGCGACGAACCGACGTTCATCTTCCCGAGCGCACACACCGACGACGTCCCGACCGACGACACGAGCGCGTACGCTTTCTGGAATCCGACGCTCGCCTTGGAGCATCCGGGCGGAAGCCTGTCACCGGCGATGTTGCTCTTCAATAAGCTGGTGCACGCGCAGAAAGCCGCCGAGGGCGGATTCGAGGACGTGATGCCGCTGCCGCCGGACTCGCCGTGGGCCGGCCGTGCGTACTCCGAGGAACACCTTAACGTCATCCAGGGGCCCGAACGCCGCGCCGCCTTCGAGCTCGGTGAAGAGCCACGTGACGCGGCCGGCGGCAGCTTTTATCTCGCCGATGCCTCGGACAGCAGACGGCGCCGCGGCCCGGCAACGCCGCCGGAGGCTCAACCGTTCATTCCGTACGCACCCGAAACCGCATCCAGCGACGGGTTGCTGGATGCGACGGGGACGAGCACCGACGACGGCGTCGACTTCGTGCACTTCCATCAGTTGCGCGTGCAGAAAGAACTCGAACCGGAATTTCGCCTCGCAGCCCGCTACTTGGCCCAGAGCCCGAACGGCGTCGACGCGTTGCACGGCATCATCCACGGTTCGGCCGAGACGATCCTCAAAGCCGGGTACGATGCAACCCTGCCGAGATTGGACGGCCGCGCGCATCTCTATTGGAATCCGCGCTACGAGTTGCAGACGCAAAGCGGCTCGACGATCTCGCCTCCGATGGTGCTGTTCGCACGCATGGCGGAGCTCGCCAAGTGGATGGCCGATCCCATCGGTTACCATGAGGCGTCGCGCCCGTTCGCGACGAGATCTCCGCAAGCGGAGTATTACAGCCCGCTGAACGAGTCGGTGGCGAACCTGCAACGCCGGGTCGCGGAACGGCTGGGTGAAGAGCCGGTGGACGGTCCGATCTTGGGCACACTCTTCAAAACACCCAATCTCATCGATCAGATTGAAGCGGAACCGATCGACTTTGGTGCGGTTCCGATCGAGCCGGAGGACCCGGACTCCGATTACCCGGACGACGAAGTCGAGGCCAGAGACAACAGCCGGCTCTGGGACCGGCTGGTGGGCATCGACACCAATACGCCGCCGTTTCCAGGCTGGGATCTCACCACGCCGCCGGACGAAGGAGCGCGATTTGCCGACCAGCAGGGACCGGATCCGGCTCCGATCGCACCGCCCGCGGATCTCGCGACGGCACGCGCGCTCGCGGAGCAACGCGCGCCCGACGCGCCGCGCGGCACGACGCCCGAGTCACTGCTCGCCCGCAATCGCACGATCGACGGCTTCGTGCAGTACGGAACGCTTGGCGTGCACGTGGACGTTGTCGATGCGTTCGAAGCCGCCGTGCGGTCCGCGGGGCGGAGTTCCGAAGCCCTCGCCTCTTTGTACGCGGCCGAGCACAGCAGGCGCGAGATGATCTACGTGATGCGCGGCGGCGAACGCATCAGTCCAAGCGGCGACCGTCCCGATCACGTCTACTGGGATCCGGATGCGGGCACGAGCGCGCTCATCGGCGACCTCGCCCACGCCAACGAATGGACGACCGATCGCGCATGGTATCTCGCCAACATCCAGCCGTTCACGAGCGCCGCCGATAGCGATCACTGGTATTCTCCCGAGGAGTACCGCGTGTTCGCGGGTATCGAGGGGCGCGTCGCCGCCGCGCTCGGCGAGACGCCCCGCGCCGACCGCCACGCCGCAGTCGCGCAACTCGGCGAGACGCGGCCCGAAGGCGCACAGGAGCTGCCTCCGGCGCCGGCCGGCACGAAGGTCGATGCATTGCTGGCGCCGACCGGTGCGTCGGACGAATTTCTCGAATTCGGCAAACTGCACGTCCACAACGACATCGCGCCGCACTTCGCCGAGGCGGCTCGCTACCTGAGCCGCAGCCCCGAAGGACTCGCGCAGCTGTACCGGCTCGAGCACGGGCACACGAGCGTCTACCTGCGGCCGGGCACGCCGCTGTTCGTCCCCGGCGCCGACGCACGCGGATACATTTTTTGGAATCCGTTCGGCAAAGTCGACGCGGCCGGCGGCTCGTTGTCGCCGTCGCTGGTATTGCTGCACGAGATCGCGCACGCCAACGCGTGGGTTCGCGATCCCGTCCGGTACTTCGAACGTTCGCGTCCGTACGCAGTCGGTACCCTCGAACGCGCGCTGTGGGGCAGCCCGGCCGAGCGCGACATCATTCTGGGCGTCGAGCGCCGGGTTGCGCTCGCGCTGGGAGAGCATACGCGGCCGGACCATCACGGCGACATCGCGATCTCCAACAGCCCGACCGACCACGTCAGCATCGATGATCCCGTTCGTGCGCTCCGCGTCCTCACAGAGATGGACACGCTTCTCGCCGAGGGTGCGTACGACGCAGTGCACAAGATCGAGTACTTCGGGAACGCGCCACGCTTGCCGCACGGCGCGATCGATCCGCCATGACGCCGGCGGCCATGATTGCGGTCGTACGCGACCGGCGCAGCGGGATCGTCAGGCTCGACGTAGTCCATCTCCACGACCACGCCGCATCGCCGCTGCCGATCGCGCCCGAGACCCTTGACCGGCTCGAAGGAGCCTTCCGCCACCGCGTCGTCGATCCGGTCCTCATCGACGCGGCGCTCGCGGTCATCGAAGCGACGAATGCAGCGCCGCAGCGGCATCGCGCAGAGCTGCGATGGAAATTGTCGTTCAGGGATTGCGATGGGCGACCTGTGCTGGAGCTGTGGCACGAGAGCTTCGAACCGTACGGCCGCATCGGCTCGGTCGAGGTCAGGTTTGCGAATGACCGCATCCTGCGATTCCTGCGCGCGCGGTTCGTCCCACTCGAAGGCGAACCGGTTGCATAGGCAGACGTAGGCGCGCGCAAGCTCGCTCCGTCTGCAGAGTTTCAGCCGTTGAAAAGCGAACTCGTGCATTTCCTCGTTCGAGCCTGCAGGGAGTTCCGCGGTGAAGCGTTTCCTTTGGTTCGTGTATGTCGTCGCAGCCGGCGTTGTTTCGTTCGCCGGCTGCAGCGGCGGTGGCGGCGGAGGAGGCGGTGGCGGCATGCCGACGCCGGGCGAGCCGCCGCCCGTCGTCGTGTCGACGACGTTTCCGAGCGATCTTGCAACGGCTGCCGGCGGCGGCACCGCATGGGCCATCACCGGCGTCAAAACAACCCTCTACGGTCAATTCCACCGCGCCAGCGGCAACGCGTACGACACCCTACGCGTCGACGTCACCTTCGCCCAAAACGTCGCAAACGCACTGCCCTCGCCGGGGGCGTCGCTGGAGTTGCCGACGCAGCTGGGGATGACGATTGGCATTGATACGGGAACGGGCGGCGTTTTTGAAACGTGCTCGAGCAACCCTGCCTTCACTCCAAACGAGTACGAGTCCGATGCTGGCAACAATCCGAGTCGTCTGACCGACGGAAACTACTCGATTATTGCAGCCGGCGACACTCCAATCTACTCCGGGCCCCCGAATCCCGGATCGGAAGCGCAAACGACGGTTAGCGGGAACGTGGTCACGCAGGTATTTTTCTTGGAGACACTCGGAGTTGAAGCCGGCTTGGCAGTCCCGAGCGTAGCAATTGACGTCGCCACAACTAATGGAACGCGAGTTGACACCACCGACTGCGTTCCAGCTGATGGTTCCCAAATCGCCGCCAATGGCAGGTAGCGCCTACTGAGCCCAACCTGACGCCGCGTCAGAGGACCCGTTTCTCCAAGGTTTCGGGTCAGCGAATGAGCTCACGTCGTAGTTTGCGTCCGCTGGTATTTCCGCGTCACTCGGGACATTCAAGATGCCGTAGCTGGGCAGGCACGGAGCTTCAAAGGCGCGATGAACTGCCTGGACCCCCCAAGGCATATTGTTGTTACCGGGAGGCTTGTTGTCGGCGACCGGGTCAGTTTGGTCATTGTTTGCTGAACTATTGGTACATGTCATCTTAACGCGGATGACTGTGACTTTGTAGGACGACGGATTCGCCGGGTCCGGCGTAGCGTTACCACCACTAGACTTGCCTATCGCGTAGATACCGCTTGTGTCTCCCTCAGCTGCGTGCTCGGAGCCCAGGACCGTCGACGCGTCGCGCGTCCCTGTTACGATTGCGTACGGCGGCGCATCGAAGACGCGCGCGGTTAGCTCGCGAGTAACCGAGCCGATGACGACGCCGGAAGCATTTGTAATCGTTGCGGTTACTTCGGCTGAGATGCGCTGCTCGTCGAGGAGGGTCTGTAGGTTCTCGGCGGTGCTCTGGCCAGCGGTTGCGGCATCGCCCTTTGGGCTGGGAGCGGTTGTTGAGCCGGTGACCTGATAGGTCGTCGTCTCGAAAAGCGTGCACGTCGTCCTTTGCTCTGTTTGCATCCTTGTGGCACTCCCGTCGCAGATCGGTTCTGGCGACGTCGTCTGGACGTTTGTCGGCCATTGCGCGCCTGCGCGGTTGGTGTAGACGAAGTTTGCTGCCCAGCGGGTGAAATCGTCGGTGCCGCGGGCGAGAGCGATCGAGACGTTACGGGTCGCGGCTTCGTGCATCGCGACCTTCGCCGAGACGAGGGCATTCGTCAGCAGAGCACCTGCGAGCAGCAGCATGATTGCGATCGCCAGGAGCGACTGCAGGAGCATCGCGCGTTACCCTCCGTCCGCGATCGGTGTCGCACTCGGCGCAGGACCGGGGCCGCCGCACAGCGTCGACTCCGCGTGCGTTGCGCACCACGACGGCGGCGGCGTCATCGAGGGCGCCGGTGACGGGCTGAAATCGGGTGGGGCGTCCGCCGGCCAGCATTGGCCCGCATAAAAGCACGGCGGCGGCGTGTCTTGTGTATCTGGCGGCGGAGAAAAGAAGCTCGAGGGATCGGCACTCGCGCCGGGACTCGGCGGCGTCTGGCTGCACCTCGCGCCGTTGGTTCTTCCGTGAATGACGTGGTACACGATCCCGGCGGTCGTCTCGGGAAACCACGTCGGCTGATAATCCGAGTCCGGACCGAGCGGCGCGACCAAACCGCCCGGGTTGCCGTAAAGGTTGTAGTCGCACCAAACCGTCGGATTCGCTTCGGTGAAATGCGTGTAACTGATCAGCAACTGCGCATTGACGAACACGTGCGATTTCTGCACGAGCCCAAGCCACGAGCGGTCCGTCGTGTCGTGGCGATAGACGATGGCCCGGATCTCCGGATACTCGTGGATCGTAAAGCCGCTCGGTAATGCGGCGCTCGCCAAATGCAGCGTGCGCGCACCGCGTTCGGTTGCGAGTTGCACCTCGACCGTCGTGTTGCCGCCGTACAGATCGGTGCGGGGCGCAGCGCCGTCGTCGTAGCCGACCGGTAACGGCTGCGGCGTCGTGCCGGCGAACAGCGGCGCCACGGCCGAGGCGTACGCGCTCTTCGTATTGACGAGGTCGCTCGCTTCGAGCGTCCGCGCCGAAAAAGACGTCACGCCGGGGACGGCCGGATAGCTGCGGCCCGCGACGATCGCACCGGTAGTGCGATCGGCTTGCCCGACGTTTCCGCCGGTATCGTAGTCATAACGCCGCAGCGTCTCAGCGCTCGTGTCCCAGTAGTACGCCCAGAAAACCGGCGCGCCCGCATCGTCCTTGCTGTAAAAATCGATCTCGTGCCCGGGCGCTCCGGCGGACGGCGCATTCGGTTTTCCGAACACGTCCTTGTCCGGGACGAACACGGCGAACGAAGTCGCGGCGTCGCTGCGAAGCTCGTCGATCTGCGTCTCGAGCGCGAGCGTGCCACCCTGCGCCGTCGCGCTGCGCGTAACCCCACGGAAGAGGGCACCGCTCACGCCGAGCAGCGTGAATCCGACCGCGACGAAGAGCACGACCGCGATCAGGAGCTCGATCACGCTGAAGCCGCGCTCCCCGTTCACGCACTACTCTCCAGCCGCCGGCGTCGGCGTCGCCTGGTCGATGACCGAGCCCGGCGCCGGCGCCTCGAAGTAGAGCGTCTGCTGCTCCGTGACGCTTTCGCCGTTCGCATCCGTGACCGTCACGCTCGCGATAACCGGGGCGCTCGGGCCGGACTGCGCGACGCCGATCGTCGCGGTTAACACGCGCGCGTTCGATGCATCCGCGGGGAATGTCGTCGTAACGCTGCGGCCGGTCATCGCGGTAAGCGCGTTCGCGTCGTATGCCGTCGTCTCGCGCAGATCGGAGAGAATATTGAGTGCGTGGTCGGTAAGTTCGGCTCGTTCGCCGAGCCGAGCGCTCGCGTGGAGCGAGCCCAGCACCGCCGCGGTGACCGAAAGGATCAGCGTTACCGTCAACGCGGTCGCGACGAGCGTTTCCAGCAGGGTGAAGCCGCGCTGCGCGACGCGCTCGTTCATCCGGTGCTTCCCGCACGTGGGGACGGCTGAGCTTCGTATTGGGTCTCACGGCAGTCGAGCGCGTGTGTCTCGCTGCGGATACCGTCGCTGATCGTGATCGCGACGCCGGCGGCTTCGTCGCAGCCGGGATCGGCCGAGAGCAGAACCGGATGAGCCGAATCGTACGCGTAGTTTGCGGCGACGCTCGCATAGCCCGAACTCGACACGAAGATCGCGAACGGCTGCCCCGCGGCAGCCGCGCCGCCGAGTGTCATCGATGCCCCGTAGTGCTGCGGCGGAAACCCCGCGTCAAGTTCCGGCGGCGTCCGCCC
>PMHP01000187.1 GCA_003158195.1 Vulcanimicrobiota bacterium | reverse complement strand
ATTAAAAGTCCGATGCTCTACCGATTGAGCTAAAGGCGCGCGCTATTCCACGGGCTTTTTCTCGCTCTACGCGGGTCGGCTCCCTGCCGTTGGTCATGGTTTCGTCACGCCCCTTCCGTCAGACCAATCAATCGCACGGTAGCCCCTAACCAAACGACGATGCCCTGTCCGCGTCGTGCAACGGCCGAAGCACTCGTAAGAGCTCTCAGTACGCGGCACGGACGCTCTCGAGCACCTTGCGCTTGTTCCGGTCGAAAGCGTTGCACCGGGACCTATGCCGAGTCCAAGCAGTAGAAGGTCCCTAACGGCCTCTCTGTTAGAGGGAAAGGCTGTCGCTTCCAGATAGACGGCCTTTCCCGGCGTTCACGGATTCAGCGGAGGGAGGCTGCGCCTCTTTGGCTCTTTTCTTTGGGCGACGCAGGTTGCCGCAAGCGGGTCTGATCGTGCTCGCCGTTCTTGACGCGCAAGTCGCCCTTGGCGCGCCGCTTCCTTACGACGGTATCGTCAATAGTGCCGGCGTCATCTCTTCGTGCCAGCTGCTTTACGATCGAAACACCAAGACGTACGCGCCGACGGTCGCGTTGCAACCGGGTGCCGGCTCGCAGCAAGTGCGTTTCACGTTTCTTGACGCTTCGCACCACGAGGTCGGATCGCAAATCGTCGTCGTGCCGCCCGCGACGCCGGCCGAACCGCTGGCACCGCTTACGCCTTTCGCGTTCGGCGCTATTTTCGCTGAAGTGCACTGCGGGGTTAATTCGGCAGCTGGTTCGGGTGGAGGCGGCGGCCTCATCTTGGGGATTTTGGGTGCCGGCGCTCTTGTGGGAATCGTTGCCGCTCACGGCGGCGGCGGCGGCGGAGCATCGAACACGTCACCGAGCAGCGCGCCCACGACTCCGTTGCCGACGCTAACGCCTGCTCCCACTCTGACCCCTACCGCGCCGCCGACGGCGCCACCAACCGCGACTCCGATCGCCTCGCCGTCGCCGACTCCGACCGCGACGCTGATCATCTTACCTTCGCTATTTCCTTCTCCAACACCGACACCGACCGCCGTCACCGGCAGCCCGAGCCCGACGCCGACGCCGTCGCCCACGCCGACATTTATCATCATCCTGCAACACTCGCCGGCACCTGGACCACTGATCGTTGATCCGGCGTCGGTCCAATTCGCCGGCGTGAATTCAAGCGGTTCGAGCCACGCTTCGGAAGTGAATTTTAATGGCCCGTACGTGGTTACGGGCTCCAACTGCGCCGGCATCGCGGCGATCGCGCCTCAGCAAAGCGCGACCGGGCAATTCAGCATCGCGGCGGTCGCTCCGGGTTCGTGCACGTTCACGATCGCGGGAGCGTCGGGCCGCAGCGCAACGCTCTCCGTGATCGTTCCGAAGGCGCCCGCGCCCGTACCGAGCCCAAGGGCCGGCCAAGCACCGCATCTGACGAAGCCGTAGCGAAGAAGCCGGTACCAGCGATCCTGCCGGGGGGATTCCAGGGCGGCGTTGGAGGCCGGCAGAACGTTCGACTCGTGCTTATCTGCATTGTTGGAATCCCGTGAACCGGCGCGCCGTCATCGCCGCGTCCGGCGCATGGCTTGGAGCAACTGCGTTGCAAACGCTCAGCTCCGCAGCCGCGCAGCGGCCCGCGAAACTCACCGTGTATCACGTTCGAGACCAAGTGGAGACGGTCGTTGCGCTCACGCCTGCAGCCATGATGAAGTTCCTTTCGGTCCGCAGGTGGGTCAGGCACTCGCCGCCCGCCATCGCGGCGGCACTAGCCGCCATTTATGCTGCCTCGCCCGCACCGCGGAGCGAGTCGACGGACGACGTCGATGCGCGCTGGGGACTCGTCTTCGCTTATCCGAACGGCCGCGAGTTCTCGGTGTTCTGCGATTCGTTCGCATCCGCCGCGATCGTCGACGGCGCGCCGAGAACGTTTAGAAAACACACGCTCGCCGCGTGGCTCGCCGCCCACTACGGGCCGGCGTAGCCTCAGCTGAATAGAACCTTACGAAGTCGATTGGGCGACGCTCGGCACGCTCGGCGGCCAGAATTTTCGTGCGCTTTCGATGGGACTCATGAGGCCGACTCCGTTGCCGTCCGGGTCGTCGACGATCGCGTATCGCGCGCCCCAAAATGCGTCGTAAGGCGGCTGCCGGCCTCGGTGGCCCGCGGCTACAGTATCCGCGTAAAGTCTATCGACGTCGTCTCTGGATGCAAGAGCAAATCCGAGCACGGTGCTGCCCCCAGTCGATCCACGCCAGCCCGTGTCCCACTGCGAAACGAATTTGATGCTGTCAAACTCGAGCAGCAACCCGTTCGGCAACCGTACGGCAACGTGATCCTCGCCCGCGTCCGCGTCGATCTCTAGGCCGAGCCGACGGTAAAAGGCAAGAGTGGCATTCATGTCCCGAGCGACCAAGTTGAGTTGGTTGAGCGTTGGCCGGCCTTCCGTCATGTGACCGATCCTCACAGTGGCCCGGGAGTGCCGCTTGGGGTGACCGACGAGATTTGAACCCGCGACCTTCGCATCCACAGTGCGACGCTCTAACCAGCTGAGCTACGATCACCACGGCAGCTAGCCACCATTCGGGTCAACCCTCGGCCACCCCCTGCCGCCCACGTGCCCAGTCCGCAGCAGTTGCGGTGCGGCGCCGGTGCAGTTCGCGCACCGGATCTCGCATTTGTCGAGCTCAGCCACCAGCCGCTGCAACCTCGCGCCGCAGCTGACAAAGTCGCTCACGTTGCCGGCCTTCTGGCCCTGACGTGATCGAACTCGAGAACGCGAACGTCCGACTCGCCGCAGTTGATGCAAGCGCTGCGCTCGAGCAGCTCCAGAACGTACTCCGCGTTGCGTTTCCGGTATCGTGCTTTGCTTGCGCGACGATGCAGGGCGTAGCGCTCGGCATTTTGCCGGTAATAACGGTGATGATAGACGCTGCGGCATTGTCGGCACCGGCTCGCCCTCACACCGCGCGTCGGATACTTGAGGGGAAACGAGTCTGGGCTTTTTTCTTGCCACAGCCGGTGCACAATTTGTTGACACGCGTAGCTTAGCGCGCCACTGTGCCAGCGTAGTGGCACACCTTTGCATAGGACAATTGCGCCCGGAGGGAATCGAACCCCCATCTTCGAGTTTAGAAGACTCGTGCCTTATCCATTAGACCACGGGCGCCGAGGCACGACCAGGCCAATTCGGCCAACAACGCATGCCCTTCCTCGTTGTCATGGTGCTTGAATTCGATCATCTGGTGGAAAAACTTGCGCTGGTGAGCCGGCTCCTGATGACGTCCGCATCGTTGCGCCGGATCGAAGAAGAAATCAGCCGCTGCGAAGTACGTTGCCGCGAACTGCCACCGTCGGCGGACTGCAAGGCAGTTCGGCTGGTGGAACGGAATTAGCCTACTGCCGGGATGTAGCTCAGCTTGGTTAGAGCGCTCGCCTTGGGCGCGAGAGGTTCGCAGGTTCGAATCCTGTCATCCCGATTACGCTTAATCACGCCGGAAATGCGCTGCGCCCAAAAGCGCGGCGACCGCGCGGCTGCGATGGCTGACCGCGTTCTTCTCCTCCTCGCTTAGCTCCCCGAACGTCTTTGCCGCGGGCGGGTACCAGAATGTCGGGTCGTACGAGAAGCCGGCGGTTCCGCGGTCCTTGTCGGCGACAAGCCCGGCGACGTCCCGCTCGACGCCGACCGTGCTGCCGTCGCTCGAGATGAAATGGAGCGCACATACGAAACGCGCGCCGCGGTCGGGCGAATCGCTCGCTGCGAGTTCGGCGCGCAGGAGCGCGCGGCGCTCGGCCCAGGTGGCACCGTCGCCGCCGTAGCGAGCGGATCGCACGCCGGGCCGGCCGCCGAGGGCGCGGACTTCGATGCCGGAATCGTCGCCGAGTACGGCCTCCGCGATACCGGCCGCGACGAGTTGCTCGCGTAGCGCTGCCGCCTTGAGCGCCGCGTTTTCCGCATAGGATGTCGTGCCTTCGGCGACGTCAGCGTAGCCGCCGAAGGTCTCGAGCCGCCAGCCACTGCCGCTAAACAGCGCTCGCAGCTCGTGCAGCTTCCCGGCATTCTTGGTGGCAACGAAGATCGCTTTCGAATCAGGCATCGCGCGATACGCGATAACTCGTGCCCCGAAACAACCCGACCGTCGCGCCCGCTTCGTCGGCGATCTCGATGTCGTAGATTCCCGTCCGCCCGCCGCGCGTCCGTTCGTGCGCCGTCGCAACGAGGTCGTCCAGCTAGCGATAACCGGACCGGTCCTGGGCGTCATGGACGAGCCGTTCGGGGCCGAAACAATTTACTTGCAGCCCGGGGATACGCTCGTGTTGGCGACCGATGGTTTGACGGAGGTGCGCAACCGGGCCGGAGAACAACTTTCCGGACAGGGCGCGATGGAGCTGATCGAACGCGCCAGGCCAGGCGCGCAGCAGCTCGCAGATGAACTTGCCGCTGCCGTTCGCGCGCGCGGCGGGAATCGCGCAAGAGACGACCTGGCAATTCTTGCGATTCGCGTACTCGACGGGGAGGCTGCGGGTGCGTAAGGCGTGCGCGTTCCTCATCGTCTGCTGGATTTTGGTTCCCGTGCAGGCCTCGGCCGATTGCCGCGTCCATCGAGGCGAGCACGTCGTGCTCTACAGTACGACGGACGATCCTTCGGTGTTGATGTGGGACTCGCGCGCGCGCCTGCGCGGGTATCACGCCGCATCCTTCGACGAAGCTCAAGCGATGTTGCCGCACGCACTACTGGCTTCGCCCGGCACGCACGGCGACGTCGTCACTTGTCTCTCCGGTTACGTCGTTTCACCGCTCTTCGCATCACCGGACGATGCGGTCGGCGTCACGATTTCGAGCGGTCCTGCGAAGGGAATCGTTCGCTGGGTGCTAGGCTCCGACGTGCGGCCTTTCCACAAGCACTGAGTCGGGTAAAAGTGCGCTGCGCCGCGCGAAGGCGATTCCGTATGCTCTTTGAAGCAGAGGCTCGGTAAGTACCGCATTCGGCGACGCCAGCGCGAGCAACGTTCCATCGCCCAAGAGCGCAATGCGGTCGGCGTAGGATGCCGCTTCGTTGATATCGTGCAGCGCGCAGACGACGGTCTTTCCCGCTCGGGTCAATCGACGCAGCAGCGCGAGGATTTCATGCGCGACGCCGACGTCGAGATGACTGGTTGGTTCGTCGAGCAGCAGGATCGGAGTCTCTTGGGCGAGCCCCAAGGCAATCCAAACGCGTTGGCGCTCGCCCGCGCTCAGCGTAGAAAAAAGACGCTGCGCGAAGGCCTCGAGACGCACGGCGGCAAGCGCAGAGTCGACGGCGGCATCGTCGCTGGGCCCGGCGTTCCACTGCCACCAGCGATGATGCGCGAACCGCCCGATCGAAACGACATCGCGAACCAGCAGCGACTCGAGAAAGATTTCGTCGCCGGTCACGAACGCGATCCGCTTTGCGCGCTCGAGCG
>PMHP01000104.1 GCA_003158195.1 Vulcanimicrobiota bacterium | reverse complement strand
CCATGCCGGTGCTGCGCGACATGACGCGATGTTGCTCGGCGAGTTGATGTTGCATGCGCCGCACGTAGGACGTTTGCGGCGTCAGTTCGACGGGTTTGCTGTCGAGCAGCACTTTGTAGATCGCTTCACTCGCCTCCCGTAGCGCGATCTCCTCGGCATCGAGCGACGGTAGCGCGAAGATGTCTTTGAGCGCGTGCATGATCTGGGCCGTCGTGTTCGTCTTGATCGAGTAGATCGGAACGTTTTCGGCGGCGATCGACCGCAACTTTTCCGACTCTTTGCGCTCGAGCGATTTCAAGGTCAGGACGACGTCGGCGTCATCCCACTTGCGCGCGATCGAAGCGTTCACGTTGAGGTTCGCGATGGCGCGCTCGATTTTGTTGCGCGAAACGCCGTACGGGAAGAGCAGCACGTGCTGCTCGCGCTCCTCGCGCTCGTCCGCATCGGCTTCGCGCATCGCGGCCGCAAAATCGTAGTCCGCCGAACCCTTGGCGATTCCCGAAGCCGGCAACGGCGCGCGTTTCGGCAGGGGAACCGGAGCGGCTTCCTGCACGACGGTTACGCTGCCGCCGGGCAGGCGCTGGCGCACTTCGGGCTGCGGCTGATAGCCCCGCAGGAGCGCGTCGACCGTTTCGGCCACGTTTTGATAGATCGAAAGGCGATTGCGGTCGTTGATTTCGATCAAAACGTCGAAGGTCGGCGGAGCTCTGCGTTCGAGCACGGTTTTGCGCGTCCCGCGGCGGCGTGCTTCTTCATCGGAGAGCGTCACCGTGCTGATGCCGCCGACGAGATCCGAGAGGGTCGGATTCATCAGCAGGTTCTCGAGCGTCTTGCCGTGCGCCGTGCCGATCAACTGCACGCCGCGCTCGGCGATCGTGCGCGCGGCCATCGCTTCGGCGCCGGTCCCCATCTCGTCGATGACGACGACCTCGGGCATGTGGTTCTCGACCGCTTCCACCATGACGTCGTGCTGCAGTCCGGGGTCGGCAACTTGCATCCGCCGCGCATGACCGATCCCGGCGTGCGGCACGTCGCCGTCGCCGCCGATTTCGTTCGAAGTGTCGACGATGACGACGCGTTTGCGGTCTTCCGAAAGCACGCGCGCGCATTCGCGCAGCATCGTCGTCTTGCCGACGCCCGGCGGCCCGAGCAGACAGATCGATTTTCCGCTGCGCACGACGTCGAGCACGATGTCGACGGTGCCGTAGACCGCTCGTCCGACCCGGCAGGTCAGCCCGACGATCTTGCCCGTGCGGTTGCGAATCGCCGAGACGCGGTGCAGCGTCTGCTCGATCCCCGCACGATTGTCCGACCCGAAGGACGAAAGGCGCGAACTGACATGTGCGAGATCCTCGAGCCGCACGTGCGTGTCCGACAGATAGACGAAATCGTCGGGGAAGCGGGCTTCCGGCTGCCGCCCGAGATCCAAGACGACTTCGACGAGCGCATCCAGGTTAGGAAGCCGGACGAGCGCCTGCCGGATCGGGAGCGGAAAAATGTCGAGGAGTCGGGTCAATTCCCAGTGTTGCGATGAGACTGTCTCGGCGTTAACGGCCAATGCACATCCTCGTCTAAAATTCGGCCGGCGCCGGTTGTACATCTCCGGCAGTGACCGTTGCGTTTTGCTTAGTGCCCGGGTGCCTAAATTCCCCCATCGGTTATCGTACTACCCGGATCGAGCGGAGTTCCGAATCGTACGGGCCCTGTATCCGCACGCCGGCCTTCTTCTCAAGATCCAAGTAGGCCACGATCTCGGGAGTGATCTCTTCCCCCGGGGAGATGACGGGGATTCCGGGCGGGTACGGGGTGATCACCTCGGCACAGATACGGCCGGGGCTCTCCTTGAAGCGCACGATCTCTGTATCGGCCAAAAACGCCTCGCGCGGATTCATCCGCATCGGCGGAATCGAGGGCAGGTTGTAGGTGCCGGTCTCCAGCCGGCGCTCGAGAACGCCGGACGGCGAGAACACGTCGATCGGCCGGTCCTCACGCGAGAGTTCCTTGACCCCGTAGACGAGCCGGTCGGCCGCGTCCTGCGTCGTGCCGATCGTAAAAAGTGCCAGACAATTGAAGAGGTCGGCCAACTCGCACTGTACGTTGTAACGCCGCCGGAGGATTTCTTCCGCCTCGTAGCCGGTGTAGCCCAGCGCCTTTACCGTGATCGTGATCTTCGTCGGGTCGAGATCGAAGACGCCGGGCCGCCCAACCTGATCGTCGCCGAAACAATAGATACCGGGAATCTCATTGAGCCGCCGGCGCGTATCGTTCGCGAGCTCGATCGTGCGCGACAGGAGCGCCGCGCCCTCGGTTGCCATCTGTTTGCGCGCGACGTCGAGCGAAGCAACGAGCACGAGGTTGGGCGAGGTCGACAGGAACAGTTTGACGACGCTCTTGAGCCGGTCGACGCGAATGCGCTCGCCCTTGTGGTGCAGCATCGCCGTCTGCGAGAGGCTTCCGAGCATCTTATGGGTCGAGTTGATCGACAAATCCGCGCCTGCCGCGATCGCATCGATCGGCAGAGCAGGATGAAAACGAAAATGCGGCCCCCACGCTTCGTCGACGAGCAGCGGAAGGTCGCGCTCGTGCACGACCGCGGCGATCCCTTCGAGGTCGGCCGTGGCTCCATAGTACGTCGGGCTTACGACGTACACGGCGCGCACGTCCGGATGCTCGTCGAGGGTTGCGCGCACCGTCTGCGGCGTCACCGTATGATCCATGTGCAGTCCGACGTCGACTTCGGGCTTCATCCAAACGGGCGCCACCCCGCTCATGATCAACCCGCCCATCGCGCTCTTGTGCGAGTTACGCGGCAGCGCGATCTTCTCGCCGGGGTTGAGCGCGGCCATCATCATGATCTGATTCCCGCTCGTCGACCCGTTGATCAAAAAGAACGAGTTGTCGGCGCCATACGCCTCGGCCGCAAGCTGCTGCGCCTCTTCGATGGCTTCCTCAGGCTGCAACAGATCGTCGAGCCCGCGAATCTGCGTCAAATCGATCGCGAGAACGTTATCGCCCAGAAAATCCCGCAGCGACCGATCCATCCCGCGCCCTTGCATATGCCCGGGCGTGTGAAACGGGATAACGCCGGAGTCCACATAGTCGAGAAGCACATCGAAGTACGGCGTCCGGGTCTGGTCCACGTGCAGAGCGATTCCGCGCCCGCCACGCGATATCCGTTGTCACGCTGAGCTCGTCGAAGCGCCGACGGGATATCGCCATTCTCCGTTGGCCCTTCGACTGCGCGCCGGAGCTGTCCTGAGACTGCGAAGGGGCGCTTCGCTCACGGTGACACCGTAACGCGTGGGCTTAACCGGCGGTGCTACTCGACGTGTTCGTCGATTGAGACGTTGTAGAGGAATAGGAACTTGTGCCACTCGCCGGGGAGCGTGTTGCGTTTGACGCGGATCCACGGGATGTACTTCGGCGCTTTGGGTTTGCGCTTGAGCGTCATGTTCGCGTGCTCGGGGGAGCGGTTGTTCTTGCGGTTGTTGCAGCGCATGCACGAGCAAACGAGGTTTTCCCACGTCGACGGACCGCCCTTGCTCTTGGGGATCACGTGATCGACGGTCATCAGCCGTTCGCCCTTGAGGTTGCAGTACTGGCAGGTGTAGTCATCGCGCAGGAGGATGTTCTTCTTCGTCAGCGCGACTTTTTGCATCGGCCGCCGGATGTAGTAGAGCATCCGGATGATCGAAGGCATCTTCATCTCGAAGCTCGGCGAGCGAAGGATCTGCGCGCGGCCGTGGACGACCTCGGCTTTCCCCGAGAAGAGCAACTTCGCGGCGCGCTGAAAGCTCGTGATGTTGAGCGCTTCGTACGTGAAATTCAGAACCAGTACGTCGGTCACGGCCGCCTCGGCGCGGGCGGCGTGGAAACGCGAGAAGCGAGGCTCATAGGCCCCGCTTCTTGACGTACGTCAGGCGCAAATCGGTGAGCGACCTTGCCAAAGCAGATCGCTCCTGCGGTTGCAACCTCGTTTGTATTCGGTCGAACGCGCGGCCGGCGACGTCAATCAGCATCTCGGCGGCATCGAGATCGGGTGAAACCTCGAGTTGGTCGCGCGGCGCGGGGTCGATATACGCGTGCGCGGCGAAGGTGAGGCTCGCGACGACCTCGCCTAGGACGACTTCGACCGGCGGCATCTCTGTCGCGTTCGGTGGGCTCGCCATCTCGGGGCCCCTTACGCCGCAGCCCGCCCGCTTCCCCGCCGGGCCGTAGGCTCGGCCAGCCGGCCGGGCATGTGCGTGCGGTAGTACCACATCATGTAGAGCGGCGTATTGTTCCAGCGATCCGTCGTGTGCCACTCCATCTCCGCGCCCATCGGCCAACTGACCACCGCCGCAGTCCAATTCGCGTACGCGTCGCTCCAGTCGCCGCGCATCATGTCGATGTCGCCCAGCATCAGACGATCGAGTTCGTCGTTTGCGCCGGCCAGCTGCTTTGCGGCCTTGTCGTAGTCGCCCGCACGCACGGCGAGCACGAAGTCCGGTGCCGTCGTGGGCGGCTTGTAGGCGGCTTGGTCGTCCGGCTTTCTCGGGCGTTTGGAATCGTCGGCGGCTAGGGCCGCAATCGCGTCGCCGTAATGCTTTGCGAAGAGCAGCCGGTCTTCGCGCTGCGGTTGCCAACCGTACTGAGCGTTCTTGAATTGCAGAAGATCGGCAATCTTCTTATATGCCGTTGCGTCGTCGGAGGCCAGCAACGCGGCGGTCACTGCCTCCAATACGTAGCGCCGATACGCATCGGGATCCTCGCGGAGCGTCTGGCTCGAAGCCGACTCGAAATCCCGATCGGCCTCCCGGTACTCGCCCGTGCAAAGCTCCCGGTTCGCGCGCACCGCCGGAGCGAACCAGTGATAGAAGAACTCATTTCCGCCGGCTTGCGTCGCCGAAAGCGTCGAAGGGTCGAAGCAGTACGGCGAGGTCGCCGCAGCCAACACGAGCGCGAGAAACATCTGGTGAGACGGTCGCTTACGCGGCCGCTCGCTCGCGTCCTTCGAGCATGCGCAGGAAGTACGCGTGCACGCGCGGGTCCCTCGTCAGCTCCGGGTGGAACGACGTCCCCATTACGTTGCCCTCGCGCACGAAGACACCGTGACCCTTATGGGTTGCCAAGACTTCAACGCCGGGTCCGCTGCGCTCGATCCATGGTGCGCGAATGAAAATCGCGTGAAGCGGCTCGGGGCCAAGCGCGGGCACGTCGAGCAGCGCCTCTTCGGACGCGAGTTGGCGTCCGAACGCGTTGCGCCGGACCGAGATGTCGATCAATCCAAGCGTCCGCTGGTCGAGCTCCACCACGTCGTTCGCCGCCACGATCATGCCCATGCAGGTTCCCCACAGCGGCATCCCGCCGCGAACGCGCGCGACGAGCGGCTCCGCGAGTTCGAAGCGATCGAGCAGGCGGATCACGGTCGTCGACTCGCCGCCGGGCACGATCAAGCCGTCGACGCGATCGAGGTCCGAGCGCGTCTTGACGCGCACGGGCACGGCACCAAGCGACTCAAGCACGCGCACGTGTTCGTCGACGTCGCCCTGAAGCGCTAACACGCCGGCCAACGGAGCGTCCACGAGAGTGCCTAGTTGCCGCGAACGCTCAACAGCTGCGACTGATCGAGCGAACGTAGGTCGATACCGTGCATCGGACGCGCGCCGCCGAGCGACTTCGACGCCGCGACAACGGCCTGCGGATCCTCGTAGTGCGTCGTGGCCGCCACGATCGCGGTCGCATAGCGGAGCGCGATCTCGGGGTCGACTCGCGGAAAGCCGTTCTCGTCATACTCGGCGATGCCGTTCTTGGTGATGGCCGCCGCTTTGAAGATGCCGCTGCCGACGAAGATGCCTTCGGCGCCGAGCTGCATCATCAGCGCCGCGTCCGCCGGCGTCGAGACGCCGCCCGCGCAAAAGAGCACGACCGGCAACTTCTTCTCGCGTGCGACGGCGGCAACGAGTTCGAGCGGCGCGCCGATGTCGCGTGCGCGCGCGACGAGTTCCTCTTCGGGTACGGCGTGCAACTCGGCGATCGTATCGCGAATCGCGCGCATGTGGCGCACCGCCTCGACGATGTTGCCGCTGCCGGCTTCACCCTTGCTGCGAATCATCGCTGCCCCTTCGGCGATTCGGCGCAGCGCCTCGCCCAGATCCCGCGCGCCGCAAACGAACGGCACCGAAAACTTGTGCTTGGCGATGTGGTACTTCTCATCGGCCGGGGTGAGGACTTCGGACTCGTCGATGTAATCGACGCCGAGCGCCTGCAGACACTGCGCCTCGGCGAAGTGCCCGATGCGCGCCTTCGCCATCACGGGAATCGTGACCGCGTCCATGATGCGCTGCACGAGCGAGAGGTCGCTCATGCGCGCGACGCCGCCCGAGGCGCGAATGTCGGCCGGGATGCGTTCGAGCGCCATGACGGCGACCGCGCCGGCTTCTTGCGCGACCGCGGCTTGCTCGGGGGTCACCACGTCCATGATCACGCCGCCCTTGAGCATTTGCGCAAGGCCGCGCTTGACCGTCATCGTCCCCGTTTGGCCCGCGGCCGGGATACCGCGCTCTCCGTCCGTCACGTTCAATCCTCCAGTGTCACTATCATATCAGCGGATTACAACCGGTACATTAGTGACTTAGGGTCGCGATCGGGGCGCGACTAGCGAGTGGAGGGGCCGGGCCGCGGAGACTCCACCCCCGTTGCCGTGGGCGACGTGGTCGGAATCGGCTCGCCGTAGGGGTCCGACTGTTCGTTCGGGTCGTGGCTGACGATCGGGATCGGCAAGGGCGGGGACGTGTAGGGCTCGCTCGTCTCGTCGAAAAGCTCGCTCGGTTCGGGGGTCGGCGTCGGCGTCGCTTTGGGCCGCGGCCGCGGGGTCGGCGCAAAGACGGGCTCGGGCGTGATGCGCGGGTCCGGAAAGCCGGGATCGGTCGCGACGCTGAGCACTTGGCGCCGCTTCCAGGAAAGTTGCGCCGAGGCGTTGTCGGCGGGATCGGCGGTCGGCGTGGCGACCGGCGACGGCGCGAAATCGCCCTCGCGGTTAGCGACCTGACCGAGGACGCGGTTGCCCATGCTGTTGCCGACGATGATCGAGATCAACAGCACGATGGCGCCGACGATCAGCACCGACGAGAGTCCGGCGCGCGGTCCCACCCTAGGTCGATCTCCCGGCGAACTGCATCGCTTACAGCGTTACGGCTCGCCGGGCACCCCTTCCCGCGTGGTGGCGTGCGCCGCGGGTGCGCGTGCGCACGTCGCGAACCCACGCGTCGATGCCGACGCTGCTTGCTCCGGCGAAAATCAATCTGACCCTGGAGGTTCTCTCGCGACGCGCGGACGGCTACCACAATGTACGCAGCGTGATGGTGCCGGTGGCCCTCTACGATCGCATCGAGCTGCGGCCAAGCGAGATCGCAAACTTTGAAACGAGCGATCCCGCCCTGGCTCGGGACAACCTCATCGAGCGCGCGCTCGCCGCGGCCGGCGTGCGCGCGCCGTATGCAATCGCGCTGCAGAAAGAGATCCCGGTGGGCGGCGGGCTCGGCGGCGGTTCGAGCGACGCCGCGGCGGTTCTGCGGGCGGCGATGAGCGGGACGCTCGGGGCGCACGACGAGCCCAACTGGCTCGAGGTCGCGCGGCGTTTGGGCTCCGACGTTCCGTTTTTCCTCGCCGGCACGGGGGCGCTCGTCGAAGGCACGGGCGAGCGAATCACGCCGCTGGGAACGCTGCCGGACTGGTGGGTGATCGTCGCTCGGCCCCACGCTGCGGTCGCGACCGACGATGCGTATCGGCGGCTCGACCGGCAGCGCGCGGCGAGTGGCGCGCCGCCGGCCCGGCCGCGCTCGTCGAGCGTGTCGCTGGCCGCCGTCGACGCGCTTCAACGGCGCGAGTTCCGCGCGCTTGCCGGGCTCCTCGTCAACGATTTCCACGACATCGTGCTCGAGGCGTATCCGGCGGTCGCGCGCGCGGACGAGGCTCTGCGGGCGGCCGGCGCGGCCCACGCCTTGCTCTCGGGTTCGGGCTCCTGTTTGTTCGCGTTATTCGAGACCGAAGACGAAGCTCGTGCTTGCCGCGCGCGGCTGGACGGCGGTGCGTTCGAGCAAACATTCATCGTTGCGCTGCACAACGACGCCGCGTGGCGCTGAACGGGCCGATTGCCGCGGTGCTGCTCGCGGGCGGCCCGCGCGACGAGGTCTGCGCCGGGTTTGCGGACGTGCCCAACAAAGCGTTCGTACCGGTCGGCGGCATCTCGCTTGGCCGCCGCACGCTCTCGGCACTGCGCTCGACGCACCGGGTTGGACGCGTGATCGCAGTCGCACCGCTCGTCGAACGCGCGCGTCTCGAGCTTGCTTTGGCCGACGAAATTCGTTCCGACGGAGCGACGATGTCGCAGAGCTTGCGCAGCGGCCTGCACGCGCTGCCGCCCGACGATTTAGTGCTGGTCGCCACCTCGGATCTTCCGATTCTTTCGTCTGCGGCGATCGAGGAGTTTCTCGATTTGGCGCAGCGCAGCGACGCCGATCTCGTGTACGCGTGCGTGGAGCGGGGCTGCCACGAAAGCCGCTTTCCCGAGGTGCCGCATACGTGGGCCCGGTTGCGCGACGGAACGTATTGCGGCGGCGGCCTGTTCGCGATTCGTCCGCGCACGCTCGATGCGCTCGACCGCTTCCTCGGCCGCCTCGGCGCGGCGCGCAAGAACCCCCTGCGCCTCGCCTCGATCTTCGGCTACGACATTTTGACGCGCTATGCGCTACGCGCGCTCTCGATCGCCGCCGCCGAACGCCGCGCGACCGCGCTGCTCGGCGCGCCGGTTGCCGCCGCGATCTGCACGCACCCCGAAATCGCCGTAAACGTCGACCGCTATAGCGACCTCGCGCTCGCGGAGGATCTCGTTTCGAAGGAGAGGTAAAGCCATGGCTATTTCCAGCGGTTGAAGAGATCGTTTTCGATGCCGAACTGATCGAGCACTTTGCCGGCCGTGTGGCGCACGATGTCGTCGACGCTTTGGGGTTTTGCGTACATCGCCGGGATCGGCGGCAGGATGACGGCGCCGATTTCGGCGAGCTGCGTCAGGGTCCGGAGGTGGCCAAGATGGAGCGGCGTTTCGCGCACGACAAGCACGAGTTTGCGCTTCTCCTTGAGACACACGTCGGCGGCCCGCACGAGCAGGTTGGCGTTGAACGAGTAGGCGATTGCGGCCGCGCTTTTCATCGAACAGGGGATGACCAGCATGCCGTCCGTGATGAACGATCCCGACGAGATCGCGGCGGCCAAATCGTCGTCGCGGTGAACGACGTGTGCGAGCGCCTCGAAATCGGCGGCCGTCTGCGGAATTTCGAGTGGGATCGTCTTGCGTGCTTGCTCGCTGAGAACGAGGTGCGTTTCGACGTCGCCGTGTTCCCGCAGGGCGCGAAGTGCGGCGAGTGCGTAGGCGCTGCCGCTCGCCCCGGTAACGCCGACGATGAGCTTTCGCATGATGCTCGCCTTCCACCGCGAGCGGCGGGGTCCCGCAGCCGCCGAGCCGAAGACTTCGTAAACTCGATGCTCTCGCGCCCGCTCGTTGTCTTTGTCCGCGATTTGACGCACTTTGCCGCATTCGGCGCCGATGCCGACGCGCGACGCGCACTGTGCTCGCCGTTTTCCGGGGTACCGAACGTCGATGCGCGCGCGCTCGCCGTGGCCGCGGGCGAAAAACGCTCGATCCTCGAAACGATCAAAGGCGAACGCGTCGCGCTTGCGCGCGAAAGCACGCTTGCAGCGCGGCGTTTCGCCGCAGCACTCGATGGGCTCGAAAAGGCGTTTCGCGCGCAGGGCGCAACGCTGCGCGAGCACCTTGCGACCGTCGGCTTGGGCTTCGATTTCGACCAATCGCTCGATGCCGCGGAGCGCGCGACGCTCGACCAACTCGATGAACTCGCCGTGCGGCTCGATGCGGACCGGCCGGCAGGCACGGCCTGGGAGGCACCCGAGTTCCTGCGGATATTAGAGGACGTCGCTCGCGCCAACCTTGCGGGACCCGAGGAACCGGCGCGTGAGTCGCACCCACTGACGGCGCACGAAGCCGAGACGCCGCACGACGTGAAGCGGCGGCGAGGGCACTTCAGCGCTTCTGCGCTCGGGACGTTCGCCGAATGCAAGCGGCGCTGGTACTACCGTTACGTCTGCGCGGCGGTTGAGGATCGCGGTTCGTCCGCGTCGTTCTACGGAAGTGCGTTCCACTGGGCGCTCGAGCGCTTCCACCAAGAATTCCCGCGCGCCGACGCCGCCCCGCTCGAGCTACTCGAGCGCAAGCTCGATGCGTTCCTGGGCGCCTCGTTCGAACGATTTCGCTCCGGCTTCGCGACGAACGTCGAATACGAACTGCAGCGGCGCCGGGCGAAGCGCACGGGCCGCCGCTATCTGCGCTGGTTCGTCGAACGCGCGCGCGCGCATCCGTTCACGGTGATCGGCACCGAGACGAGTGTCGAGCTGGAACTGGGCGGCTACGGATTCGTCGGCTACATCGACCGGCTCGATCGCGACGACGTAACCGCGGCCGTGACCGTCGTCGACTATAAAACCGGCACGATCGCGGGTAGCGCCGCGGAATACCGTTCGAAGGTCGCGCGCTTCCTCGATTTCCAGTTGCCATTCTACTACTGGGCCCAGACGGCAGCGGGCGAGCGCGTGACGCGGCTCGCGCTCGTTCCGCTCAAAGATGCAACGCGCGACGTTCGCCCGGTTGAGCTGGAAGTCGTGCCGATCGCTGCACCGCGCTCGTACTCGGATTCGCCCACGGGAACGATCGGCATCGACGAACTCGAGCGCGCGCGTGCGAAGATGATCGAGCTCGCAACGACGCTCGCGGACAGGCCGCTCGAACGGTTCGCCGTCACCGATGACCCGGCAGCTTGCGAATATTGCTCGTACAAGCTCGCGTGCCGCAACCGCCCACTCGTCTGCGAAGACCGCTTTGGGCGCTGAGGGCGTGACGGCGCAAGCGCTCGATCCGGGCCTGGATCCCGCGCTGCGGGAGGCGCTCGCGCATCCGCTCGAGAGCGATGCGCTCGCGCTGGTCGGCCCTCCCGGCACGGGAAAATCGTTTGCGCTCGTGCAGCGCGCGCTCTACGCTGCGGCGACGCGACCGGCCGGCGCGGTGTTGCTCGCGACGCCGAGCGACGCCGGAACGGCGAAACTCCGCGCCCGGCTCCCCGGCGGCGCAGCCGATATCGAGTGCATTCCGTTTCCGGCGCTCGCATTTGAGATCCTGCGCGAGTCGTCGACCCCGGGCCGCGCGCCGGTCGAGCCGATCGACGAGGCGCGTGCCGCGGTCCTGTTCGAAAGCGCCGGCGCCGAGCTGTTTTCCCTCGACTGGGCCGAGCTGCTCAGCTCCGAGATCGATCCGGAGATCACCGGCTTGCGCGCGCCCGAACGGTTCGCCGACGCGGCGTTCCGGCTCATTCGCAAGCTGCGCGCAGCGCTCGTTTCACCGGATGACTTCAAGGTCTTGAGTTTTCGCGGCGCGACGGCTTTTTACGGTCATCCGCCGAACCTGGCCTCCGCCGATCTGCTGATGGAGACGCCGGAGAAGTATCGCGACTCGCTGCGCGTCTCTGCGGTCGAGCTCGGACGCCAGCACGAACGCGAAGTCGACCTCGTCAAGGTCTTGGTGCGGCTCTACGCCGCATACGT
>PMHP01000030.1 GCA_003158195.1 Vulcanimicrobiota bacterium | reverse complement strand
CTCTACAGAAGAGAGCTCTCATGGTAACAACATTTCGTCTCGCCGCCAAGCGCAGCGCTTTCGCGATCGCGTTCGCAACGTCGCTGCTTGCTCCGAATGCGGCCGCGGCCGCGACGTCGACAGGTACGATGAACGTCTCCGTAACCGTTGTCGATAGCTGCGCGGTCAGCGCCGTTCCCCTCGTGATGTCGACGTACTTGTCCTCGGCTGCTTCAAGCACCGGAAGCACGACGCTCACGGTAACCTGCACGATTGCAACCGCGGTAGCTTCAATCGGCCTCAACTACGGGGCAAATGCGCTCGCGAGCGTTGCTCAGCTCAAAGCTGCCGGGTACGCGCCGCTCATCCCCTACGCCCTGTTTCAAGACCCCTTATACGCAACCGCGTGGACGGACGCGCTGATGCCTCCGGCCTACGCTGCGATCGCAACGCCCGCGCTTTACACCGTGTACGCGAAGGCACCGGGCGGCGCAAACGTCCCGACGGGCACGTACAACGATACGGTCACGATACTGGTGACGTACGTCTAAGGCAATGCTCCGGCCGAAAGCCCTGGCTTTTATCGGAATGCTCTGCGCCATAGCCGTCACGGCGGGCGCGGCGCTTGCCGACGGATCCTCCGTCTCGCCGACGCGGCTCGTTTTCGCAAGAAGCGAAGTCAGCAGCTACTTGATAATCACGAACACCGATGCGACGCCGCAGCGCTATAGCGTCGCGGCATACGAGTGGAACGAAGCCGATACGAATCCGATCGCGCTCGCCGATACGAACGACGTCGTCTTTTTCCCGGGCTCCTTCACGATCCAGGGATTCCAATCGCAGCGGATTCGGGTCGGCACCGTCAGCGCCCCCAGTTCGATCGAACGGACGTACCGCATCGTCGTAAGCGAATTGCCGCCGCTCGGGAGCGTGCTTGGATCGCAAACGACCGGCCTTGCGTTCACGACGAGCTTTAGCGTGCCGATCTACGTTACGCCGCTGGTTCCCCTCTCCGCGGGCGACGTCACCGGCGTCGCCGTCGACCGGAACGATCTCCGATTTGCCATTCGTAATACCGGTAACGTGCATTTCGTCGCGACGGCGATGCAGGTCACGGCACGCGACGATTCCGGAACCATCCTGTCTAACGAAAGCTCCTCCTGGTTCGTGCTCGCGCAAAAGCAACGCGAATTCACCTTGCGCATACCGCGTGGGAGCTGCGCCGCGATCAATAGCGTCTCGATCCACGTCGAGGCGGGGAGCTTGCGCTTCGATCAAACGGTTAACCCGGAGCGTTCCTGCGGCTAACGTGCCTCATCGCGGGCTTGCTGGTCGTAACCGCCTCCTCGCCCGTTCTCGCGGATGAATCATCCGCCGCGGCAGCGGCCAGCCCCAGCCCCGATACGCGGACGTTTGCGACGTTCGTCGTCAACTCCGAAGATCGCGGAGAACACATCGTCGTGCTGAGGGCCGACGGCATCTACGCGACTCTTGAAGATCTTCGTGCAGCCGGCCTGTTGGTTCCGAAACGGGCCGAGCTCCACGCCGTCCGGGGGTACGTTCGCCTGGCCGACCTGGCTCCGGAGATTCGAGCGGCGTTCGACCCGCAAGGCCCGACCATCCGTCTGGATGCGGAAGGCCCGGACTCTCTGACGCGACATTCGAACATCAACGTCGTGCCCGCACAGGACACCTCGGCCGATGCGCGCCGCGATAAGTCCGGCTATCTCAATTACAGCGCGAGCATGGGCGCGGGTGGAGTGTGGTCGACCGCCGAGCAGCTGACGTGGTCCGATACGAGCAAGACCTTCAATCTTGCAGGCAGTCTGGACGGCAGCGGTTTCCAGCGCGGCCTGAGCAACGTGACCTGGGACGACGATGCGCGGCGCGAGCGCCTCACCGTCGGCGACGTCATCGGCGACTCGGGCGCTCTTGGTTCGTCGCAGATCGTCGACGGCGTGAACATCGCCCGCTCGTTTGCTTCGACGCCGTACGAACAAACGATCACGTCGCCGACCCTCTCGGGCACCGCTCTCACGCCGTCGGTCGCCGACATTTACGTCAACGGGCAGTTGATTCGGAGCGTGAACGTGCCTCCCGGAGCCTTTAACTTTAGCAACCTGCCGGCCGGCGCCAGTGCGAACAACGCTCAAATCGTCTTACGCGATGCTTTCGGACACACGGAAATCCTGTCGTCTCAGTATTACGGCGGAACGTCGATATTGCGCGCGGGCGATACCGATTATTCCTATTCGCTCGGTGAGGACCGCGGCGCCGTCGGCTTCGGACCGGCGTATACCGGTATCGTGGCGCTGGGACGCTACGCCGTCGGACTCTCGCGCGCGACGACCGCCGGCGGGCATGCGGAACTTGGCGGCGGCTTTGAAAACATCGGGACGAGCCTCGCGCACGCGGGGCGCCTCGGAATCGTGAACGTCGCCCTCGCGGAGAGTCGCGACCACGGCGCTTCCGGGCTCGCGGGGACCGCCGGCTACACACTCGGCACCCCCAAAGTTTGGTTCAACGCCTCGATCGACCTCGCGACGGCGAACTACGTAACGCTCGCGCAGCGCGACCTTCGGGATCCNNTCGCCTACAGCGATTCGCGTTCGGCCCTCGGCGGTTTCACACGCCAACTTTCGTGGCAGCAAGCGGTAGCGATGGCGCACAGCGTCTCGTTACTCGTTAGCACGGGCGTCTCGCAATCGTCGAGCGGTTCGTATCCGACGCTCTCCGTCTTTCTGACCCGATCCGGAGGCCGAAACGGCCGTGACACGACAACCCTCTCCCTGCAGGAAGATGGTGGCGCCGTTCAACCGGCACTGGAAGTCCAGCGCGCGACGCCGATCGCGGGCGGATCCGGATACGACGCGACGTTTTACCCGTCCGGGACCCAGGCCTCGAGCGGCAGGTATTCGCTACGTTCCTCGATTGGAAACCTCGATATGGATTACGGGCTGGCGCGCGACGGATCGCTGAGCGGCGACGTCGCGGTGAGCGGAGCCGTTGCCTTTGCGGGCGGGTACGCGCAACTCGCGCAACCGATCGCCGATGGTTTCGCGCTCGTTAAAGTGGCCGGCGGAGAACCCGTCAACGTGCTGATCGATAATCAAGATTACGGCACGACCAACAAGAAGGGGTTTCTGGTGCTGCCGAACTTGCAGAGTTACTTTGACGAGCACGTGGCCGTCGAAAGCAATGACGGACCGGTCAACCTCAACATCTCAAGCGCGGACCAAAGCATCATCGTCGCGTCGCGCCGCGGAACCGTCGTTGACTTCACCGCATCGGTCGTGACGGCCGTCATCGGAAAAGTGACCGTCTCGCGCGAGGGACGGGTAACCGTGCCGGCCTTCGGTCAACTCTCGCTCGTCACGCCCAAGACTAAGGTGACCTCCGAGCTCGACGTCGAGGGCCGCTTCTACTTTGAAAACGTCGCGCCCGGAACGTATGGAGCGACGATCCGGTATTCCGGCGGCGAATGCCGCTTCACGCTCGCCGTTCCGCGCGCGACGACGATCGAGCAGAACATCGGGGCTTTTACATGCGACCGTTCGTAACCGCGGCTGCACTCTTGGCGGCGTGGGTTTGCTGCGCTGCAAGTGCAGGCGCGAGCGGGAGTTGCTCGCTGACGCTTCCCTCGACCGTCAGCGTCGGGAACTACGATCCGACGCGGATCGCTACGCCGACCATCGTTACGTTCACCCTTTTGTACGGGTGCCAAACCGGCGCGTCCGCGACGAATCTGACGATCACGGCCGGCCCCGGCGCGCATGCGGGCGGCAGTTTCGGAACGCGCAGTATGTCTGCGGGTGGGTCGGATCGCCTAAATTATTGGCTGTATCCTCCCGGCTTCACCGTGACGGCACACAGCTCGGCGAACGTTTGGGGTGACGGCAGCGGGCTGAGCAACGTGTGGGGACCCTTTTCCGTAACCGCCGGCGCGACAGCAATGAGTGGCACCGCGAGCATCCAAATCGAGAGCAATCAGGACGTCTCCGCCGGCACCTATACCGACCCCGTCGTCTTCACGATGGTCTTCATCTAGCGCAGCGAACGCTCTCACGGGTCATGGCTCGCCAAAACCGCGTCACGCCGTTCGGCAACATCGTCGCGCTCCCTGGCCGCGGCCTCGTGATGGGCAATCGCGGCATCCTCCACGACGATGACGGCAACATCGTGCGCCCGTGGCAGGTTCGACGCTGGTTAATATGCCGCCTCGAGTTTCGTGGGCGACGCCGCACCGTGATGCGGCCGCATTCGTACACCGAGCTGTTCTTCCTCGACGAAGCGACAGCGCTCAGCGCCGGACACCGGCCGTGCGCCGAATGCCGCTACGCCGATTACCAGCGCTACCGCTCGTTGTGGGAGACCTGCGTCGGCACCCCCGCAAATGCGGACGCGATCGATTCGCAGCTCAACGCCGATCGCATTGCGCGCCGTCAAAAGCACACCTATCGCGACGATCTCTCAAATTTGCCCGACGGAGCCTACATCGTCCTCGACGGAATCGCTTGGCTCGTTTGGGGAACCGAACTTTTCGCGTGGTCTGATTGCGGCTACACCAAACGCCGTCCGCGTCCGTCGCAGCTCCGCGTCGACGTGCTCACGCCTCGCTCGACAGTCGCGATCATCGCAGCCGGCTACCGCCCCGCCATCGCCCCCCTGTCACCGTGAGCGGAGCGCCGCAGGCGCGCAGTCGAACGGCCAACGGAGCACGGCGATATCCCGTCGCCGTTTCGAGAAGCTCAGCGTCGACCAGCGTCAACGGTTAGAGCGCGTCGAGGGCCCGTTCCAGGAGCACGCAGAGCGCCTGTTGATCCTCGACGCTGAGGTTGGCGATGGCGGGGGGCGGTTGCTCCATGCGCTCTTCGATGCGGGTTTGAAGGTCGACGCCGGCTTCGGTCATGACGAGCGCCTTCACGCGGCGGTCGCGGTCGGCGCTGTGACGCTTGACGAGGCCGCGCGCCTCGAGCTTGTCGACGATCGCGGTGACGTTGGAGGCGTCGCAGCCAAGCGTCGTGGCGAGTTCGCTCATCGCAAGCGGACGCTCGTTGGCAAGCTGGCGCAGCGCGTAGACCTGCTGCGGCGTCAAATCGAACCCGGCGGCCACCGTTTCCAGGTAAGGCTTGCTTGCTTTCCAGACCTCATACATCAGGTGCCAGGCCCGGGCGCCGGCGGAGGTCGCCTCCGGCGCGCGGGTATTGGGTTCGGTCACGCTCCAATCCTACCGCAAAAAAGTTCTCCGTGCAAGATATTGACTCCCCAAATCATCAGTGTTATAAATCTAATAGTTCACCAAGTAAAGTGTTCAGAGACAGTTGTTGAAGTTAGGGAGGACGACATGCGCGAGAATTTTGTGAGCCAAGACACGGCGCTCGTCGCCTGGTTCCGGGACCTCATGAAGGGCCCGCTCGCCTCAAACGGCGACTACTTCGACCGGCTCCGGGCAAGCGTCGAGTCGAGCGCGCCGACGTCCCAACCGGCCTTCGAACCGATTTACCACACGTGCAGCTGATCCTCGACCGCCCGGATGCGGGGCCGGCGGCCGACCGCATCCTGGTCGATGCGGCCCGCGCCGGGTCGCACATCGCATTCGAAACGCTGGTCGATCGCTATCGCGCGCCCGTCGTGCGGCTGGCTTACCGGCTGACGCACGACGCCGACGAGGCGAAAGACATCGCGCAGGATTCGTTTCTCCGTGCCTACCGCCGTCTCGGCGACTTTCATCCGGATCGCCCATTCGCGCGCTGGCTCTTCGTCATCGCCCGCAACGCCTCGCTCGACGCGATCCGGCGCCGGCGCCGCGCGGCGACCCTGGTTACGAACGAAGGCAACGTCGTACTCGAACCAGGCCCCGAGGAGATCGCACTTCGTAACGACGAGGCGCTCCGCGTGCACGCCGCTCTCGAGGCGCTTCCCCCGAACTATCGCGACGTGCTCGAACTGTACTATCTCACGGGCCTGCGTTACCGGGAAATCGCGGTCGAACTCGAGATCCCGATCGGGACCGTCAAGACGTACATCTCGCGCGCGAAGCGTCGCCTGCGCGAAGAACTCGACGTGCCGGAGGCGCTCGCCGCCTAGCGGTACGTCGAGCCTAGCGAGCCAGCGCTTCCGTGCCGCGCACGTTCTGGTGCAGCGTGCCGTCGACATTGAGGTCGGCAGCAACATTCGGCACGGGATGAACGCCGTGCGTCTGCTCGGTGTCGAAGTGGCGGTAGTTTCCGCGGCCCGCGGAGATCACGTAGTCCTCGGGTCCGATCTGCAGCACGACGCCCTTCTGGGCCGTGCCGTTCCATTCGCCAACATCGCTCGGCTTCGGCAGCTTGTCGTGGTGCGTCGCGTTGTACGTGTCGACCGCCTCGCCCGTCAGTCTCTCGACGTCTTTCTTCGGCATCTCTTGGTGCGGCAGGGGTTTCGCCGGGTCGTCGGGCTGCGGCACGATGTACTTGCTCATCAGATGCGACAGCAGACCCTTCTGCGAGCCGAGCTCCGCGGCGTTGGTCTGCGCTTCTTTGCGCTGATTCCCGTAGTCGGCCCACTCCGTGTTTGCGTGCGCGAGACCGTCCTCAAAGAGTTTGGTCAAGTTTTGGTTCGGCCGGTACTTCGAAAGGGCGGCAGTAAATTCGCGCTCCATCGTCTTGAACTGTTCGCCCCGCCCGCTGTCGGCCGTCACGGTCTGCGGCGTCGCGTTCTTGAGCGCATCGAAAACCTTTTCGGCGGTCTCGAAGAACGGCTTGACCTCCTCGCCCGCGACCTTGCCGGCATAATTCATGACTTTAGCTTCAAATTCGAAGCCTTCTTGCAGCTCCGCTTGGTTGCTCTTCGAACGATCGGCCCGGACGTCGAAGTCCTGGTTGATGCCGTTGCGGACGGCGCCGATCATTTGCCCGAGGGTAAGTGCGGCGTTCGGCTGCTCGTGCGCGCGGTCCCCGAAGGTACCGGTGCCGAAATCGCGCCGCAAGTCGGCCCCTCCGTCGCGGCCCGCTTTGAGCAGATCGGCCTCGAGCGAGCCGAACTTTTGGCCGATGACGTGCGCAGCTTCATCCGCCGTCGCGCGGCCGTGGGCATCGCCCTTCGCCCCGAACTCGAAGCGCGCGTACGCCGTAATCGTGTCGAAACCCGCGTTCGGGAAGCTCAAACCTTCGCCGTCGCGCATCGCATTTTGACGGAACACGGCGTCGAAATTCGTCCGCATCGTCGCGTTCATCGCCTGGCGCAGGCCCGTCCGCGCGTCGTAATCGGCGAGATTGTGATCTTGCTCCGAGCCGCGCGCATCGTTGAGAAATGCCGTCGTGCCGGTGAACAGCTGGCCGCCGATCGATGCGGCCGCTTGATCGAGCTTCCCCGTTCGTTGGCCGGCTTCGACCAATCCGTTGACTTTTTGCATGACGGCCGCGAGGCCGTCGGCGCGAAACGTGTAGATACCCGACGGCGTATCGGCCGGCTTCGCACGGTCAGCTTCGCCCGACGCCGCGCCGGCGGCGAACCGGGCCACACCTTGCGGACCGTCCTTGCGCGCAATNNGCCTGGTCGAGCGCTTCGTGAAGGAACGCCGTCCGAACGGCGTTGCTCCGCGCGTCGTGTCCGAGCGCATCGATGTACGATGAAAGCTCCGCGCACGATTTCGCGAAGCCCGGATGCTCTTCGCCGACCAGCGCGCGGTCGGGAGTCGCCGGCGTCTCGTTTCCGCCGAGGCGCTCGACTTGTCCGTCGATGAGACTCTTGGCATCCTCGGGCCCGAGCGCGCCGTCGGTGACCGCTTTTTGGAATGTCGCGCGCGCGTTCTCGTTGATCGCCGGATCGGCTTGTCGCAGCGAGAGCTGTTGACCGGCTTCGAGGAATTGCACGAAATGCTTCCGGGCGCCGGCCGCGTCGGTGCCGAGCGCAGCGCGCACCTCGAGCATCGCTTTGACGTGCTCGCCGATCTCCGGGCCCGCGAACGCCCATTCGGCAAGACGCATCGGCGGGTTACCCCGATCGTTTCCGAACTCGTACTCTTTCCAGCGACTGACGTCGTCCTTCAGTAAATCAGGCAAGGGCATAGCAAGAGGTTTCTCCGCGTCCTGCCCCGCTACCGTTTCGCCAAAACCGTGCGTCCGAGAACGGCTCGCGCCGCCCGCAGGCCTGGGATGCCGCTGACGCAGCCGCCGGGCGAGGCACCCGAACCGCAGAGGTAGAGGCCGTCGATCGGCGTCGCGGTCGGGAAGCGATCGGCGAGGATTTGCCCCGGCAGCAATTCGCCGTGGAAGATGTGACCGCCGACGAGTCCGAAGCGCGTTTCGAGATCCGGCGGCGCGAGCAGCTGGCGCGCCTCGATCGCGTCGGGAAGATTCGGTGCGTAGCGTGCGAGCGTCGCGACGATCGTATCGGCCGCGGCGGCGCGCTTGCGATCGTCCCAAGGGCCGTCGGCCCGTGCATACGGAAAATACTGTGCGAAGATCGAGAGCAGGTGCTTGCCCGGCGGCGCGAGGGCCGGTTCGACCGGCGTCTGCATGAAGCATTCGAGCATCGGCGCCGGGGACGCGCCGATGCGGCGCGCGTCGTCGCAGGCCGCTTGCAGGTAGTCGAGCGTGGGCGCGACGTGAATCGTCGCGCGGTGATGCGGCTGCGCGTTCGTTCCGGGACGCGCGGTAAAGTTCGGCAATTCGCCGAGCGCAAGGTTGAGTTTGAGCGACGCGCCTTCGGTCTTCCAGCCGCGCAGTTTTTCGGCGAGTTCGGGTGGACGGTCTGCAGGTTCGAGCAGCGTCTCAAACGTCGTGCGGGGATGGGCGTTCGAGAGAACGATCGAAGCCTCGAGCTCGCTGCCGTCTTCGAGCGCGACCCCGGATGCGCGGCCGTCGCGCACGAGAATTCGCGCGACCGTCCGGCCGACGAGGAAGTCGCAGCCGGCGCTGCGCGCGACCAGCGCGAGTGCGCGCGAAACGGCGCCCATCCCGCCACGCACGAAGCCCCATCGGCCCTGAATACCGAGCGCGCGCCCCGCGTAGTGGTGCGCGAGCACGTAGCCCGTTCCCGGTTCGCGCGGGCCGGCGTACGTGCCGATCAGGCCGTCGGTTGCGAGCGTCGCCTGCAGCACCGGTGTCGCGACGTAGCGCTCGACGAGTTCCGCGGCCGAGCCGTGGAGCGCGGCACGGGTCGCGTCGTCGAAGCGGACGTTCTCAACGTCATCCCGTTCGAACGCATCGAACAGGGTTGCGCCCAGCCGCACCGCCTCGGCTTCGAACGCTTCAAAACCGTCAACGTCGGCTGCCGTAAACGCGCCGATTTCGCGCGCGTTCGAGGCCGAGTCCGACCCGAGCAAAAGCGAACGGCCGTCGGCGAGCGGGGTGAACGATGCCGGCTCCTTGGGATAGGCGTGGTAGCCGTGCGCCCGCAGGTTGAGGTCTTCGATGATGGCCGGGTGCAGCAGGCTGCAGACGTACGCGGCCGACGAGACCGTCCAGCCGGGCCAGACCATTTCGCTGACCGCGGCGCCGCCGACGACGTCGCGGCGCTCGATCGCGAGCACGCGCAAACCCGCGCGCGCAAGATACGCGGCGCCGACGAGGCCATTGTGCCCCGCGCCGACCACGATCGCATCGTAGCGCGCGGTCGCGGGCTCCCGAGCGCCAAGCCTATCGACCATCGCTGCGTTACATCCGGCGCTTCTTCGGGAGCGTCGGGGGGTGTTTGGGGCCGAACGGCGAGCCGGGTTCGAACTTGCTCGTGTGTTTGAGATCGGCGTCGACGTCGTCGCACCCGATCGGTGTGAACGCACCGCAATCGTGGGGGCGCGAAGCGTAGATTCCGCAGTAGTAGTGGCCCGAGCCCTTGCCGCGCAGGAAGATACATTGGGTCGCGACGTCTTCCTCGATCTTCCGAAGATAGCCGAGGTAGAAGCCGTCGGCCGAGGGGCGCTGGACGACGTAGTCTTCGAGTGCGCGTTCGAACGGTATCTCGAAATGATCGGCGATCCGCTGCACGTCGGCGCGGCTCACGAACGGCTCGTAACCGCTGCAGCATTCGGCACAGCCGGGCGGGCAAGCGACGTTTTCCGGCAGGTCGCGCAAGTGCTTGCGTGCGAGGTCGATGACCGTCTTGACTGCCTGCACGAACTCCGGGTCGGTGTTGTACTTATACGTCCACTCCAGGTGCGAAATCGCTTTCGCGTTGTAGCGGTGGGTCGTCTCTTCGTTGTAGGTGATCGTGACGTGTTCTTCGTCGATCTCGATGTTGGTCACGTGCTCCATCGGGGTAAGATCGAGGAGCTCGAGCTTGGTCGGCTGGCCGGTCTTTTTCGTAAACGCTTGCAAATCGCGCAGCGCGGTGTGGGCGATGAGGTCGATCGTCTCGGTCATGGTCGCCCAGACTTCGCCAGCGAGGCCGCGCGACATTTCCCCGGAAGCGAGCGTTACGAATCTGTATGGTTGGAGGTATCAGGATGCCGGCTCCCAAGCGCCGCTGGGCCGCAGTCGCGGTGCTCGCTTGCGCGCTCCCGTGCGCGGCCGGAGCGGTCGCACCCGCGAACGACCTGCGCACGAAGATCATCGACGTCTTCGCCGCGATCAAGTCCTACAAGCTGACGGTCCTTGGCTCGGTGCGGTCGCTTGGCGTTTGGCAGGCGCCAAACCGATACGAGATGACGACCGAGTTCGCCGGCAAGACGGTCAAGACGATCATCATCGGCAAGACGCTCTGGGAGTACGACGACGGCAAATGGGAGAAATCCGGGACCGCTTCCAACAACCTCGACGTCGACGTCGCCGGCCTCATGAAAACGCTCAAGAGCGATCCCAGCGCTACCCTCGTGGCGTTGCCCAATCAGATTCAGGACGGCAAGCGGGTCGGCACGTTCCAATACACATTCAAAGACGGCACCGAAGAAGCGTGCAACTACGACCTGCACACGTACCTGATCACCCGCTGCAAGACCGAGGATCTCACGCTCCTCTACTCGGGCTACAACGACCCCTCAATTGAGGTCCCCACCCCGAAATAACCCAAGGTTAGGGCGCGCGTTCGGGGGCGTTGAGCGCGAGCGCGGTCATCATGCGGACGCCGGTTTCGAGGGCCGCTTCGTCGATGTCGAATTTCCCGTGGTGATGCGGGAATGAGGTGCTCGGATCGCTCGCGCTGCCGAGCAGAAACATGCACGCCGGAACGCGTTCTGCGAAGAACGAGAAATCCTCCGCACCCATGTGCTTCTCGGACGCGAACACGCGCTCGGACCCGAAGGTCCGCTCCGCAAGCAGTTTGGCGTATTGCGTCTGCGCCGAATCGTTTGACGTCACCGGATAGCGCCATTGATAGTCGAACGTATAGGTCGCACCCGAGGTCTCGCAGACGCCGCGCAAGACGCGTTCGATGCGCTCGGCCATCCGTTCGCGCACCGTCGGATTGAAGGCGCGGACCGTGCCCAAGAGGGTGACCGATGAGGGGATGACGTTATGCGTCGTGCCGCCGTGGATCGCGCCGATCGTGACGACCGCGGGCTCGATCGGATCGACCTGGCGGCTCACGACCTTTTGCACGGATGCGACGAACTCGGCGGCGACCAGGATCGGATCGACCGAAAGATGCGGAGCGGCACCGTGCCCGCCGCGCCCGTCGATACGGATTTCGATCGAGTCGCTCGACGCATAGAACGGTCCTTCGCGGAAGCCGAGCACGCCCGTCGGCAACTGCGAGAACAGATGCAGCCCGAACGCGCGCTCGACGCCGAAACGGTCGAGCATGCCTTCCTCGACCATCGCCTTCGCGCCGCCCTTGCCTTCTTCGGCCGGCTGAAAGCAGAGGACGAGACGGCCGGCCAGCTCGCTGCTCCGTTCGGCGACCGCGCGGGCGGCGCCGAGCAGGATCGCAACGTGTCCGTCGTGCCCGCAGGCGTGCATCGCGCCCGGAACCTGGGAGGCGTACGGATGCGCGCTCTCCTCGGTCAGCGGAAGCGCGTCCATGTCGGCGCGCAACATGATCGTCTTGCCCGGCCGTACGCCACGCATGACGCCGACGACGCCGGTGACCCCGATGCCCTCGTGGACGTCATAACCGAGTTCGCGCAGCCGCCCGGCAACGATGCCGGCCGTTCGAATCTCTTCGAAGCCGAGTTCGGGATGAGCGTGGAGATCGCGTCGCGTCGCGATTACTTCGTCGAGCAGCGGGCGGGAAAGTTCGAGTGTCGGCATCCCCGGACCGTTCGCGCCGGGCACGAGGGTGCCCGCCTTTCGACTCGAACGCGACGGCATGGCGAATTTGGCTGTCGGCGTCGATTTAGGCGGCTCGCACGTCCTTGCGACATTGGTTGACGGTGACGGGAAGATCGTCGAGCGGGAAGGCCACGACATCGTCGATCACGCGCCGGACGTCGTCATCGCAACCGTCGAGGACGCGATAAACGGCGTCCTTCTCGGGGCCAAGGACAATGCGACCGCCGGCATCGGCGTCGGCTCGCCGGGAAACATCGACGTCGCAACCGGCGCCGTCCGGTATTCGCCGAACTTTGGTTGGCACGACGTGCCGCTCGGCGAGCGACTGCGCGAACGCTTCAAGCTGCCCGTGTTCGTCGCCAACGACGCGCGCTGTGCGACACTCGCTGAATACACGCACGGCACCGGACGCGGGACGTCGAACTTCGTCCTGCTGACGCTTGGCACCGGGATCGGCGGCGGCATCGTCGCCGAGGGGACGTTGATCTTAGGGTCCTTGGGCGGCGCCGGCGAGGTCGGCCACCACCAAGTGCGGGCGACGGACGGATTCATCTGTGCCTGCGGGAAGATCGGCTGCTTTGAGGCGCAGGCTTCGGGGACGGGGCTGATCCGCCATGCGATCGCGGTTGCGCCGTCGTTTCCGCGCAGTAACCTCGTCAGCGGAAAGCCCGAGAAGCTCGGCTCGAAGCCGATCCGCAAGGCCGCCGAAGCCGGCGACCGGCACGGCCTAGCGGCCTGGAACCGCTACCTCGACGATCTCGCGCGCGGAATCGCCAACATCATCGCTTTCGTCAACCCGGAGATGATCGCGCTTGGCGGCGGGGTCGCATCGGCCGGCGACTTCATGCTCTCGGGCCTGGGTCCGCGCGTCGACGAACTAACGACGATGGTCCCGCGCGGCCGCACGAAGCTGGTCGTCGCCGCGCTCGGAAACGATGCGGGCGCGATCGGCGCGGCTACGATGGCTCGGCGCGGCGGCCTTACGACTGCTGGCTGACGAACGCGATCCCGTTGCGACCGCTCTGCTTGACGCGATAGAGTGCGGCGTCCGCGACCGCGAGCAACGTGCGCGGGTCATTTCCGTCCGCCGGGAACATCGCGATTCCACCGCTCGCGGTCAAGCGGTATTCGATGCCGCTGACGACGAGCGGCTCGGAAAGCGCCGCGGTCAGCCGGTGCGATAGCGCCTCGACGTCGGCACGGGAATGAACGGCCGGTTGCAGCACGACGAACTCATCGCCGCCGATCCGGGCAACCGTGTCTTCTTGCCGAGCGGCGCGCTCGAAGCGGCGCGCGACGATGCGTAAGACGTCGTCGCCGCGCATGTGGCCGTGCGCGTCGTTGATCGCTTTAAAGCCATCGAGGTCGTAGAAGTGGACGGCAAACTCGCTTGGATGACGCTCGGCGCTCGAAATCGCTTGCATGAGGCGGTCGCTGAGCAGCGTCCGGTTCGGCAGTTCGGTCAACGGATCGTAGAAGGCGAGCAGGTCGGCGCGCTGGCGCTGTTCCGAGCGCTCGATCGCCGATGCAACCAGAGCTGCCATCAGGCCGACGAAGTCGCGATCGGCTTCGGTGAACGGCTGTTCGCGCGCCGTCGCCGAGACGAGGCTGAGCGTTCCAAAATCGATACCGCCGATTGCGATGCGCGCTCCGATCATCGAACGAACCTGACCGACGTGAAAATCGTCAAACGATACCGGCTGCGGCGTTTCGAAGATGAAGCGGTGAAGCGAATCCTCCGCCGGCTCCATCGAGCATGCGCCGCGGCGCGTCTGCCCCGCCGCGTAAAGGTACCGGACGCTGCCGTCGTCGATGCGGCTCACGTAGCCGGCATCGCAATTCAGCAGCCTGCACCCGAGCTCGAGCGCTGAGACGATCTGACCCTCGGCGCTCTGACTCGTCGACGCCGCCAGCAGGTAGAGCGTGCGGAGGCGTTCCGTCTGCTCGCGCTCCGCTGCCTCAAGGCGTCGCTGTTCGGTGACGTCGCTCCCGATCAGGTAGGCGCCGGCCACGATGCCGTCGACGACGATCGGAACGCACGTGCCTGCAAGCTCGATGCGCCCGCCGTCACGATGCAGTACGACGGTGTCCGCACGAGTCGGTTCGCCGCGCAGGACGCGCGCAAACGTTTTTCGCGCACTGAAGCGCTCGTCGGACGCGACGAGCGAAAGATAGGAGCGGCCACGCAACTCGCTCGCGTCGTAACCGGTGAGCCGTTCGCATGCGGGATTGACTTCGATGCAGTATCCGGCGGTATCGAGCGCAAGAACGGCGTCGGAATGGTGCGCGAACAGTCCGAGAAACTCTTGGATTTTTCGCGCGGTGCCTTCGCCGTAACCGATGAGCCCGGCACTTCCGTAGACGCCGACGATCGTGCCCTCGGCGATCGCGGGCATCAACGTCATCCGAATGTCGACGTGCTCCCCGCCGGCGACCGTCACTCGCGTCACCGTTTCGACGATATTTCCGGCGGCGGCCCGGCTGAACGCGGTGCGCGCCTCGTCCCTACGGGTCCGTTCGATGAACGCGCCGTAGCGCCGCGGCGCCAGATCTTCCACGGTGACGCCCAAGAACGTGAGCGCCGCGCGATTCGCGCTTACGAGATTGCCCTCGGTGTCGAAGAGAACCATGCCGCTTCGCTGCTCTTCGAAGAGCGTCGGAAAGCGTGCGTGGATCGCGACGAGCTCGCGCAACAAACCTGCGGAGCGCTTGGCGTCCGGACTTTGGCGCGCCATGAGGGACAATGAAGGAAGCAGGTCGGTACTCCCGGCAAGGATTTCGACTGACAATCTTCTTCATCGGCTGGTGGTCAACGCCCCCTGGGGCCGATTCAAAGAGATTCCCGTCACATTTTCGGCAAGTATCGCACGCCCAAAAACGTCGCGCGAGCGTCCGGACCCCTATCTAACCCGTCCTTTACCAAAAGGTTACAAAAGGTCCTTACAATGCGGCGGCGGCGACGCTTGGCTTGAGCGGCGGAGCGTCCGACGGCTCCCCGAAGGCGATATTGGCAATCAACTCGGCGATGCGCCGGGAGCTGCCGCGCGGCGCGACGATCGCCTGGGCGTCGCGCATCACTTGGAGTCGCTCCAGGTTCGTTACGATGCGGCGCACCGATCGCACGACGTCCGAGGAACCCAGCGCCACCACGCCGATTCCGTTTTTTTCGACATACTTGAGATTGCCGTATTCCTGTCCCGGGATGAAATCGTACACGACGACCGGCACTTCGGCGAGGCTGGCCTCGGCGATCGCCCCCGGGCCGGCCTTCGTGACCAAAAGGTCGGCCGCGCGCATCAACTCGGCGACGTTGTCGCAATACCCGAGCACCGTCATCGGCGTCGGCAAACTCGGCGCGAGCTCATTGAGCTTCGTGCGCAGCGCTTTGTTACGGCCGGTGACGACGACCATGTGCAAGGGCAGCTTCGATTTCGCAAGCGCAAGCGTCGTCGGCAGGAGCTTGCCGCCGCCTTCGCCGCCGGCCATGAGCAGCGCGATCGTTTTTTCAGCCGGCAGCCCGAGCTTGACGCGCAATTGTGCCTTGGTATCCGCCACGCACTCGAACTTCGGATGGACCGGATGGCCGAGCTGGTAGATCCGTTCCTTGGGGATGCCGCGCTCGCGAGCACGCTGGTAGACTTCCTGCGCCGGCACGACGACGGCGTCGACTTCGGGAACGAGCCAGCCCTCGTGGACTTTACCGAGGTCGGTAACGACGGTGATGACCGGCACGTTCCCCAGCCCCGCGTCCGAGCGCGCGCGCAGGGCCGCGTGGTTGAGCAGCGGGTGGACCGAAACGATGACGTCGGGCCGGTAGGAGAGGAAGAGGTCGCGCAGGCGCTCGCGATAGAGCGGCTCGCAAAAACGGATCACGCTGCGGAAACGTTTGCGCCCGTTGGTTGCGTGATAGAGCGCGCCGTAAACGGGTGGCGCGAAACGAAGGGCCGCGCTATAGGCGGGCCCCAGTTGCGAAAGTGGGAAGCTGCAGTGCGACGCGACGTCGTCGATGCGATGTTCGAAATGGAGCGGCTCGCCGTGCGGCCCCGTCTCGACCTCGTCGAGACCGGCGACGATCGCGTTTGCCGCGCTGCGGTGACCGCCTCCGGTATCCGAAATCAGTAACAGGACGCGTTTGGTCATCTACCCTCTGTTCTCCGCGCGCTACGCGCGCTGAGTCGTTCGCAGCAGCCGGAGCGCCCGGATCCGTTGTAGTCGCTTTAGCGCCGTNNCGGCGGCGCCGTTGCACGGCCCGAACGTAGGTGAGGAACGCGCGAGCCGGGGCATCGTAAAAGCGAAAGATATCGCCGAATTCGATGTCCGGGTTGCGGTGATGGCCGTCGTGGTCCTCTGGGAGAACGATCTGCAGCGCGCTGCAGATGCGCCGGACCCACGGCGGGCTGACCCAGCCGAGATCGGTCGTGTGGCGCCACCAGACGTGGAGCTGACCGAGAATCAGTCCTAGAAGCGCTCCGAAGGCCGACCACGGACCGAGGAAACACAGCGGAGCCGCGATCAGCATGTACGGCAGCGCTCCGAGCAGCCCGTCGAGCATTACCTCGGGATCTTTGGAGATCACCGCGTGATCCCAGTACGACCGGCTGCGATCGTGGTGCGTCCGCAGATGGAGCTTGCCCCAAAGATGCTGCGGAACGTGGTAGAGGAACGTAGACGCCAGGTCGCCGACGACCAGCACGATGAGAAGCGATATGAAGAACATCATGACGCCGCCACCTTCATACGAACCTTCCGACACTCCGATCCTTCTTGGCTAGGTACTCTGCTTACGCTCTTGGGCCGAGCGTCAGCCGGTACCTGCCCGCGTTCTTGGCGCTCGTCGCATCCGTCGCGACCCCATGCGGCCAGTCCCCGGCCTTCGAAACAAGGGATGTCCGATTTGCCGTCCTCGAAGATCGTACGCAAAGCTGGCGGATGCCCCTGGTCGCCGACGAACTCCGTGGATTGCGACTTCTGTACGATACCCCGATTCCGGGCGGTCCAACACTCGGGGTCGTCCACTCGATCGTGCGCAGCAACCATCGCCTGGACCCCTTTGATGCGCTGATCTTCGCGACGCGTGCGATCGCGATCGCGCGGCACCACCACCTGCCCTACGGATTCTTCTGTTCGGTCCTGCTCCAGGAGTCGGGGTTCGCGCCCGACGCGCTCTCGCCCGCAGGCGCGGTCGGCATCGCTCAGTTCTCGCTCGAGACCGCTGCGACCGAGGGGATCGACCCATTCGATTGGGACGACGCGATGCAAGGTTCGGCGAGTTTGCTTGGGCGCTATGTTGCCGCGTACGACGGCGTCTATCCCGACCCGTACGCGGCCGCACTCGCCGCGTACAACGCCGGCCCAGGTTGGGTCGATTACTATCGCGGGGTGCCGCCGTTCCACGAAACGCGCGACTACGTCGACGACATCTACGACCGCTGGGCGCGCATCCTTCGCGACGCGACGGGTCTGCGCACGCCGGAGCGCAAAAAGCGAGCGGGATGAATCTTCAGAGCCGCGCCGCGGATCCGTTCGAATACCTCGAAGACGCGGATGAGGTGGCGACGATCGCCTGGACTACGCAGCAGAACGCCCGGACTCGTTCCGTCCTCGATGCGATCGGGTTACGCGCGTCGCTCGCGCAGCGCTTCGACGAACTGCTGCGCATCGATTCGCTCGGCACGCCGGTCGTTCGCCACGGTCGCGCATTTTTCTGCGCGCGCCGCGGGACCGCGGAACAAGCGAAACTGTACGTGCGCGAGAACGGGAGCGACCGGGTGCTGATCGACCCGGTCCTCGTCGATCCGAGCGGGTTGACCGCGATCGACTGGTGGTTCCCGAGTCCGCGCGGAACGTTCGTCGCCTTCGGCGTGTCGCGGAGCGGGAGCGAACGCAGCACGCTGTACGTGCTCGAGGTTGCGAACGGAATCCGCCTCGCGGAGACGATCCCGGATACGCGTTACACGAGCCTGGCGTGGTTCCCCGACGAGAGCGGCTTCTACTATACGCGCTACCCGCCCGGCGGCGATTACGATGCACGCGCGTACCGCCATGCGTTGGGGCATCGCTGGGAGGATGACGAACGCATCTTCGGAGACGGACGCAAGCCCGAAGAGACGATCGCCCTCGCAAGCTCGGCCGACGGGCGCTGGCTTGTCGCGACGGTGAACGAAGGCTGGGCGCGCGGCGACGCGTACCTTGCCGATACCCGTTGCGCGCCGTTGCGGTTCATCCCGATCGCTGAGGGATTCGATGCCGTCTTCGACGTTCAACCCTCGAACGACGGCCTGTTCGTGCGCACGAACGACGGCGCGCCGCATTTCCGCGTCTTTGAAGTCGACCCGCGCACGCCGGCGCGCGAACGCTGGCGCGAGATCGTCCCGGAGGGGCCGGCCGCCTTGGACGGCATCGCCGTTACCAAAGCGGGACTCGCGCTCCATTATCTCGAGAACGTGCGCTCGGTCGTGCGTGTCCGGCGCGCCGACGGCAGCCTCGAGCGCATCGATGGATCGGCCGAGAGCCTTTTCGGTTGGAGTTCGCACGAAGACGACGACGCGCTCTACCTGCTCTCGGCCTCGTACTTTTCCGCGCCGGTCGTGAGCTGCGCGCGGGCCGGACCGCGCGAGACGGTGATTTCGACGTGGGAAGCGGTCGAATCCGGATTCGATCCGGCAAAGTATCGCGTCGAGCAACACTGGTTCGTTTCGAAGGACGGTACCCGCGTTCCGATCGACGTGATCTCGCGGGAGAACGCCCCGCGAGACGGCAGCGCGCCCGCCGTGCTGTACGGCTACGGTGGGTTCAACGTCTCGCTGTTGCCGTCGTTCGTGCCGAGCTTGTTGCCGTGGCTCGATGCCGGCGGCGTTTATGCCGTCGCAAACCTCCGCGGAGGCGGCGAGTTCGGTGAGGCCTGGCATCGCGCGGGGATGCTCGAGTCCAAGCAAAACGTGTTCGACGATTTCATTGCGGCGATCGAGTACTTGGGCTCGAGCGGGATCGCGGACGCGCGGCGGATTGCCGTGTTCGGCGGAAGCAACGGCGGCTTGCTGGTCGCGGTCGTCGCGACGCAGCGACCCGAGCTGGTGCGCGCCGTCGTCTGCGTCGTTCCGCTTACCGACATGCTGCGCTTCCATCGGTTCTTGATCGCGCGTCTGTGGATCGCCGAGTACGGCGACCCGGACGTTCCCCGTGACGCAGAGATCTTGCGCGGCTATTCGCCCTACCACAACGTGCGCGACGGCGTGGCCTATCCCGCGATGCTGATCGAGACGGCGGAATCGGACAGCCGCGTCGATCCGATGCACGCGCGAAAGTTCGCGGCCCGGCTGCAAGCCGCGACGTCCGGCGTCGCGCCGATCCTCTTGTACGTCGAGCCGAAGGCGGGTCACGGCGTCGGCAAACCCCGCCACAAAGTCGTCGCGGAACTCGCCGACCGCTGGGCGTTCTTGTTCGAGTATACCTAGGGTGGGCCGGCTGAGGCGAGCGGCGGCGCTCGCGACGCTGGGGCTGCTCGCCCTCGCGCCGGCCGCGCAATCCGCAGAGGACAGCGCGAGCGTGCGAATCGAGAGCGGCCTTGTCGCCGGTGTGGTAAGCGACGGCGTCGCGAGGTACAAGGGCATTCCATACGCGGCGCCGCCGGTGGGCGAACGGCGCTGGCGCGCACCTGCGCCGCCCACTGCGTGGAGCGGCGTGCGCACCTTCGACGACTACGGCTCCTCGTGTCCGCAGGCCGGTCCGCCGCGGCGCGTCCCCGCCGGCAGTCGCGCCGAATCGACGAGCGAGGATTGCCTGACGTTAAACGTTTGGACGCCGGTCGAGCGCGCGACGCGCCTCCCGGTCATGGTGTGGCTGCACGGCGGCGGGAACGTCAACGGCACCGGCTCGCAGACGTTCTACGACGGCAGCGCGTTCGCACGCGACGGCGTCGTCCTCGTGACGTTAAACTATCGCCTCGGCATACTCGGCTTCTTCGCGCATCCCGCGCTCGGTGGCAAGCAAGGCGACTGCCGGACCGGAAACTTCGGTCTGCTCGACCAGATCGCAGCGTTGCGCTGGGTGCAACGCAACATTGCCGCGTTCGGCGGCGACCCCTCCAACGTGACGTTGTTCGGCGAATCGGCCGGGGCCGAAGACGCATTGATACTCGCATCGTCGGATGCCGCGAAGGGCCTCTTCGGCAAGGTGATCTCCGAGTCTGCGGGCGGTCTCTGGGCCCGGTGGCCGACGCTCGCACAAGCGCAAACACAAGGCGCCAAGGTCGCGACGGCGCTGGGATCGCCGGGTGCCGGCGCGACCGCGGCACAACTACGTTCGCTGCCGATCGATCGGCTAGCCGCGGTAAGCGACGACGACCAAATCGGGCCAATGCTCGACGGTTGCGTCGTGCAAGCGCCGCCGGCCGTTGCACTGGCGCATGGCGCGCGCGTGCCGCTTATCATTGGGACGAACCGCGACGAGGACGTCGCGTACTTTACCGCGCCCGCACGCTGGGTCGCCGCGCGCACGGCAACAGCCGGGACGCGGGCGTACCTGTATCGTTTCGACTACGTTTGGAGCCTGCTCGCATCCCGCCGGCCCAGCGCCACGCACGGTTCGGAGATTCCGTTCGTCTTTGACTACTACGACGCGGATCTCTTCGACGATACGGACCGCAAGATCGCCGCGGCGCTACACGGTTGCTGGATCGCGTTCGCGCAGACCGGTACGCCCGCGTGTCCCGGCGTCGCAGCTTGGCCCGCATACGACCCGCACGATCGCCGCGTAATGGTCTTCGACGCGCACCCGTCCGTCCGCGCCCCCGCCGACAGCGACGCGCAAGATCTCCTAGAACCCCCCATGTCACCGTGAGCGGAGCGCCTCCGGCGCGCAGTCGAACGGGCAAC